>DATBBY010000016.1:0-22697 GCA_036270765.1 Candidatus Acidiferrum sp.
ATGGTTATAGCGAATGACGGAAACTCCTTCCTTTATGCAGTGACGTCACGTAAGGATGTGACGATTCTCCGACAAAAATGGGTGGGCGGCAAAGCGATTGGCGAACCGCAAATCGCTTTGAAATTGCCATTCGCTTTCCCGTTGGTGAGCGGAGGTAATGCGTACGATTTTTCTGGCGACCTAGCGACACTGGTTTATGCGCGGCCCAGCGGTCACGCGGATTTATATTTGTTACGCCCAGAATGAGGCAGTGCATCGACAAAGGGTTGTCCGCACTTCTTATGGCGGCGCCTAACGGAAACGACAGCGCGAAAGCTGCTGGGGAATGCGTGCCCGCGCGGGACGTAACCACGAAGGTCGCAACAACTGAAATCCAGAGTTAGGTTTAATGTTCGAATCGTTCTCAATACGGGCTCGGCAAGTAATTTTTGCGGGCCGCGGTTCCGCGCCGGGCAACGTGGCGCGGATATCATTAGTTTGGAGGACGTGGTTACTGGCTTAATCATGGAGGACCAAGGGAGCATCAAAAACACCCTAATGGACGATGTGGGGAAAAGTACATACGTCCCGTTGGCATTGGGTCACAAGCCTTTCTTCTCAGGTGAGGTCGCCACGGATTTGTTGAGAAAAATCGACGAAATTACAACTCATTCAAGCTCCGTCGGGCTAGACGCAGAAATACCTCTTTCTCCTGACGCGATGCGCATCTTCCATAGCGCCAAGAACTACCAGCAACAATTCAATGACACGAAGATTGAGCCTCTGCAAACAGAGCAAATAGTGCACGATGATTAAGTATAGAAGAATGAGTATAGGTCCTTTGATTGCACCGACTGCAAAATTGCCTTCTAAGCAGCGGGTCGGGAGTTCGAGCCTCCCCGGGCGCGCCATTTCATTAGACACTTCGTAGACCGCTTTTAGCGTGATGGGCATCTCGTCAGTCTTGGGTAGCGGCGGTTGCGTTCCCCCCCACTCGTCGAGTTTGATGGGATTAGACCTGGCGCTCGCCTGCCTCAATAATAAATGTGGATGGAGAGTTCACCGTGGACTCTTCCCGCTTCTTAGTAAATACAAGATGGCCTTAACGTTACCGCTGTCTAGGATCGATTCATTTGGCTCCTTTTTTGACCCTCAACGACGGGCTATTGCGGCCCGACGCACCTTGACGCCTTTCATGTATTCCTGACAACCCATTCATACGCCAGTAGCATTTCTAATTCCTAATAAGCACGCTTATCGAACGCCGGACTCCGCGTTCGTGTTTGAACGTTCCTGACCCATTCAAAGGTGTTTAGTTCGAATGAGAGGCATGCGTATGACTAGTTCCTTACGCGTACTGGCATTTCTGTTGGTGATCGTGTCGATCTCACGTTGCAGTTTCGCTCAGACTGACCGCGCGAACCTGGAGGGGACCGTCACCGACGCAAGCGGGGCAACAATCAGCGGCGCACGCGTGGAAATTCTGGAAGTGGCTACGAATCAATCGCTCGAACGGAGAAGTAACACGGAGGGATTTTACCGTTTTCCAGCAGTGGCCGTGGGCCAGTATACCGTGATGGTGTCGAACTCCGGATTCAAATCGAAATTGATCGAAAGCGTCGTTCTCCAAGTGGGCGAAACGCGAACTTTGGATGTGCGATTGGAAATCGGTTTGGCAAGCGAGCAGGTCGAGGTCAGAGCCGAGCTGTCGCCCGCAGACCGCAGTAGTGCAGAGCAGTCCGCCGTAATAAGAGATGATCAAATTCTGGATTTGCCAAATAATGGCCGGGATTGGGCCAGCTTCACACTACTTGCGCCCTTCGCTCAAGATGATGGTGGGGGCGACCAACGCACCATTCGTTTTGCCGGACGTGCCAGAGACGATAACAACTTCTCCTTTGACGGCGTGGACGCCGGTGGAATTCAAGAGCAAGCGCAGAAGTCACAGACCCGCCTACAAATTTCCCAAGATGCGATTGAAGAGTATCGCGTGGATAGCGCGTTGTATGATGCAGAATACGGTACGCAGTCGGGCGGCCAGGTTAATGTCGTGACCAAATCTGGCTCTAATAACTTCCACGGCACGGTTTTTGGTTATTTGCGCAATTCTGTTTTCGATGCGCGTAATTTCAATGACTTCGACACAAATGGCAACCCCGCGATCCCGCCGTTTAGGCTTGGCCAATATGGAATGACCCTTGGCGGGCCGATCATAAAGGACAAAACGTTTTTCTTCGTTAACTATGAAGGCTTACGGCAATTTCAAGCGAGCACCTCGCAAACCATCGTTCCTTCAGCGGCCATCGAACAGCAAGCCCTCGCACAGTCGCCACAGCTTTGCTCCATTCTTCAAGCGTATCCATGGAGAGCATCGACGGGCTCAATCAATGGCTGTACCCCAAAGTTTGTGTTTCCCGACGCTTCTTTCAGCAACGCCGGTCAACCCTCGGATTCTGATCAATTTACTAACGCTTTCCCTACCATCGTTCACGAAGATACCTGGCTCGTGCGCATCGACCATAAGTTCAGCGCCAACACAAACCTCTATGGCCGCGCACAGCGCGACATCAGCTTGGTTAGCGGCCCTAACGGCGTGCTGGATGCCGTGCGCACCATCAATCACCCAGCGAATTACTTCATTGCGCTGCAACACCTCTTCAGCCCGACGGTGTTGAACGAAGCGAAGGTCTTCGTCAATCGCGCCCCATTCATCAATCCACAGGCCAGCATCCTCCCCTACGCGGTGAAAACCAACGATTGGACACAGCTGAATAATGACAACGCTGACCACGAAGTAGGGACGACCTTTGGAGTGATCGATAACCTAGTGTGGACCCGCGGCGCGCACACTTTGAAGATAGGCCTGGAGATCCGCCGCGTCCGATTGAATCAGGGGAAGACCGAAGACAACACCCTCGATTTTAGCGACAACAGCGGGAGCGCAAACACTAATTTTGTCAACGCTGACATTTCCGCTCTGACGTACAACGCGCCATGGTGTTGCCACAAGTATCGCCGGACATTTTATCTGCCTTATGTGCAGGACGAGTGGAAAGTAAATCGAAACCTGACACTCAATCTTGGTCTACGCTGGGAATACTATGGCGTCGCGACAGAAGCGGACAACCGAACCACGGTATTCGACCTCAACCAATTTCACGGTGCTTGCCTCGGGTCTGGATCACTCAACACACCGTTTCAGACACCCATCAACACTCCGCCCTGTCCCCAGAATCCGTCGCTCTATAACCCAAACTATAAGAACTTCGATCCGCGGGTAAGCCTAGCTTGGGCGCCGGAGATGCTTCACGGAAAGACCGTGATACGTTCGGGCTTTGGAATTTATCATGGTGCCGCGCAAAACGACGATTTGAACGCCGGCTTGGAGAGTGATACCTTCCGCGTCACTTATAAGCCAGCGAATCCTGCTTCTCTGCAACCCGGATTCCAGCAAATAATTCCTGACCTCACAGGTATACCGGTAGGAACCGCTCCAAATCATCCCCGAGCTCTTCAGCGTCAAAACCGCCGGGACTTGTACGTCGAAACCTGGGGACTCACCGTTGATCAACAATTGCCGGGAGGATTCCTGGCGTCCGCCGCTTACCTGGGCAGTCACGGCGTGCGGTTGTTTTCGCGTGGCGCAGTCAACTTGTGCTTGAACCAGGTTGGCCCGGATGGACAATTCAACTACAACACCGGGACCTGTGCGCGAACGCTCGACCAATATTTTCCTGATGGGTCTGGCAATACCGATCAATACAACACTACAGACCCGTATGGCTCAGTCGACTACAAGAGCGATGTGGGCAGTAGCTTCTACAACGCGCTGGAACTGCGGGCCGAGCGAAGATTCAACAACGGTTTTTCTTTCCAAGCCCGCTATACCTGGTCGCATTCGATTAACGATGGCTCCGTCGGTGGCGGCGAATCCAACGGACCGCAAAACGTCAATTGCCTGGCCTGCGATAAAGGGCCTAGCATTTTTGATATCCGGCACAATGTCACCGTTAATTCTGTTTACCAGTTGCCCTTCGGGCCCGGAAAAAACTTCCTGAATCATGAAGGAGTGGTTGGTAGAATCGTGGGCGGTTGGAGTTTGAGTGGAATCGGTTTGTGGCACACCGGCCATCCACTAACGGTCACCATGAACCTGAGCGGCAATGATACTTTTCGTTTACCAGACGGCAACGATCAGACCAACCAAAGGCCAGACATCGTGCCTGGTATCCCGCTGACGCTGCCTGGTGCGGGCCGCAACGGCGTACCACTGGTGAACCCGGCGGCGTTCGCGCCTCCGCCGCTCGACGCCAATGGAAATTTCCTACGCTTTGGTGACGCAGGCAACGGCATCATCCGCGCGCTGAACTCCTGGCAAATCGATATGGCTCTGATGAAGGATACAAAGCTCACTGAACGCCTCTCGGTAGAGTTCGGCGTACAGGTTTTCAATATTCTTAACCACGTGCAACTGGGCGATCCGAATAACCTGGCCCTGAACTTCTCCCAAGGCGTCGATGCCAGCGGAAATCCTATACCCAACAATTATTTTTTGTCTGCCAAATCGGATTTTGGGGTGATCACCTCTACGAATAATTTCAACACCAATAATGACAATGCCGCATCCCCAAATACCGGAACAGGCTTGCCCAGGCAGATACAATTCATGCTGCGAATTAAATTTTAACCAGCCTCACTGCCGCTTACACTCAACAGAGTTGCAATGAGCCGAAGAGCGTCTGGTTATGGTGATTATTTTAAAATGGCGAAAACTTTCGTGCGAATGAGGCAGCGATGAGCAACAAATACTCTTCCATAGCGGTTAGGATACTGTTGTTTCTAGCCGCCGCATATTGTGCAAAGGCTCCGAACGGTCACTTACAAGCCGCCCAGCAAAACGCAGCCGTCATTCTTGTCGGCGCCGGCGACATCGCCGATTGCAGAGATTTGTCCGGTGCGGAAGCCACCGCAAAATTGCTGGACGAAATTCCCGGCACAGTGATGGCCGTTGGCGACCTGGCCTACCCGGACGGGACGAAAGAAAATTTCACCTGCTACGACCGTACTTGGGGACGCGCAAAAACACGCACTCGTCCCGCACCCGGTAATCACGAATTCCATTCAAATGGTGCCACCCCATACTTCGAATATTTCGGGCCGGCAGCCGGAGACCCGGGCAGCGGTTATTACAGCTACAACGCAGGCGGCTGGCACATCATCGTCCTGAACAGTGAGTGCGCCGATGTTGGCGGCTGCTATCCTGGTTCGCGGCAAGAAAAGTGGCTGCGCTCGGACTTGTCCTCCCATCCTTCTTCCTGCACCCTCGCATATTGGCATAAGCCACTATTCAGCTCAGGCGGCGCGCACGGCAACGATTTAGAAGTGACCCCGCTGTGGCAAGCTCTTTACGACGCCGGAGCCGACGTGGTGATTAACGGCCACGACCACGACTATGAACGTTTCGCGCCGCAAAATCCTCAGGGTCAGGCCGACTTCGCACACGGCGTGCGTGAATTTGTGGTCGGCACAGGCGGCAAAAATTTGCGCCCTTTCGGTCCGACGAAGGACAACAGTGAGGTGCGGAACAATGAATCGTTTGGGGTGCTCAAGCTTACCCTTCTAACAAATTCCTATGAGTGGAGGTTCATCTCCCAGCAAGGCAGAACGTTCACCGATTCCGGCAGCGGTACTTGTCATAAATCGATGTGATCTCTCGGCTGCGAATCTGACATGGCCGCTACGCAACCACGTTTGATTTGCAAAAACTTCCCGCCAACAGCGAAGGTTTCTCAGGAGCGGAAATCGAGCAGGCCATCGCCGCCGAGCTTTACACCGCGTTCGCGCAGAAAGCAACAACTAACCACCAAAGTGCTCCTGGGAGGAGATCCATTCGACGCAACCGATTAGCGTAACCGCGCCGAAGAAGTGGCCTCCATTCGCGAATGGGCCAAGACCCGCGCCGCTCCAGCAGACTAACTCCGCGCCACCTCATCGTGCGTATCAATATAGAATAGCCGCGCACTTGGTATTCCCAATTGAACATATTGCGTATCGGAGATTGACGTGGCCATTGAAACCGCAAAAGTTGTCCGCTTCCATACCTTAGGTGGTCCGGAAGTATTGAAGATTCAGGATGAGCCAATCCCCGAGCCGGGAAAAGGCGAAGTGCGCCTCAACGTGAAAGCTATAGGACTCAACAGGGCGGAATCGATGTTCCGCCGCGGCCACTACCTGGAGTCTCCCGTCCTGCCGTCGAAGCTTGGTTATGAGGCCGCTGGTGTTGTTGCGGCGGCGGGGCCGGACGTGGACAAGAGCTGGATTGGCAAGAAAGCCAGCACCGTGCCGGCGTTTTTCATGACCAATTACGGTGTATATGGAGAAATTGCGATTGTTCCGGCCAGCGCTTTGGCGGTCTATCCAGCAAAGCTCACGCCGGAAGAGGGCACGTCTATCTGGATGCAATACCTGACCGCCTACGGAGCGTTGATAGCCCACGCTCACATCACAAAAACAGACTTCGTCGTGATCACCGCTGCCAGCAGCAGTGTGGGAATCGCGGCTATCGAAATGGTGAAGACGGAAGGCGCCACCAGCATTGCGACCACGCGAACATCCAAGAAAAAGTCAGTATTGGCCGAGATTGGAGCAACCCACGTCATTGCCACCGAAGAAGAGGACCTCCTCGCAACGGTGAAGAAAATTACCGGTGGCAAAGGCGCTCGAGTGATATTCGACCCCATCGGAGGCAAGGGTATTGAGGTGCTCGCGCACGCGACGGCTGTCGGAGGAACCATCTTCGAATATGGAGCGCTTGCGCGCGAGCCAACGCCGTTTCCCTTGTTTACCGCACTGAGCAAGGGACTGTCTATTCGTGGATACACCCTCCGTGAAGTGCTTTTTGACCCCAGATTGAGAGATAAGGCTCAGCAGTACGTTTTCGATCAGATCGAAGCAGGCAACTTCAAGCCGCGGATAGATCGCGTGTTTCCATTTGCGCAGATCGTCGAAGCGCACCGCTACATGGAGTCCAACGAGCAGATCGGCAAAATTGTCGTAACGGTATAGCGATAAAGATCGATCTTAACTCCCTCTCAGCTCCTGTGAGGCAGCAGACGTTCGCACATTTTTCGGAACCTTCTTTAGGCCATGGCCAAAAGTTTGATCGAAGGGACCCGGCCGTAGGACCGGGTCGATCGCCTAAACGGGCTAACGCTATCGCTCGAAGTTTTCCTCAGAGTATAATTCCGGCACTCATGCCTCTCCCTCCGGGTACAAAACTTGGCCCTTACGAAATTTCTTCTTCGCTCGGCGCCGGCGCGATGGGCGAGGTGTATCGTGCCAACGACACCCGCCTTGGGCGAGACGTCGCCATCAAAGTGTTGCCTGGCGCGCTGGCACAAAACACCGACCGCCTGCAAAGGTTCGAGCACGAAGCCCGCGTACTTGGAACGATGAATCATCCGAACCTGCTTGCAATTTTCGATGTGGGCAGCCAGGACGGCCTTCAGTACTTGGTCTCCGAGCTGCTGGAAGGTAAGACCCTCAGAGAGCGCCTTAACGATGGCGCACTGCCGCAGCGCAAAGTCGTGGAGTACTGCACCAAGATCGCCGGTGGCTTGGCAGCGGCGCATGAGAAAGGAATCGTGCACCGCGATCTGAAGCCCGAAAATATTTTCGTCACCCATGACGAGCATGTAAAGATTCTCGATTTTGGCCTCGCGAAATATGCCACCGAGGCAGCGCTCTCCGGTGCTACCGTAACAATGACATCAGCGGGAACATCACCCGGCACTGTGATGGGTACGGTTGGCTATATGTCACCCGAACAGGTGCGCGGCGAGGTGGCCGACTCGCGCTCCGATATTTTCAGTTTCGGCGCGGTGTTGTATGAGATGGCCACCGGTACGCGTGCGTTTACCGGCGATTCTGCGATCGAGACCCTCGGTGCCATCCTCAAGAGCGAGCCGCCCGAAATCGACCTGGAAAAAAACAAGGTATCTCCGGGCGTGGAGCGGATCCTGCGGCACTGCCTCGAGAAAAATCCTTCGGAGCGTTTCCAGTCTGCCCGGGATCTGGGATTTGCGTTGGCCGCGCTCTCGGGATCGGGCACCGGCGTGAATGCCGCCTTGGCGAAGACGAAAGACAAGATGCCCAGGGTATGGGTCGGCTGGTTATGGATTACCGCAGGACTAGCGCTGGTCTCGCTGTGCGGCGCTGTCCTGGCACTGCGCGGCGGCAAGCAACAAACAAGTCAGCAGGAATTTGCCATTCCATTGCGTGGAGAAGTGAATCATCTCTCCATCTCGAATGACGGATCCATGCTTGCATACACCACGCCCGACGAAAAATCCGGCAAAAACGTCATCAATGTGCAGAAAATCGGATCAAGAGCGGTATCAACGCTCCCAGGAACCGAGGGAGCAAGCTATCCATTCTTTTCTCCTGACAATCAGTTCGTGGCTTTTTTCGCGGACGGAAAATTAAAGAAAATCTCGGTGAGCGGTGGCTCGCCCCAAGTCCTGACGCTGGCAACGAACGGACGAGGTGGGAGCTGGGGAAACAAGAATGTGATCTTGTACGCGCCAAACACGGGGCGTTCGATCTGGAAAATCAATTCCGACGGCAGCCATGCTGAAGACCTCACCGTGAAATACTTCTCGCCGACGGAAAGCACCCATCGCTGGCCATTGTTTCTTCCGGACGGCGAGCACTTTTTATTCTGGGGCGGGAATTTCAAGAATGTGGAGGACGACCCGGACAGCGGCATCTACCTGGCCTCCATCAACGGGGGCGAGAGAAAGAGAATTGTGTTGGCGCATTCTAACCCGGCCTACGCGAATGGACAGCTGATTTTCCTCGAATGGCACAGAGGGCTGGTGGCCGTAAAGTTTGATGTCTCCTCAGGGAAAGTTACAGGAGAGAAAAAACTGATTGCGGAGGGAATTGGCTTTCAGCCTTCCACCTATTACGCGGCGGTCGCGGCGGGATACAACGGCACAGTGGTATACAACTCCAGCGCGGGCGCTACCACTTCCGTGCTGGCGTGGTACGACCGCAATGGAAAAGAACTGTCGCGGCTCGGCGAAGAGGGCGTGATTGCGAATCCCTCCCTGTCGCCTGACAACGCGTATGTCGCCGCGGACCGTTCCGACATCAAGGCCAGCAACGTGGATATCTGGATTCATGACGTGAGGCGCGGAACCGCGTCTCGCTTCACGTTTGATCCTGCGGAAGAAGTCACGCCGATCTGGTCGCCCGATGGACAGAAGTTGGTGTACCGGCTTGTCAAAGTGACCACCATTGTAGAGATGAAAAATCTCAAGGGCACCGAAGCGGAGAACGCGATATTTACCTCGCCACCACCGGCCGCTTTCGAAAATATTCCGAATTCCTGGAGTCCCGATGGCGCGCAGATCTTGTGCACCTCGGAGGACGCGGACGGTTCGACCTATCTCGGTCTGGTGTCCGCCAGCGGAGCGGGCATCAAGCCTTTCTTGAAAGGAAACGCCCATTACACTACCGGTCAGTTTTCTCCCGACGGTAAGTGGGTTGCCTACGCCTCGGACGAATCTGGAGATTGGGAGGTTTACGTCACCACGTATCCGCAAGCCTCCGGCAAATGGCAAGTGTCGCGCGGCGGAGGAACCGAGCCGCGCTGGCGTGGCGACGGAAAAGAAATGTTCTACCTCGGCCCACACGAGGAGTTGACCGCCGTCGAAGTCAACGCGGGCGAAACCTTTAGCGCCGGGACCCCCGCGAAATTGTTTACATTTCAAGCCCGAGCGGGGATTTCCTCGACCGATTTGTTTACCTACGACGCTGTCAGGGACGGCCAGCGCTTCATCGTCAACCGTTATGTGAAGCCGCCAGCCATCGCACCGTTGACGGTGATCTTAAATGCTGGCGCCGAGTGACATCCATTGAAGGCCTTCTCCCTTGGCGCGCGGCTCGCAGACTGCAAAACTATCAGTAATAAGAATCGGGCGGCCCTTTGTACTCCTGGATGGTATTGCCGCCGTCGATCACTAGCATCTGTCCGGTCACATACGATGCGGATTCGCAAGCCAGGAACGCGATAGCTGCAGCCACTTCCTCAGGACGCCCGGGCCGGCCGACCGGCGTATTTTTTCCAGCGATAATTTCCTCCGCAGTTGAAGAAGCCGTTTCAATCCAGCCAGGCGCCACCGCATTTACCGTGATTCCGTTGCGGGCAACTTCCATCGCGAGGCTGCGCGTCAGCCCCACCATGCCAGCTTTGGCCGCACTGTAGGCCGTTGAGCGAGGATTGCTGACCAGTGGCCCAGTGACTGACGAAACATTCACGATACGCCCATACTTTGCACTCAGCATGGACGGCAGAGCCGCTTTGGTCATATTAAATGTGGTCTTCAAGTTCAGCCCGATGCTGTAATCCCAGTCCGCTTCGCTAAGCTCCGCGAAAGATGTTGATAGCGTCTCGTCAGGATTGCTGACCTGCGTCATGCCCGCATTGTTCACCAGAATATCGATGCGCCCGTAGCGCGCGAGAACTTCGCGAACCAGCGTCTCAGTGCTCGCGTGATCGCGCAGGTCCGCGGGCAACGCAAAAACGTCGGCCTTATCTGCAGTCAGTTCCCGCGCCCTCTCATCGATTCTATCGGTCGTCGAAGTGATGGCGATTTTTGCCCCCTCTTGCGCCAACAACCGAGCCGTGGCAAAACCTATTCCCAACACGCTGCCCGCCCCCGTGATGAGCGCCACTCTCCCGGAAAAGTCCATTGATTTAATTCCCCTCTTTTTCTAAGTTTCAATAGGGTCAATCGAATCTTGAATTAGCGTCTTCGATGCGATTGGAAATCAAGCTTCCGATTATCGCGTTAATCGTCCGAAAGAAAGTATTTCCGAGTGCGTCGTCGCTACAAACGATGGTGTGGCTCGAAGCGTTGAGAACTGCGCAGCAAAAATGCAACGGAAACGAACCCAATAAGCGCGAGGAAAAGCGGGCCGTATGTCTTACTGGCGTCGTGCAATATGACACCGATGACCGCGTCGAACAACTGGACCAGGCTCATCGTCAGTGCCATGGCAGCGATCCCCTCTCGTGAACGCAACCCCAGAAGGATCAGAACGACCAACGGAATGGCGAGGCTTCGAGACGCTGCGTACAACGCAAAAGTATCGTGGATGCCTGGTCCAAGCAGGCCCGCCACGGCAAACGAAGCGCTCACGACCGCGCTGATCGCCGTTATGGCGGCGCATATCCAGAATGCTCTTGGAGTTTTGTCGTTTGTTAGCATGGTTTGCCTCGAAGGCCTTAGTCACTCAATGAATTAGTATGAAACTACCGTGAGTCTCTACATCGCAATCTATTGGATGTGCCAAACTGAAATAAGCCGCACCATCTGAAATCGGTCCAGCACTAATTCCTGTCACCAAACCCTGGAAACTTCCCCCGCCTTCACCTCTGCGCATCCTCTTCCATCTGCGTTAAACTTTCTTGTCGATGATAAGTCTGCCCCCGATCACCTTGCGCTTGCGCGGTTTCAAGCTGATTGACCGCGTCGCGCTGGCCTTCTTGCTGCTGTGCTCTATCGCGCTGGGCGCGGCCTGCGGCTTACTCTTCGTGTATGCCAGCGACCTACCTGAAATTCGCGCGCTCGAAACGTATCGCCCCACGGTGGTTACCGAAATCTACGCCGACGACGGCCAAATGGTCGGCAGCTTCGCCCTACAGCGCCGCATTCTCATGACTTACGAGCAAGTGCCGCGGGTGCTCTACAACGCCGTGGCCGCCATCGAGGATCAGCACTTCGAAGATCACTGGGGCATCGATTTCCCGCGCATCGCCGGCGCCGCCTTTCGCAACGTTTTGAAGCGTCACATCACCGCGGGCGCCAGCACCATCACCATGCAGCTGGCCGGCAATCTTTTCCTCGACCGCAGCGATAAGACTTTTCGCCGCAAAATGCAGGAAATCCTTCTCGCCCTCCAAATCGAACGCCGCTATACCAAGCCGCAAATTTTCACCATGTATTCCAACCAGGTTTACCTGGCCCACGGCAACTACGGCTTCGCGGCCGCCTCGCAATTTTATTTTGGCAAGTCCGTCACGGACCTGAAGCTTCAGGAAGCCGCGCTACTCGCTGGCATGGTCAACGGCCCCAAATTTTCGCCGCTAAATAATCCCACGCTAGCACTCGCGCGTCGCAACCTGGTGCTCCACCGCATGGAGGAAGAAGGCAAAATCACCCCTGCCGAAGAAGCCGCCGCCCGTAAAACTCCTCTCGCCGTACACATTCAATATCCACGCAACGACCTCGCGCCTTATTTCTTCGAAGATATTCGCAAATATCTGGAATCTACTTACGGCACCGAAGCTGTTCACGAACGCGGCCTGCGCATCTACACCACTCTGAATATCGCCATGCAGCGCGCCGCCAATCAAGCCGTTCGCGACGGCCTGCACAGTTACGACCGCCGCCACGGCTGGCGCGGCAATCTGCCCAACATCCTCCGCGACAATCTCGGCACCATCGCTACTTACGAAGACGACGATTGGCGCCGGCCCATCGAAAAAGGCACCTACACCACCGGACTCGTGCTTTCCGTCGAAGACAAAAGCGCCACCATCAAAATCGGCAACTACCGCGCCATTCTTTCTCCCGCCGATTTTGCCTGGACCGGCCGGAAGAAAGCTTCCGATCTTCTGAAAGCCGGCGACCTCGCGCAATTTTCTATCCAGGAATTACGAGAAACGACCGCGCGCGTGCAACTCGAGCAGCAACCCGGTCCGCAAGCCGCCATGGTGGCTATCGATAATCCCACCGGCGAAATCAAAGCCATGGTCGGCGGCTACAGCTTCGAAGACTCAAAATTTAATCGCGTCACCCAAGCAGTCCGCCAGGTTGGCAGCTCATTTAAAATTTACGTGTACGCCGACGCCCTTGAAAAGGGTTCGACGCCTTTCGACACCATTCTGGATGCGCCTTTCACCACCATCAGCGGCGGCCAGCCCTATTCCCCGCGCAATTACGACGAAAAATTTGAAGGCAACATCACTCTTCGGCGCGCTTTGGCGGGCTCGCGCAACGTTCCGGCCGTCAAGCTCGCCGAAAAAGTCGGCATCAACAGCGTCGTCAATGTCACCCGCCGCTTCGGCATTACCACTCCGCTTCCGCCTTATCTTCCGCTCGCTCTAGGCTCCGCGGACATGCGCCTTCTCGAACACGTTTCCGCCTTCACCGTTTTTCCCAATGACGGCATCCGCATCGATCCGCACATGATTCGCCGCGTCACCAGTTACGATGGCGCGCTGCTCGAGGAAGCCCACCCTATCGTGCATGACGTGGTGACGCCCGAAGTCGCTCGCACCATGACCGCCATGCTTGAGGAAGTCATCCAATTCGGCACCGGCATCCAGGCCAAATCGCTCGGCCGTCCCGCCGCTGGAAAAACCGGAACCACGCAGGACTATACCGACGCCTGGTTCATTGGTTTCACGCCGCAAATTACTTCTGGAGTGTGGGTCGGATACGACGACAAGCAAATCTCATTGGGCAAAAAAGAAACCGGCGCCCGCGCGGCGCTGCCGATCTGGATTCAATTCATGAAGGCCGCCCACAGTGGCATGCCGGAAGTAGAATTTGCCAACGTCGTCCCGCTCGAACAACAAGCCGCCGATCACGAAGTCCACGTGGACACGCCTGACACCGCTCCCACCGAGGACGAGCCCCGTGCACCCAAAGAAAAACCGCCCGCAATCATCCCCCCCGCCGTACCTCCGCCAGTAAAAACCTCAACGTCCACCGCGGTGACCGCCCCGACGGACGCCGCCCACCCATAGTCCGGCTTTTTATTTATACCCGTGTGGGGATGAACGTCCCGTCAGCAAGTTTTGTGCGCCGACCCCGGAGCCAGGGTGTCCCACCCCCAGATTTTTGGAGGGTTTACCTGCCGTGGCAGGTGGGTCTTATAACGTGGAAACACCCAGGCTTAGTAGAGGCCTCTGCAACTCTCTTTTTGGGCAGTACGTGGGAGCCTACTTATCGCGGAGAATCACTTCGCCTTGGCCGACCAGCTGGTCGTTGAGCCATAACCGGTATTTAAATGTGGCACCTTTAATCCCGGCCCGGGGCGGGCCGCTCAGCAGGCGCATCCCCGCCGGAGCCTGAAATACATTGGAGGAGAATGGGCACCGGTTAGCGTCGAACTCGACCCGGAGATTCCCAGCGTCAGACAGCCAGGCGATCTGGTCGCCATCATCAAGCACCACAACTTGGGGAATAACGCCTACAAGTACCGGCCGCTCAGCCATTATTTCTCTAATCCTTCTGAAGCGATGCTTCTAAAGTGCTTAGTCTGTGACGCCGCGGACCAAATTCCGCAACCGCGCAGCGAGAAACGATAGCACATTCGCGCACATCATTCCGTCTTCAGCGCTATCTTATCTACCTCAGAATGCATCTTAATTAGTACAGCTGGCCGTCGGTACCCTTGACCGCTGTAATATCCGACCGTAAACTGGTTGCGCAGGGTTTCTCACACCCGACATTTCCGCCGCGTCCGCATCGTTGGCTTGAAGTGACTCTGCACTCGCAGAAAATGCCTTAAGAGCGTCCAGTTGCATACGGACGCGGAAAGAAACACCAAGAATGGCTACAGCTTCACGCGCATGGTCGATTCCTCTGCCCAACGGCTCACGAATTTCCGTGATTATGTCCCTGCCGTTCGCGCTGGTTCATCTCGCATCATTGCTGATATTTTTCATTCCTTTTCATTGGTATTACCTGGTGACCTGCCTCGCGCTTCTCGGCGTGCGCATGTTTTTCGTTACCGCCGGATACCACCGCTATTTTTCGCACCGCGCCTTTAAAACCAGCCGCGCCTTTCAATTCGTAATCGCCTTCATGGCCATGAGCTCCGCCCAAAAGGGCGTGCTGTGGTGGGCAGCGCATCACCGCCATCATCATCGTCATTCCGATCAGGAGCTGGACCTTCATTCCCCGACGCTATTTGGATTTTTCTGGTCGCACGTCGGCTGGATCATGTCCGACAAATACAACGACACGCGCCTCAACTACATCGGCGATTTCGCGAAATTTCCCGAGTTGCGCTGGCTGAACAAATATCACATGGTTCCCCCCGTAGCCTTAGGAGCGGCGATTTGGCTGATCGGCGGCTGGCACCTATTCATCTGGGCGTTCTGCCTGAGCACCGTATTGCTGTGGCACGATACCTTCACCATCAATTCGCTTTCGCATCTGTTCGGCACGCGCCGCTATGAGACCACCGACACCAGCAAGAACAACTGGTTCCTGGCGCTGCTAACGCTGGGCGAAGGCTGGCACAACAACCATCACCATTTTATGGCTTCCGCTCGCCAGGGATTTTTCTGGTGGGAAGTGGACATCACCTACTACACACTGAAAATGCTCTCGTGGTTCGGCATCGTGTGGGATTTGCGTAAAGTGCCAGTGCATTTGCTGAGCGAACAAAAAATCGCGGCCTAAATTTAGATTTTTATTGAAGTTCTAAGGGACCGGCATTTGTGCCGGTCATTTTTTTTGTCCCGCCGTAACAACACCCTCGTTTGAGCGTGTATAGTAGGTCTGGTTTTTTCAATGGAGGGAACAGTGCGAGATCGCCGGAAAATTTGGGTGGCATGTGCGGCAGTTTTGGCTTTAGTTGCTGCTTTGCTTGTAATTGGAAGAAGGCCCGTTAAGGCCCAGGAAAGCAGCGCGACGGGCAAATCCGGATATCACCTGATTAAAAAAGTGAAACTTGGCGGCGAGGGTGGCTGGGATTATCTCACCGCCGATCCGGCCAGCCGTCGCTTGTTTATTTCGCGCGGCACTCACGTCATGGTGGTCGATGCCGATGAAGGCAAAGTTGTCGGCGACATCCCCAACACTTCTGGTGTCCACGGAATCGCGCTTGTTCAAGATATGAATAAAGGATTCACCAGCAACGGCAAGACCGCCACATCAACAGTATTTGACATGAAAACTTTGCAGCCCATTGGAGAAGCAACGACGGAAAAAAATCCGGACGCCATCATCTATGATCCGGCGTCGAAGCGTGTGTTTACTTTTAATGGTGGTTCTGACTCGGCCACTGCCATCGACGCCGCGACGGGAAAAACAGTTGGCACCATCGCGCTCGGCGGCGGTCCGGAATTCGCGGCGTCCGACGGTAAGGGCCACGTGTTCGTTAATCTGGAAGACAAAAGCCAGCTCGTGAAATTCGATCCGGTCACGTTAAAAGTGGAAAAGACCTGGCCATTGGCCCCCTGCGAATCGCCTTCCGGACTCGCCATCGATGCCGAACATGAGATTCTGGTCGTCGGCTGCCATAACAAAATGATGGCTTTCGTCGATGGCAGTTCCGGCACGGTGATCGGCACGGTGCCCATCTGTCAAGGCGTGGATGCTAATCGCTTCGATCCTGCAACCGGCTTCGCGTTTGCATCGTGCGGTGATGGCACAATGACAGTGGCGCACGAAGATTCGCTCGACAAGTTCTCGGTTGTGGACACCATCCAGACGCAACGCGGCGCACGCACCATGGAGCTCGACACATCCAACCACAATCTATACTTGGTCAGCTCGGACTTCGGTCCAACGCCAGCGGCTACGCCAGAACATCCCAGGCCGCGTCCGCCAATGATTCCCGACACCTTTACCCTGCTGATCTTTGGCAGGTGAACACGACGATGACACCTAAGAGATAAAGGTGTCACGATTATTACTTGATCCGACGCCACACCATCCTCGGTTCTTTGGTGTTATTGCTGTCTTGCGACAACGGCGCGCTCACATTTGCCCAAACGACGGCAGCGTCTGACACTCCCCAATACAGTGTCGGACCGCTTACCGATTACAGTATTGCCGTCCCTGGCTCGAACGATGTTCTGCGCTTGAGGCGTGGTCAGCGGTATAACACCCCGGGTTCCCCCTTACCCGAATTGGGGGAGCAAAGTGACGACGTTCTAGTTGGATACGATTCAGGACATTTTTATCGGGATCCCTTCCCCTTCAGCCTAAGCGATACGGTAATCGTCGGTCAGGTCACCGCAGGTCAAGCATATTTGTCCGACGACAAGCGAGATATCTATTCGGAGTTCAACGTCTCCGTGCAGGAGGCGCGTACAATTTCATCTGCGGAACGCCACATTCAACCGAACGATAGCGTCATCGTTGAACGTTATGGCGGTGCAATCCGCCTGCCGTCGGGCAAAGTGCTCCTTCGTGCGCTCGGAGATTTTTCTATGCCTCTCGTTGGCAAACGATATTTGCTATTTTTGAAATATGACCCCAGCACGGAAGACTTTCACATCGTTACGGGGTATCAACTGGACGGCCAGCATACCTATAATCTTGATGTCCGTTCTGACAGGTATAACGAAAAATTGATTCACCCACTGCGTGACCAGGGTGAAAACGAACAGCAATTATTGGATAGGGTGAAGGCGATAGCGCCTTCGAATTGGGAAAAATAACCGCTACTCAGTGCGCCAACAAAAACTGCTTGAATTCATCGTATCCATTCGACATCGGTAGCGACAATTTCTGCCGTTTCAAATATGCCGCAAGCCTCGCCGGCAAGCGCGGTGCAATGCCAATCGCGTGCGTCACCACATCCGCGAATTTTGCGGGGTGAGCCGTAGCCAGCACCAATCCCTGTGCCGGCTCCGGATGCGCTTTGCGATAAGCCTCCCAACCCAAAATCCCCACCGCAGTATGCGGATCAGCAATATATTGATAGCGTTCGTACACCAGCTTCATCGCCGCCAGCGTCTCCGCATCCGTTGCGCCGTGTCCCCAGATTTCTTTCTGCACGTACTCCAGCCGGTTGCGGCACAAATCCAGCAGCCTGGGAAAATTGTTGGGATTTCCCACGTCCATGGCGTTGGACAGAGTCGCATACGCCGGATGCGGCGCGAATTTCCCGCTGCGCAAATATTCCGGCACCACTTCATTCGCATTCGTCGCCGCAACAAACCTCGTCACCGGCAATCCAATCCGCTTGGCAAATATCCCCGCCGTCAAATTGCCGAAATTCCCGCTGGGCACCGAAACAATCAGCGGCACGGAAGCCACCGGCAATTGCCGGTACGCCGCCACGTGATAGAACATCTGCGGCAACAGCCGCCCGATATTGATGGAATTCGCCGATGTTACAAAAGCCCGCTTGTTCAGCTCCACATCCGAGAACGCCTGCTTCACCAATCGTTGGCAATCGTCAAAAGTTCCCTGCACTTCCAGCGCGGTGATATTTTCTCCCAGCGTAGTAAATTGTTTTTCCTGCGCTTCACTGATGCGCTTCGAAGGATAAAGAATCACCACGCGAATTCCCGGCACGCCCAAAAAACCATGCGCCACCGCGCTGCCGGTATCGCCCGACGTAGCCACCAGCACCGTCAGCGTGCGCGCTTCGTCGCGCACAAAATAAGCCGTTAGCCGCGCCATGAATCGCGCGCCAAAATCTTTGAACGCCAGCGTGGGCCCGTGAAATAGCTCCAGAATATGCAATCCCGGCGACAACGACACCAGCTTCACAGGAAAATTAATCGCCTCGCTCACCACTTGCCACGTGACTTCTTCAGGCACCTCCGCGCCGGCAAACGGCCGCGCCACGCGAAAACACACCTCCGTGAACGGTAGCCGCCGGAATTCTTCCAGTTCCTCCGGCGACCGCCTCGCAATCTCCACCGGCATATACAATCCGCCATCCGGCGCCAAGCCACGCAACACTGCGCCGCGCAGCGACGTCAAGGGCGCCTCCCGGGATGTGCTGCGGTATCTCATCTCACTACTGTCGGTGAAGCATTTCTGTTGTGATGGGCAACCAACATCAGGCGTGTTCAACCTGCTCGCGTACCTTTTGCAGGAACCGTTCTACATCCGCCGCATTGTTCTTTGAATCGCTCGCATGCTTTGCGCGCAGCTCGGACACCTGCACCGCGCAATGCGCCAGCGTTTCATAACTCTTCCTGCGCGCCGCGATCAACAGTGGATAGCACCGCGCCACAGTTTCGCGCGGCGTTTCTTGATCCTTCACATGAAACGTCCCCCGCCACAACACCGGCTTGGGATCATTCAAATATCTTTCCACCAGTATTCGCCGTTCATCTTCGGTGTTGGCCAGATGCACCACCGTCATTTGCCTCCGCAAGCGCATCAATATATTGTTCTGCGCATAAATCACGCTCCCGGTGGTGTCCAGCACGATGGGTGCGCCGCTGTTATCTTTTTCAAGCCCGCTTGAGTCTTTCTCAAGCCCGCTCGTTTCTTTCTCCAGAGTGTTCAGAAATTCGTCCATCACTCCTATCTCTTCCGCCAAATATTCCGCTTCCCGTTGCACATAGGTCACACTGTTCGGCCACCCCATCCACGCGGCCACGCCGTTAATTCCAGAGTGGCCACCAGCCACCAGCCGCGGCGCCAGCCTCTTCTCGATCAAGTCATCGCAGCAAACCGACCTCCAGCCCGCCGCCGCTAACTTCTTTGTCCAGAAACTTTTGCCGCTCCCAGACATACCTACCAGCGCCAGCCGGAAGCGCTTTTCCTTATATATTTCGCTGTTCATGAATAATTTCTTACCTTAACGTGCCCTCTGCGCTGGAGCAACACGCCATCTCAGCCGGCCCCCCTTGAAAAACAATGCGCTCCTGGAACCCTGTACGACCGGACGGCTTGCCGCCCGATAACCCTGATGTTACGTTTGCAAACAGCTGTGGGGCATCATTTGAAGCAATTGAAGCATGGGTTTAGCGGTTTTTGGGTCCGGTTAGAATCTTTCCATTACGGAAACCAGCCGGCAAAAATCGAAATCCAACTGTAAATTTTCGTGACGCGATGTTACTCCGGTTCCATCGGAGCAGGCGACCAGCCCTGAGCTTAAGATATTCGCGCGCGAGGTCTTCGTGGGTTATTCGTTTCATAACGACAATCGTTTGCCGCAAGGCCGTCTGGCCATGGCTTCCTACGTCATCGTGGGAATGATCGGCGTATTGCTCCTCGGATTTTGGAAACTGCAGATCATCGACGCCGAGAAATATTCTTCCATGGCTGAACGCAACCGCGTGCGCTCCATTCCGGTCATCGCGCCGCGTGGCCGCATGCTGGATCGCGATGGCCGCGTGCTGGTCGACAATCGCCCGTCATTCAGCGTTTTGCTTTTGCGTGACGATCCCGCCCTGGTCGAAAAAAATCTTCCCGCCATCGCTGATGGACTCAATATCGCAGTCGAGGACTTGCGAGACGATCTCAGCACCACCCGCAATCTCCCCAAATTTCAGCCCATCATCATTAAACCCGAAGCTTCCGACGCGGACATCGCTTTCATCGAGTCGCATCGCTCCGATATTCCTATTCTTGAAATGATTTCCATCTCTCGCCGCCGTTACCTTCCCAACGGATTTATGGCCCATGCTAGCGGCTATGTCGGTGAAGTAAGCGAGCAACAAATTGAATCCAGCAATGGACGCTTCCGCCCCGGCGACTTCGGCGGCAAAACCGGCCTGGAAAAACAGTACAACGATCTTTTGATGGGCACCGACGGCATGCGCCGCGTCATCGTCAACAGCGTCGGAAAAGAAGTTGGCCGCCTCTCCACACAAGAAGCCATTCCTGGCAAACAGATTCAGCTCACTATTGATTACGACCTGCAGCAAGTCGCCGAACAATCTCTGGGAACGCGCCCAGGCGCCGTGGTCGCACTCGACCCGCGCAGCGGCGAAGTTCTTGCCATGGTCAGCCGCCCCACGCCTGACCCCAACGATTTTTCCGTGCGCGTTTCGAACGAAATATGGAAGCGTCTCAACGACGATCCGTTGCACCCCATGTTGAATCGCGCCATCCAGGCGCAGCTCGCTCCTGGTTCCGTTTTTAAAATCATCACCGCCACCGCCATGCTGGAAGATAAAGTTCCGCCGGAAAATTACACCGCCTTTTGTCCCGGCTACGCCACTTTTTACGGCCGCCAATTCAAATGCTGGGTGTTCGGGAAAAGCTCCCATGGAGTTGTGAATTTCCGCAAAGCCATTCTCGATTCCTGCGACATTTTTTTCTATAACGTGGGCATGAAGTTGGGCATTGACCGCCTCGCGTACTACGCCACCAAAATGGGCATCGGCCACAAAACAGGAATCGATCTGCCTGCCGAAGAGCCCGGCCTGATGCCTTCCGAGGAGTGGGTGGAGCGCGTTTTCCATCGCAAGTGGTACCCCGGCGAAACCATTTCGGTCTCCACCGGTCAGGGCGCCGTCACCACCACTCCGTTGCAATTGGCACGCACTATCGGCGGCATCGCCATGGGCGGCATTTTTAAGCAGCCCCATTTATTGAAAGACGCGCAAAACGTCGGCGAAGAACGCTTCAACATCTCCGAGCCCACCGTGGAAAAAATCACTGACGCCATGTACGGTGTGGTCAACGACGGCGGCACCGGCGCCTCGCTGAAACTTGCAGGCGTTGAGCTCAGCGGAAAATCAGGCACCGCGCAGGTCATCGGCTACTCGACGCGCGACCGCCTCGGCAAACAGAAAAAATTTGAAGACAACGCCTGGTTCGTCGGCTACGCCCCACGCCGCAATCCCGAAATCGTCGTCGCCGTTCTGGTGCAGGAAAGCGGCCAGCACGGAGGCACCGCCTCAGGCCCGGTAGTGCGCGACATTATTAAGGCCTATTACGACAAGAAAAATAAAAATAACGGCCAGACCACCGTCGAATATCAGCGCCTCAATTTCGATAACGGCACCAATCCCGCGCAGGCCGCTCTAGCAGTCAAAGACGCTGAGTTGGCGGCTCCAGCCAAACCGGATGCGCCAAAGTTGAATTCCGCGGCCGCAGCTGCTGCCATTATTCCGGCACCACCCGAGAAGACCTTGCACCGATAGATTTTAGTTCTGAAAAATCCGGCAGCATTTTTTGCCGGTGAGAAGAAAAATAAATGAAAGACGCACCCGGTACTCGCGATTACGATTGGTGGCTACTCGCCATCCTCGCGGCCATCTGCGCCGTTGGCGTAATCGAAATCTATTCCGCCACCCACGGCAGTTCTTTGGCCGGGATGCACACGAAGCAGGTCCGCTGGCTAATCATCGGCTTCGCGCTGATGTTCGCCCTGTCCCGCCTCGACTACCACCTGATCCTCGAGCAGGCCCCCATTTTGTACCTTATTGGAATCGTTGCCCTTATAGCCGTTCTAGCCATGGGTCACAGCCGTTTCGGGGCCAAACGCTGGATCCCCTTCCTTGGCGAATTCTTTCAGGTGTCAGAATTGGTAAAGTTGATTATAATCATTGTAGTCGCCCGCTTCTTTGCGGAAGTGAGCAGTGATGAGCTTTCCCTGCAGGATTTGATCAAAGCAGGATTCTTAGTAGGGCTACCGCTGGTATTGATTCTAAAGCAGCCCGACCTGGGTACAGCTCTGGTGCTGTTACCGATGCTGGTAGTGGGTGCGTTTCTCGCCGGCCTGCAATGGCAGCACGCGGCGATAATTTCACTGGTGGGAATATTGGCTGTAGGGAGCATTTTTTATCCCCCGGTCAGCCGCCACATCTTGAAACCGTACCAACGGGAGCGCGTGACTTCCTTCATGCACCCCGAAGAAGACGCAAAGGGTTCCGGTTATCAGGTGTTGCAATCCAAGATTGCCGTCGGTTCCGGCGGTTTCTGGGGCAAAGGATTTGGCAACGGCAGTCAGAATCAACTGGGCTACATCCCCGTCCGTTATTC
>DATBBY010000017.1:0-2732 GCA_036270765.1 Candidatus Acidiferrum sp.
ACGACCGAGTTCGTGGTCCCCAAGTCAATACCGATGATCTTACTCATAATGGAATCTCCCTCAATGGATAAGCCGAAATCTGCGAATCGAACGTTGCTTCCCTCAGAAGCCCGGGCTTCAGCCCGTGCACCGGGAAGCGTCCTTCGTTGGCCGGTTCGATGCAGGGTCGAGTATAAAGGTTGAGTGTGCCAATGTCAATGTTCTTGATGATGTCAATATTCTAATTGTTTTCAGGCGGTTACAGCGGTCCTCGTATCAGCTTGTCGATGATTGTTTCCCGTTCAGAACAACTTCTGGCGCGTTTTTGCATCCTACTGCCCGGCGTAGAGAAGGCGCCGTGGGCCGGTTCTTGAAGTCAAATCCTAACCGGCCCGCTCTTTTTATGCCGCTTCTAAGGTAATATCGTTCGAGGCAGTTCGCAGAACCGCTTAAAGGGAGACTCTCGTGAAGCGGCGACACTTGCTAGTTGCGGCCATCGCTCTCGCGCTTCTAGGCGCGACATTGTCGTTCGGATGGGGTGTAAATCGCGATTTGGCGGTTCGCACCGGGGGAGAGGATGGTAAACCCGCGCTTTTGACCAGCGTGAACCCGGCGCCTGCCGCAGCCGCCAGTACGCTCCAGCCGGAAAATACCGCGCATGCAAACGCTAGCGCTAAGGCTCCGGCCAAACCTGCCCCGCCTAGCCCAACGCCTCGGTCGCAGCCAGAGCAACTCTCCGCGCAACAGGAAGTGGACCCTCATTGTGCGTTCGGCTCGAAGACGGCTCCCGTCACCATGGAGATTTACAGCGACTTCCAGTGCCCGGCCTGCAAGCAGCTTTTTAAGACTACCAACCAACCGTTGATGGACAATTACGTTAACACCGGAAAGGTCTACCTGATCCATCGTGATTTTCCGTTGCCGATGCACGCCTATTCGCGCCTGGCAGCGAGCTATGCGCGCGCCGCGGCGCACATCGGTAAATTCGACGCCGTGGAACAAGCGCTATTTCAGAATCAGGAAAAGTGGGAAGCAAACGGCGATGTCAAAGGGACCGTTCTAGCGGTGTTGAGCGCCGCAGACATGAAAAAAGTGCAAGCGCTGGTGGACGGACGGACGCTTGAGCCGCTGATTGACAAGGACAAGCAAGCGGGCCAGGTCATTCCAGTGAACCAGACGCCTACGACCGTGTTTCGCCATAAAGGCCAAACGTATCCGTACGCGGGCGTCATGAGTTATGACATCTTAAAGGGATTCCTGGACGACCTTCTTTCGCGCTAGCAACAGGAGAGCAAATTCAGCATAGGCGAACCACCTACAGCGAATACCATGATGCAATCCAGTCCTCTCAATTTTCGTCGATCGGTGATTTGGCTGGGCCGCATTGTGGTCGGGCTGATTTTCGTTTATGCCGGCTATTCCAAACTGTTTCTGCCCAATCAACATCTGTGGCCCTATTTCATCCTGAAGTTTTCGGTTTCGGCAAACCTGTCCACATTTGCCTTCCAGGTGGAATCTTACAAGGTGCTGTCCGCCGCGGGATCCGCTTTCGTGGCCCATACCTTGCCGTTCGTGGAGATGGTGCTGGGATTGCTGCTATTGATTGGCTGGCGTTTCCGGGTGTGGGCCACGCTAGCGACTGCGATCCTGTTGGGTTTCTTGTGCCTGGTGACGCGTGCGTACTTGCTGCACATGGATATCAATTGCGGATGTTTCGGCGCGCCGGAGCCGCTGACGATTAAGACTGTGGTACGGGATGGCGCGCTCGTAGCGCTAGCGTTGTTGACCACCGTGTTTGCCTTCAAGGAAGCGCGCCAGCCGCATCCCTGGACAGCCGGCGAGAACGCCTAGGATTTGCTCAAGGGCACGCCATGCCGGCTCCCCGATACACCTTGCGAAACTAGCCTCATGCGGTTTCCGAAATGTGCAAAGTTTTGCGCTAGAATTTTCTGTTGATGCTAAGTCTGCCCCCGATCACCCTTCGCTTGCGCGGTTGGAAACTCATTGACCGTGTGGCCATCGCATTCCTGCTGCTTTGCTCTATTGCACTCGGCGCCGGATGCGGACTTCTGTTCGTGTATGCCAGCGACCTGCCGGAGATTCGTGCGCTGGAAACTTACCGGCCTAACGTAGTCACGGAAATTTATGCTGACGATGGGCAAATGGTGGCGAGTTTTGCGTTGCAGCGGCGCATTCTGATGACTTACGAGCAATGCCCAAGAATTCTCTATAACGCGGTGTCTTCGATTGAGGACCAGCATTTTGAAGATCACTGGGGCATTGATTTTCCGCGTATCGCGGGCGCGGCCTATCGCAATTTGCTGAAAGGGCGCAAAGCAGAAGGCGCCAGCACGATCACCATGCAGCTAGCGGGAAATCTTTTTCTCGACCGCAGCGACCGCAGCTTTCGCCGCAAAATGCAGGAAATGCTGCTGGCGCTCCAGATCGAGCGCCGCTATACCAAGCCGCAAATTTTCACCATGTACTCAAACCAGGTGTACCTGGCGCATGGGAATTACGGATTCGCGGCAGCGTCACAGTTTTATTTCAGCAAACCAGTGACTGACCTAAAGCTGCAGGAAGCGGCGTTGCTGGCCGGGATGGTCAACGGGCCGAAATATTCGCCGCTGCTTAATCCGGAGTCCGCGTTGTCGCGCCGCAACCTGGTCCTTCGCCGCATGCTGGAAGAAGGAAAAATCACTGCGACGGAGGAAGCCTCAGCGATAAAGACTCCTCTCGGTTTGCATGTTCAA
>DATBBY010000018.1:0-2265 GCA_036270765.1 Candidatus Acidiferrum sp.
AACTTTTGCTTTAATTCATCCGGCGCGATGGCCAGCGGATAACGCACGCCGATCCGCCGCGCAAACGCAAGCGGATTCTCCACGTCCGCCATCGTGTCGAATTTGAATCCAATTACCACAAAACCGCGCGGTCAGTACTCATCCTGCAGCTTTTGATAGCCTGGCATTTCCTTCTTGCATGGCCCGCACCAGGTAGCCCAAAAATCAATCAGCACCACTTTCCCGCGCAAGTTATCCGACAAAAGTTTCTTCCCACGCAAGTCCTTCAAATCGAACGCCGGCATCGCTGAGCCCATTTCGCCGGGACCGGCAGCGGCAGCGGCCGCAGCCACCGGGGAAGAACCCACCGGATGCTGCGTGCACCCGGCCAGTCCAATTCCAGCAAATCCCAAAACCAACAAGTATTTCCGCAGTGTTTTCATCTATTCCCTTTTCTGCACCTCGAGAATCAAAATCTTCAGCGGGGCCGAACCGTCCGGCTTCTGTTTTTTTTTCCCCGCAGGCTTCTTGTAAAGTTGCCCGCGAACCGTAATCACCGTAGGCTGCCCGGCCAGCGCCTCCAGCTCCTTGGCCGCCTCATTAGCTTCAATGCCGAAAGACTGATTAGGCGCAACTTCTAGCGTCAACTCTCCCGAACCATCCTTCACCACTTTCCCTCGCGCGATCACGTCCATCTCCGCAACGCTCACGCCGCTGTCATACACCGCCTTCAGAAGTTGCCCGGGATCAATGCGGCCGTCTTCTTTCGGCGTCACCTGCACCTTTCCATCGATCAAGCTCACATCCACGGATTGAACGCCAGACTGGCGTCCGAGGTGTTGTTTCACCCCGTATGCTCAAAAGTTTCAAGTCATCCCTTCAACGCGCATTTCAATGTGCTTGATTTGCGCCTGCGCTACCGGTCCGAGCCCGCAACCCAGCAGCATCAGCAGCGCAAGTTTCTCCACCTTCATCGTTCCTCCTTTTCCGCTCACAGATGCACCCGGAATTGTTGCGTTATCCCAAAACTAATGTGCCGCCGTACCGGCATAAAGCTCGCGCCGGCCGTGTGCGCCACGTCCCAATCCATCCCCACCCAAACGTGCAAGCCAGCGCGCAGCCCAAAAAACGTGGTGATTCCAGCAAGCAACCCGTCGCCTCCGCTTCCTCGCTGCGTAACTCCGGAAATCCGGTCATCACCCGAATGCAGCCACCTCAACTCCGGGCCGATAAACCACTCACGCGCCACATTCTTCGATTCGTACGGGCGATAAGAGAGCCAGAATCGCGATTCGACATCGTTCCCCAGGCGCGTCGCTTCTGTCCCCGCCGACCGTACCAGCGCATGGAAGTCTTCGTCCGCCACCAGCCGTCGCAAATGAAATAGTCCGGTATACGTCCAGTTCACCCCCACAAACATATCCGTCGAGCCCGAACCAGCCTGCAAACTCGCCGGCAGCCGCCGCCCAATATTGTCGGTCAGGCCCGTGCGCCCTGTCGGAATCTTGGGACCAACGCTCACCGATGCCTGCGTAGTGCCTCGCTCAGAATCGCGACGGTAAAACCGATATTTCACAGCTACCAGTGTGTCCCCCAGTCCCGTTCCGCGCGCAACCGCGCCACCTGGAATGCCGCCGTCAAAATGGTTCGTCACCACCGGCACTATCAAAGTCACATCAAAATTTGGCCGGAATCCCCAAGTGAAATTGAAATCTCCCTCGTGCGAGAACGTAGGACGCGCTGTAGCTGGAATGCCTCCCCCCGCTCCACTCATCGGACCACGCGTCAGGAAACTCGAACTGTAGGAAACCAGCGCCCCACCGGGGAACAGCGGAGGCGCACTCTCCGGAGCTGGCCCTTGTGCCTTCGTGACCGGAACCTGGCGACACATGCCGAGCAGTAATACCCCAAAGAAGAAACGCAACAAACCAATACGCTTTTGAAATTTCATTCTTTCCTTCCCATTGGAAATGCGCGTGCCAAAGCACACTAAGCCGCACGACAGCAAGTTATTCGGGAAGAAAACTAGATACGAAGAGGCAGGGAATCGACGGAATCAGGAGGCGAAGGGGACGCCCAGTGACTCGCAGCAACATGAGCCGAGGAATCTATGGCGCAATTGTCGCGCGAAACGGGCAACATCGATACCGCAACAGCCGAAAACGAAGCCCCATGCATCGAAGGCGCCTTCAAAAATGGCGCGTGCATCGACGGCATGGTCTCGCAACAATCCTGGTTGTGCTCCGCGCTATGAGAATCGCAAGGCATAGTCTCGCAGCACTGCAT
>DATBBY010000019.1:0-5972 GCA_036270765.1 Candidatus Acidiferrum sp.
ACCTGCCATCTCCGCACCATGGCCAGGCTCGGGATCTCTTATGAGTTGCTGGCGCGAGAGAGCGAGATTTTGCATTTACATTTTTGGGATTTGGCATTTGCGAAACTGAAGGAAGCCGGCGCGATTCAATACGTCCAGCATGGCAAGATGGCCGGCTGCTGGGTCATGCCTTGGCGAGAGGAAGGAAAGGACAAAACCTCCGGAACTAAGACAGAGGACACGGAGAGTCAGAGCACGGAGAAAACAGAGGATATCGAGGAAGAGGAGAACACCCAGGACAAAATTATTGTGCGTTCGAACGGGACGGTTACATACGTTGGGAAAGATATTGCCTACCAGCTTTGGAAATTTGGGCTGCTTGGCAAGGATTTTCATTACGCGAAATGGCCGAACCCCCCGCAGGGCGAGGAAGTTTGGGCCACGACGAGCGGCGAAAATGATCCCAAGGCACCACCGTTCGGCGCCCCCGCGAAAAAAGTCTACAACGTGATCGACGCCCGCCAAGCGTACTTGCAGGATGTGGTTGCGCAGGCACTGCGCGAGTTGAATCACGCGGAGGCCGCCGCGAATTCAATTCATCTGTCCTATGAGATTGTGGCGTTGACGCCCCGCTGCGCGGCAGAGATGGGATATGAGTTGTCGCCGGACGACGCGAAAAAGCCGTACGTGGAGGTCAGCGGACGCAAAGGTTTCGGCGTGAAGGCAGACGACCTGATTGACCGGCTGGAAGCGGCAGCGCTCGCCGAAGTGCAACAGCGTCACACGGAGATGAGTGCGGAGGAACAAAAGCATATTGCGCACAGCATCGCGGTGGGCGCGCTGCGATTTTTTCTGCTGAAGTTTACGCGCAGCGCAATCATCGCCTTCGACTTCAAAGATGCGCTGAGCTTTGAGGGCGAAACCGGTCCGTACTGCCAATACGCTGTAGTACGCATCCGAGGAATTCGTCGCAAGGGCGCGGAAGCCGGTGCGGCGCGCGAGGCGGTTACTCCAGAAACCGCGCAAAAGCTTTTGGCAGGCGCAGAGGGCAACGGATTGTGGGAGGTATTGCTTGCGGTCGGATCGCTGGACTACGCTGTGGACGCCACCATCGTCGCGCAAGAGCCGGCATTTGCCGCCAAATATGCATTTCAGTTGGCGCAAGCCTTCAACAATTTTTACCACAAGCACCATATCTTGTCGGAAGCCGACGAGCAAAAACGCGCCTTTTTATTGGGTTTAACCGAGTTAGTGGAAACGCAATTGGTTCGCGCGTTGGACTTGATGGGAATCGAAGCCCCAGAAAAAATGTAACGCTCGTGCGTTAATGAAAAGCCGCGCCGAGCAGGTCGACCACCAGGCGGATGGCGGTCTGCGCCGTTCGTCCGCTAGGGTCGCGATACGGATTTACCTCCACGATGTCCAGGCCTACGAGCTTTCCCTTTTTCGGAATCCCTTGCATCAACTCGTCGATCTCCGCAAAGCTGAGCCCCCCGGGCTCCAGGGTTCCGGTCCCTGGCGCCAGCGTGGGATCCATCGAGTCGACGTCGAAAGTGACGTAAATATTTTCGCTCTGTGGAATCGCGTCGATGGCCGTGGAAACCCCGCGCCGATGAATCTCTTCTCCGGTAACCACTTTCGTGCCGATAGCTTTGGCATTGCCCGCCGCCTCCACATCATTGGCAATCCCGCGCATGCCAATCTGAATGATTTTCTTGACCGATGGCAATTTTGCGACGCGTAGAACCCATGAGGCGTGATCGAGGTTGCCCTTCGCGCCATTCCAGGTGTCCAGATGCGCGTCGATGTGCACGACAGTGAGCGGCACATCGTACGCGCGAATCACCGGGAAGGTGATGCTGTGGTCGCCGCCCAAAATAATTGGAAAAGATTTTTTGGCGAGAATTTTCTTAACCGCGTCGGTGATTTTCTGGCCGGTTTCGGCGGGCACCGTGGGATATACAAGCACGTCACCGACGTCCACCCAGCGCTTCCCCTTTAACAGCGTGCGCTCACCATCGATGTAATAAAAACCTTCGCTCAGATCGTGGGCGTATTCCTGCGAATTCTCCCGCAGATCGCGCGGTCCGTAACGCTCGCCGGGCTGGCCCCAGGTCCCTTCATCAAAGGGAACGCCAAGAACAGCAAAGTCCGCGTTGAGCTTGTCGAGATCCGGTTGATATGGCGCGCTAAGAAATGTTCGTATCCCTACAAAGGTCGGAGCGGTCTGCGCGTTAGTGGAATTTGGCAGCGCCAACGCAAGAACTCCCAAAACGCAGGCAGCGCTAATGGATTTGTACATGAAGCTTTCAGTACGACATGACCAGATGAATTAGAGTGCGCAACGCGACACCGGTTGGGCCCTTGGCCAGCCACGGCTTGGCGTCGTCGTTCCACGCGGTTCCCGCGATGTCGAGGTGTATCCACGGTGAATCGCCCGTGAATTCCTTGATGAACATGGCGCCGGTGATCGCGCCGCCGCCTTTGCCGCTGCCAATGTTTTGGATGTCAGCGACCGTGCCCTTGATAAATTCGCGGTATTCGTCATCAAGCGGCATCTGCCACATTTTTTCCCCGGCGGCTTTGGCGCTGGCGAGAAATTTGTCCGTGAAAGCCTGGTCGGACCCGAAAACGCCGACGTTGATGTTGGAGAGCGCCACCACGATGGCCCCGGTAAGTGTGGCAGCGTCAATCAAATGAGTCGCGCCGAGCAGCTTGGCATAGTGAATGCCGTCGGCCAGAATCAGTCGACCCTCCGCGTCGGTGTTCAGCACTTCGATGGTTTTCCCGGACATAGCGGTCTGAATGTCGCCGGGCTTCTGAGCGCGGCCGCCAGGCATGTTCTCCGTGCTGGGCACCACGCAAATCACTTTCACGTTTGGCTTTAGCGTCGCAAGCGCGCGCATCACACCCAGCATGGTGGCGCCACCAGCCATGTCGTACTTCATTTTCTCCATGCCATCCGACGGCTTGATCGAAATCCCGCCTGTATCGAAGGTCACTGCTTTCCCAATAAGTCCGATCACCGGAGCCCCCGGCTTCGCATTGGCCGGCGTGTAAGTGACCACCATCATGCGCGGTGGCTCGACGCTGCCTTGTGCAACGCTCAGTAGAGCCCCCATTTTCAGGTCGGCGATGCGCTTCTCGTCCAGGATCTCCACGCTCAAGCCCGCCTGCTTGGCCATGGCTTCCGCCTTCTCGGCCAAAGTCTTCGGCGTAAGCTTATTGGAAGGCTCGTTGATCAAATCCCGCGCGAAATTCTGCGAATCGGCAATAACCCGGCCGCGCGCCAAGCCTTTTTCGGCAGCGGCTCGTTCAGACTCCGGAAAACCGGCAACGCCAATAGAATCGACCGATTTGGCGTCTTTCTTATCTGTCTTGTACTTGTCGGATTCAAAGTTTGCGGTAAGAGCGCCCTCAGCTACCGCTTGCGCGGCACTCTCTACTCCTTCGTTTTCGCGCAGCACGAAAGCAAAATGCTTCGCACCCCGCGACTTAAGGTAACGCAGAGCAGCGCCGGCAATTTTGCGGAGCACCGCCGAATCGAACTTTTCGCGCTTCCCTGCCCCCACCAAAAGCAACCGGGCGGACTTCACACCTCTAGGCGCGTGCACCAGCGTCATTTCCAAAGGCTTACCGGTAAGTTCGCCGCTGCTGGCCAACTTCTTTAGCAATCCTTCCGTGAATTGATCCAATTCCGCGATCCGCCCTTGCACCGGGTCTGAATCCTCAAAAACGTAGCAGACCAACGCATCGGTCTCCAGCGTAGCAAACGGCTTTGTTTCCAACGTGATCTGCATGATTGCGTTATCGCCTCCGGTTGCGATACATCGCTTGTTCCGCTTCCCTGCGCGCTTCTTTGGTTCGTTCGTCCTGGCGGCGATCCCAGGTTTTCTTGCCTTGTGCCAGCGCAATTTCGCACTTGGCGATGCCGTTGCGAAAGTATATCCGCAGTGGAATTACGGTCAAACCCTTGGCCTCCGTGCGGCCGGACAGCTTGTGAATTTCGTTCTGGTGCAGCAGCAGTTTGCGGGATCCGAGCGGTTCATGGTTCCACGGGCCGCCTGGTAAGTATTGCGCGATGTGCGCGTTCACCAGCCAGGCACCGCTGGACTTGAAATCCACGTAGGCGTCGCGGATATTCGCCTTTCCTTCGCGGAGGGCCTTCACTTCCGTACCGTGCAGCACCAGCCCCGCCTCATATTTCTCCAGCAAATGATAATTGTAGGAAGCGGAGCGGTTTTGCGCCACCACCTGTTCTTTGCTCTTCTCGGCCTTTTCGGTCTTTTTGGGCGGCTTCGGCACTAGATCCAATCGTTGTTGCGGCAGCGTTAAATCTTAGCTGCCGGGGTTACTGTATGCAAGGCAGCCAACCCGCCGTACCTTGTCCGACCTCTAACCCGATGCTAGACTTCGACTAGCCTATTTTGAAGAAAATTGGAGAGTGCATGCGCCGTTTCAGCACGTTGATTTTTTGCCTCAGCGCCGGGCTGCTGGCGGCCGGTTGCCCCAAAGGTAAGACAGACTACACACAAGGGCGCAAGGCAGAGCATCTCCAGGATTACGACGCCGCATACGACTACTATCAAAAGGCTCTGAAGAACGATCCCGAAAACGCCACATACCTCATAAAATTTAACCAGGCACGGTTTGAGGCGAGTTCCCTGCACGTAAAAAATGGTGTGAAGCTGCGCGAGCGCGGACAACTGGAGGCCGCTGCCTCGGAGTTTCAGCGCGCGGTGGCCATCGATCCTTCAAGCCCCATTGCCGAGCAGGAATTGCGCAAGACGATAAACGCCATCGAAGAGAAAAATCGGGCCAACAACGCCGCCACCGAGCCTCCCAAGGATGAGAGCAACGAACCGCCTTTAGCTTCTATGCCTCCGGAAATCAAACCCCTTTCCCGCGCGGCCATCAATTTGAAGATGACCAATGACGCGAAAATCGTCTTCGACACCATCGGTAAATTGGCGGGATTGACGGTCATTTACGATCCTGACTTCCCAGCACGGCGAATTCCCGTGGAACTCAATAACGTGACGCTGGAGCAGGCCCTGGAAATCGTGTCGCTGGAGAGCAAGGCATTTGTGAAGCCAGTGACCGAAAATATCATTTTTGTGATTCCCGACCAGCCGGCCAAGCGCCGCGACTATGAAGAAAACGTTGTTCGTACTTTCTACCTCTCCAATACTGTGCAAGCGCAGGATCTGACGGAAATCGTGACCGGGCTGCGGCAACTTCTGGACCTGAAGCGCATATTCCAGATCAATGGGCAGAATGCCATCGTAATTCGGGATTCTCCGGACAAGCTCCTGGTGGCCGCCAAGATGATTGACGACGTAGACAAAGCGAAACCGGAAGTCGTCATTCAGGTGCAAGTTGTGGAAGCTCGCGTCGACAAGGCGCGCAAACTGGGGATTTCGCCGGGAACGAGCGCGAGCATCTCTGTTGTACCCCCGGGTACAACGACAACTAATAACAACAATAACACTAATAATGGAACCACTACCAACAATACTAATGCCCTTACGCTTCAACAGTTAGCACACCTTAACAGCGCAGACTATGCCGTCACTGTGCCAAGCTTTACCGCCACCGCCCTGCTAACCGATTCGACTACCAAGATTATTCAGAACCCCGAAGTGCGCTCGGTGGATGGTCAGCCGGCCAAGCTGCGGATTGGCGATAAAGTGCCGATTGCGACGGGCAGCTTTCAGGCGGGCGTCGGCGTTGGCGGGAGCGCGGGCGCCGGCTTTGTGAATCCCCTGGTCAACACCCAGTTTCAGTATCAAGACGTGGGCGTAAACATAGACGTCACGCCACGTATCCATCCGAACCATGAAGTAAGCATGAAGTTGAGCGTGGAGGTATCGTCGGTAACCGGACAGCAACCGATCGGTGGAATTACACAGCCGATCATCAGCCAACGGAAATTGGAGCACGAGATTCGCTTGAAAGACGGCGAAGCAAACGTTTTGGGCGGCTTGATTACG
>DATBBY010000020.1:0-65897 GCA_036270765.1 Candidatus Acidiferrum sp.
ACCACCCTCGAAGTGGTCGAAGGCATGCAATTCGATCGCGGATACCTCTCGCCCTACTTCGTCACCGACCCGGAGCGGATGGAGTGCGTGCTGGAAGACGCCCTTATTCTGATTCACGAGAAGAAAATAAGTTCGATGAAGGACCTGTTGCCGTTACTCGAACAAACGGCTAAGGCCGGAAAACCGCTACTAGTCATTGCCGAAGACATCGATGGTGAAGCCCTCGCAACTCTTGTAGTGAACAAGCTCCGCGGAACGCTGAAGTGCGCGGCAGTCAAGGCCCCTGGGTTTGGAGATCGCCGAAAGGCCATGCTGGAGGATATCGCCACGCTTACCGGCGGGAAGGCGATTACTGAGGACCTCGGATTGAAGCTAGAGAAGCTGAACATCGAGGATCTCGGGAGCGCCAAAAAAATAAGCATCGACAAAGACAACACCACGATTATCGATGGTGCTGGAAAGACCAGCGAGATTGAAGGCCGCATCAAGCAGCTCCGCATGCAAGTCGAAGAGACCACCTCGGACTACGACAAAGAAAAGCTGCAGGAGCGTTTGGCTAAGCTCGTTGGAGGCGTAGCCGTAATTAAGGTCGGTGCCGCGACTGAGATCGAACTAAAGGAAAAGAAAGCTCGCGTTGAGGACGCCATGCACGCGACACGTGCCGCGGTCGAAGAAGGCATTGTACCTGGGGGCGGAAGTGCTTATTTGCGTTGCATCCCGGTCTTGGAAAAACTCAAGCTGCACGACGATGAAGCAACCGGCGTGAACATCGTAAAGCGCGCCCTTGAAGACCCACTACGCCAGATAGCCCAGAACGCGGGACACGAGGGGGCGGTAATTGTTGGACGCGTGCGCGAGTCGAAGGACGAGAACTTTGGGTTCAATGCCGAGACCGGCGAATTTGGGGACATGATCAATGCGGGAGTGATCGATCCCGCCAAGGTAACCCGCCTTGCGTTGCAGAACGCTGCGTCTATAGTCTCACTGATGCTAACTACCGAAGTTCTAATCGCCGACATAAAGGACGAACAACAGATTGCGGCGGCTGGCGCAGGCCATGGCGGCATGGGCGGAATGTACTAGGCAACCGCCTCTTCCGCTTCACTTTGCGTGCCAGTGCTCCACGTGATGAGCAAAGATGTCTCGCTGCACCGCATCGAACAACCTGCATCCGTGGATCGGGCAATCGATATAGATCGTGAAACCCAAATAGCGAGGCTCACTTGCTGATCAAGTCGAAAACGAACTGGGCAGGCGCCTTCCAAGCCGGTTTGAAATTGATCGCGTACTCAGTGATAAGAAACGAACGCCATCGCCCAACACAATCTCTCAAGTAGAAACCGTAACGCTTAGCGATGCTCCAGACTTTCGCGAAACGATAAAACTCAGTTCCCTCATAGCCGATGATAAAGCGGCCACGCCCAACCCTTACACATCCACGGCCAATGTTGCCGAGCAGGGTTGCTGTTGTCGGGAACTACCTTCCCCGGAAGTGTGGTATCGCCACGTTCACCACAGACCTGTGTGACGCAATTCGCGCTGAATTTGGTGCCACAGAATTGCTCGCGTTGCCGGTCAACGACATAGAAGAGGGGTACAGCTACCCCGCAAGGGTGCGATTCGAGCTGTGCGAAGCTAACTTGGCTTCGTATCGACAGGCTGCGGATTTCCTCAATTTTAGCAATATCGATCTGGTGTGCTTGCAGCACGAGTACGGAATTTTCGGCGGACCAGCCGGCGCCTACATATTAGAGCTCTTGCGCCGCCTTCAGATGCCGGTTGTCAGTACGCTGCACACGGTACTCCGCGAGCCAAATTCTGAACAGCGTATCGTGATGGAGGAGATTGCACATCTGTCCGACCGTCTGATTGTTATGAGCCGGCAATCTGCGGAGATCCTGCAGGAAGTGTTCCACGTCCCTCTTGAGAAGATCGATCTAATTCCGCACGGCATCCCTGATCTGCCCTTTGCCGATCCCAATTTCTACAAGGATGGCTTCGGAACGGAAGGAAAAGACATTGTGCTGACGTTTGGTCCGCTCTCGCCGAATAAGGGCGTAGAGAATGTCATCCAAGCGCTGCCGAGCATCCTGTCACGACATAGCAATGTTGTTTATATGATTGCTGGTGCAACGCACCCGCACATCTTGAGGGGTGAGGGTGACAAATACCGGCTTTACTTGCAGAAAGTGTGGCACGTGGATTCCGCAAGCGCTCGTTGTACACGCGTTCAAAGCTCCCCATGTATTGCTGGGCCACCCGATTCCAGACCATGTCCCTCGCCCGTACGTAGTCATGCGTCGTCGGATTCAAGTGCATCCACTTGGCCCTGGAGAAAGATCTCGATACGGCTGGTAGTCCACACGGCTACGCCCGTCCCGAAAAAATCTGCGTCCTCGGTCCACACAGCGCACGCTAGTCCGAGTGCTGTGGCTAACACGGGCCAGTCCTCCTCATCACGACCCAGCAACGCTGCCGCGCTTCGCTTTCGAAAAGGGCATAGAATTCGTGATCAACGGTTTCAATGATTTGTTGTCGGTATTCGAGCGACGCTGACAAGTCAGCAACCGACTTACCTCTCTTGGTGAGCAGGAGAGGCAAATATTTCTGAGCGTCGGCGAAAGCGACGTCGGGCGCACAAAAGCGGACGCCACGGGACCCGTAAGTATCAAGAAGGTGTCGAACACGACGGCCCATGACGGCGCGAATCAGGATGTTGGCATCAAGGACGATCATCTGGAGCGAGCTGGCTTTTTTGTTTACGGCGCAGCTGCTTGAACTCGGCGACTACTTCTTCTTCATCAACATCTGCTAAGGCTTCGGCCAGCCGAGTGGCGGCAGCCTTGAGTTCAGCGAGGTCGGCTGTTTTGGGATGCTTCCTCTGGGTCGGGACATAGACCCCAAGCGTTTCCCCACGACGGGTAACGGCAACCGGGGTATCGGATTCCAGAAAGCTTGCAATCTTCTCGCGGAATTCGCGCACGCCAACTTTGATCGTTGTCATAGCCTACTCCTTGCGTACTCACAGTGTACACAAGTGCGTACGCTTTGGCAAGGACCGATCAACAGGACTTCCGGACACCTCCAAGACCTGAGAGCAGGCCAGAGCGGGCTTCCAGGCCAGCACTTCTGAGAATGGACCGTTACCTCAGAATGGAGGGACGCTGAGTATGCCGTGAACTAATCGGGAGCGCACAGCTTCGACTGGATTTCGTCTCGGTGCTTCTCAATAAGAAGGGAGAGGCCTCGCTCGGCAGGGCTGCGGAATTGGCGGGGGTTCCCTTGGGACAGATGCTGACAATCCTTACGGAATTCGGAGTCGAAAGCAGGCTGGAAAAGGAAGACTATCTCGAGGGACTCAAGAATCTCCAAAAGGTCTGGTGATGGCGTTCATGCCGCCCGGGGCGGCCAAGCTTGGTCGCTCAGGACCAGCCGTAGTAAAAACGTCCTATTAATCGTGGCGAATGGCGACAAAAAGTGACTGAAGGAAGAAAAACCAAGAGGAAGACGACTCGTCGGATTTTGCTCCGACTCGTCAGGTTCCATCGGTTTGCTTCCGGCAACCTCTGATGAAATCACTTCGCTGGCTGTTAACCGAAGGGGTTGCCTACTCAAAGCAGATAGAAAACCAAAGGTCGAAGTCAAATACGGAACTCATTTTCAGACTCAAAAGGTAGCGCGAAGAGGCGGAATTCTGCTGGCCAGTTGCTGGCCAATAGGCTGCAAATGAGAACGTCCAACTCTAACAAAATACGTGAACAGCAGCGAGCAAGGACAGGGTAGGTAAATTTAGCAAACCGCCGCATTCAGCCGCTCTGCCACCTCTCCGTGGGGTGAGCCAGAAATCACTCGGCGAATGGGAATTATACCATCAATTGGCGTTCTCGATTCTTCTGCTGTGCGTATCCAAATTATCGCGAAGAAGAAATGCGGTTTTCTTCGTCCAAACCGGGGGCGGTGGTTGGAAATTGAGGTACGCAAGAAAAGGCTTTTAAGCGTATCCTTCCCTTTTCATTGCTTTGAAACTAAAATAGTGCATGAGTAACCGGTACGGTGGGGTGTTATAGGTTCGGCTGGGCTTGTCACCCCTTCTCTGTAACCTGCCTGCAGCTCTGAAACATTTTGGTCAGCTACGGCGTATGTAAAGTATATCCAAGCTTTATAAAGTCTTTATGCCTGTGGGCGTGATGTGTCCGCCAGTGCGGACCCTCGTAAGGAATGAACGATGAAGACCTGGCAAAAGGTGTCGATTGGTGTCGGTGGTGTGGTCGTCCTCGGCGGGATTGTGTTGTTCAGCATCAACCAGGCAAATAAGGGCGTTGTCACCGTACAGACCGCGAAAGTGGCCTCACAGGATACACTGATTTCACAGGTTACCGCTTCCGGTGAGATCAAACCGACCACCTATACCAACGTGACCGCCCAGGGCTTCGGGAGGATTACGCAGATCCTGGTCAAAGAGGGCGACAAGATCAAGAAGGGCGACCGGCTGTTGCTACAGGAAGCCGTGCAGGCCACCGCCGACGTGCAAGCGCAATCCGCGGCTATCAACTCTTCCGAAATGGGTGTGCAAGCGGCGGAAGCCAGTTTCCGCTCAGCCCAAGCTGACCTAATCCAACAGCAGGCCAATCTCGAGAAGGCCAAACTCGATTGGGAACGTGGGCAGGGGTTGTTTAAGGATGGCTTGATTCCTAAACAGGATTTCGACCAACGCAAGTCCACCTATGACGCGGCGTTCGCCGCAGTTGACTCTTCCAAAGCCCGAGTCCAGTCGCTGAAAGCTCAATTGAATCAGACGCAATCCATGGTGAACCAGAATAAAGCGGTGCTTGTCCACACCAAGGACATCTTGAGCAAAACCACCTACATCTCGCCGATTAACGGAATTGTGAGCTATCTCCCCGTGCGGCTTGGCGAGTACGTGGTGCCCGGAATTCAGAATTCGAACGGAAGCTTCCTGATGACCTTGTCAGATATGTCCGTGGTTACCGCGGAAGTCAAAGTCGATGAAACAGATATCGTAAATGTTAGAACCGGGCAGGACGCCGATGTCACCATCGACGCCGTCCCGGGAAAAGTATTCAAAGGTAAGGTAACCGAAATCGGTTCGCAGGCTACGCTGCGGAGTTCCGGGCTGGCCACTACCCAGAGCACCACAAGCACCCAGGAAGCCAAGGATTTCAAGGTGGTAGTCACGCTGGCGGCGCCCCCTGATAACTTGCGCCCAGGGCTTTCCACAACCGCGAAAATAAAGACTGCAGAGAAGAAAAACGTTGTGGCCATTCCAATTCAGGCGCTGGCGGTGCGGACGCGCAAGGACCTGGAACAAGCGGCTAAGGACGCCAGCAAGAAGGGCAGCTCCGGCGTTACCCTGGCCGCTCCTCCGCCGCCCGCGCCTGGTGATCCCAAAAAGGAAGAAGTGCAGGGCGTGTTCGTAGTGAACGGTAAGAAAGCGGTTTTCCGGCCAGTCGAAACCGGCATCAGCGGCGTGACGGACATCGAGATTACCAAGGGATTGCAGCCCGGCGACGAGATCGTGGTCGGTAGCTATAAAGCCTTGCGCACCCTGAAACCAGCGTCCAGCGTAAAGGTAGACAACACCGTTCCCAAGAAGCCTGAAGAAGAAGGACAGAGTTAAGCTAAGCGCAACGAGGAGATGCAAATGGCTGTTGAAGCCGCTTCGGTAGATTCGTATCGCGAAGACCTGGTGTCGTCCGGCGTGGTTATCAAGACGCAAGAGCTTGCCAAGGTCTACGAAATGGGTTCTGAGCAGGTGCATGCTTTGCGCGGCGTGGACCTGGAGATACGCAAAGGCGAATACGTAGCGATTATGGGGCCGTCGGGATCGGGTAAGTCCACGCTGATGAATTTGATTGGCTGCCTGGATTCGCCCAGCTCCGGCAAATATTGGCTGGCGGGCCGACTAGTGAGCGACCTGGATGACGATGAACTTGCCTATATTCGAAATAAAGAAATCGGCTTCGTGTTTCAAACTTTTAATCTTTTGCCTCGCGCCACGGCACTTCACAATGTGGAGCTTCCGCTGATTTACAATGGCACACCGTCGGAAGAACGCATTGAGAAAGCAAAAAAAGCTCTGGAGCGTGTGGACCTTGTGGATCGCATGCATCACAAGCCTAACGAACTTTCCGGTGGACAGCGGCAGCGGGTGGCCATAGCGCGTGCCCTGGTGAATTCGCCGTCCATCGTGCTGGCTGACGAGCCGACCGGAAACCTCGACTCCAAAACCGGCGACGAAATTATGAATTTGTTTCAAAACCTGCACGCGCAGGGCAATACCATTATCCTCGTTACTCACGAGCACGATATCGCGCAGCATGCGCATCGCATCATTTATATTCGTGACGGGCGGATCGCTTCCGACGAAGCAGTGGTCAAAACTCAAACTGTAAGTATTTGAGATTCGCTCCCGAAGTATACCAATAGCCGTCGCGTGATTTTTAACGCGCTAGTGCCCTTGTTCGTCTTTGTCGCTTAACAAGAATTACGCCGTCGCGAAAAATGGGTTTCTAATTCATGTCTTTCATCACGCCAGTCTAATGGCGGGAACATTTTGTCGCGCACGACGTACCTTCATCCGTAGTCACCTTCCGAGCAAATGAGGACACATGAGAGCTGTTTTTACCGCTACAAGAATGCTGTTCTTGTCAGCGCTGTTCGTTTTGGGATTTTGTCGGGCCAATGCTCAAACAGTTTCGGGTCTGGACAAAATCAACTCCCAAGCGGAACTGGAAAAGGCGATAACTACGCTGGACGCGTCACTCTTCGACGCTTACAACAATTGTGATTTGGATAAGTTCGCGTCATTCTTTGTCGATGATGTGGAGTTTTACCATGACCAGGGAGGTGTGACCCTGGGTAAAGCAAATTTAACCGAAAGCGTGAAAAAGAATATCTGCGGCAAAGTCACCCGCGAGCTTGTTCCAGGAACCCTTCAGATCTATTACATGAAAGGATACGGAGCGGTCGAAATGGGCGTCCATCGCTTTCATCACCCTGGAAATGAAGCCAGCGAGGGCGTTGGCGAAGGGAAGTTCGTTCACTTATGGAAATACAAGGACGGCGCATGGAAGATTACGCGAGTCATCAGTTACGATCATCACGCTGCCGCTAAATGACCGGCATTTCGTGGGTTTATCTTTGATTTGGTAAAAACGGCGAGTTGTCGAAAATAGTTAGGCCATCGCGAAAACGTAGTTATGTCGAGATCTCCAGCGGTCCTGAGCAGGTAATCACAACGCCCGTCCAGCAAGGCGGTGGCCCATTTGGCCCTTCGCTATCTATCCGTATTATCATTGAAGGCTGCGCCAGGCATTATATCTGCGCTGTAGTGTCGGGCATCTAATAGATGCCCGCACCACCGGCTGAAATTGGGTATGTTCGCGACGAAACAAATGGCTTCCTCCACCGGCACACCGCGTTATTCGTCTGCTCGCGCAGGGGAATCCATCTTCGCGCGCATTGGCAATACTCCTCTGTTGCGGCTAGCAAGTATTGGACGTGAATTTGAACACGTGGAAATTTGCGGCAAGGCCGAATGGTTCAATCCCGGAGGTTCGGTGAAGGACCGCCCGGCTTTGGGGATGATCGATGCCGGGCTCAAAAGCGGGGCATTGGTTCCGGGGAAAATAATCATTGATGCTACCAGCGGGAACACCGGAATTGCTTACGCCATGATCGGCGCGGCCCTGGGATATCCGGTGACGTTGTGCCTTCCGAACAGCGCTTCAGATGAGCGCAAGCGCATCCTCACCGCGTACGGAGCGACACTGGAGATTACTCCGGGCGATGAGGCCACCGATGGCGCAATTCGACGTGTCCACCAAATGGTCGCGGCCGATCCTGAAAAATATTTCTATCCCGACCAGTACAGCAACCCTGCCAACTGGCAGTCGCACTATTACGGCACCGCCAATGAAATTTGGGAACAGACCGCAGGGCGGGTTACCCATTTCGTGACGGGCCTCGGCACCAGTGGCACCTTTATGGGCGTGACACGCCGGCTGAAAGAATTGAATCCCGGGATTCGCTGCATCAGCCTGCAGCCTGACGCTCCGTTTCATGGTCTGGAAGGATGGAAGCACATGGCCACAGCCATGGTGCCGGCCATCTACGACGAAACGCTGGCGGACGAAAATATTGAGGTAGGCACGGAAGCGGCGTATCGCATGGTAAAAGTGGTGGCGCGGGAGGAGGGCCTGTTGCTGAGCCCCAGTGCAGCGGCCGCACTTCTAGGTTGTTTGCAGGTAGCCAAGTCAATTCCCGCCGATGAGCACGCGCTGATCGTCACAGTGTTCGCCGATTCCGCGGCAAAGTATTTAAGCGAACGTTTCTGGGATGAGGAGTAGTTCTCATGGCCAACACAGCGCAACTAAAAATTAGCTCCGAGCTTGCCGACAAGATTCGCGCTCACGGGGCGCAGACGTATCCGCACGAGTGTTGCGGCGCGCTTCTTGGTCGAGACACAGAAGTTGCGGATCGGCGAGTCTATCGCGAGATTCATGGACTACATCCGCTTGTAAATCGCCGCGATGATTCTCCCAACAACCGTTTCTCGGTGACCAGCCAGGACGTTCTTGATGCCGAAAAAGCCGCCCGCCAGCAAGGTCTGGAAGTCGTCGGGTGGTATCATTCGCATCCGGATCATCCGGCGCGCCCTAGTCAATACGACCGCGATCATGCATGGCCGTGGTACAGCTACATTATTGTGAGTGTGGCCAACAGGATTCCCGAAGAAATGACTTCGTGGAGGCTCGCCGACGATCGTACCGAATTCGAAACCGAAGAAATTGGCTTACAGCGGGTTGCTTCCTGAAGGCGCTTGACCGCGGCAGTTTTTTTTGGAGTCGAAAGAGGAGCTTAGATGTCTGTAAAAGTGATTATTCCCACGCCACTGCGGGTATACGCGGGTAAGGCCGATTCGACGGAAGTCTCCGCCAAGACTGTCGGCGAAGCCCTCGGACAATTAACCGTGAAGTTTGGTGATTTGCGCAAACATCTCTTCACGGAAGATGGCAAGCTGCGGAGCTTCGTGAATGTGTATGTGAACGACGAAGACATTCGTTACTTGTCCCAGGAAAATACGCCGACCAAAGATGGCGACACGATCAGTATCGTCCCTTCTATCGCCGGCGGGTTCGTTTAGCGACGCGCACGTAACGCGACGCATCTGCCAAGCTCAGAACCGAAAAAATATCTAAAATCAGGAACGCGCAATAGTTCCGAAGAGGAAATTACAATGTCCACAAAAGTTCAGCCAATAACATCTCAGCCGAGCCCCACGGGTAAGGCGACGACCTTGACCAACGAAGAGATCCTCCGCTACAGCCGCCATCTGATCATGCCGGAAGTCGGCATGGAGGGTCAGCTGAAGCTGAAAAACGCCAAAGTGCTGTTGATTGGCACGGGCGGGCTTGGCGCACCGCTGGGCTTATATCTCGCGGCAGCTGGGGTAGGTCATCTGGGCCTGGTCGATTTCGACGTAGTGGATTTCACCAATCTTCAGCGCCAGGTAACTTTTGGTTCCGATGATGTCGGTAAGCCCAAGGCTCTGGCCGCGCAAGCTCGCCTCTCGAATCTCAATCCCGACATCGAGATCGAGACGTTCGAAACCAAACTGACTAGCGAGAACGCGCTTGAGCTCTTTAAGAATTTCGACATTATCGTTGATGGCACCGATAATTTCCCCACCCGCTACCTTGTAAACGACGCGTGCATCCTGCTTGGTAAGCCTAACGTGTACGGCTCGATTTTTAGATTTGAGGGCCAAGTGACCGTGTTCGGCATGCCGGATGGTCCGTGCTATCGCTGCTTGTATCCTGAGCCACCGCCTCCCGGGCTGGTGCCGTCATGCGCGGAAGGCGGTGTGCTTGGCGTGCTTCCCGGCATTGTTGGCTCCATCCAGGCGATGGAAACCATCAAGCTCATCTTGGGCACTGGCGAAAGTCTGAAAGGCCGCTTGTTGCTTTTCGATGCGCTGGCCATGAAGTTTCGTGAATTGAAGTTGCGCAAGAATCACAGCTGCCCGATGTGCGGCGATCATCCCACCATCACCAAGCTGATTGACTACTATGAATTTTGCGGCGTGCGTGGAGAAGAAGCGCCTGGGCCGGACCTGCAAGTCCCAGAAATAAGTCCGCGGGATTTAAAGGCGCGGCTGGACCGCGGCGATGACCTGTTTATTCTCGATGTGCGTGAACCGCACGAATTTCAGATTTGCAATCTCAACGGGCATTTGATTCCGCTAGGCGAATTACCGCGTCGCGTTCACGAACTCGACTCTTCCAGGGAAATCGTGGCTCACTGCCGGAGCGGAAAGCGCTCCACCGAGGCCGTTGACTTTTTGCGCAAGGCGGGCTTCCGTAAGATACTTAATCTCAAGGGTGGCATTCTTGCCTGGTCCGATGAAGTGGATCCTTCCGTGCCAAAGTATTAGCCGTGTTGTTGATGACCGATTGATCGAAGATTTGCGACAAATCTCAGGAGCGTAAATGGCGGGCACAAAAATTACCGTAAACAGCAACGGAAACCTGCGTATCGAAGGCGATTTCGAACTGGTCGACTCCCAGGGTAAGCCGTTCGGCTTGGGTGGGCGCACCACCGTCGGCCTGTGCCGCTGCGGGCGTTCCATGAATAAGCCATTTTGCGATGGCACCCACAACGCTTGCGGGTTTGTAGACACGGTAACCGCGCGCGATTTGCCGCCTCCGAAGCCGAAAATCTAGTCTGTCTCTACTGACGTGGGCTGTGAGACAGTCTCAGCTTGAGACTGCCGTGAGTCTGTCTTGATACTGGCCTTGTGAACGGGTTAACCACAACGAAACATTAGAAATATCTGTTGTAAAGTTCCGTAATGCTCCTGTTTTCCGCGTCTCGCCCCAATTAGAACTTTCCCATGATTCCTCGCCTCGTCTATAACCATCATAGTTTCAACTATTTACAATAGCAAAATTCACCGCCCGAACGGGCACCCACTTGCATTCCTTAGGTAGTTGTCACGTTTTCTTAGGCATTTGGGGGTAATAGTGGGTGGTTGGGGCAAAATCGTCGGGTATCTACGGGCTGAACAGCCGGCCGACTATCGTCGCTCGCTGATAATTTTCTGCGTCGGCCTCGTTGCCTTGGCCATTTTCCCTGCCCTGATGGTTGAACTGCGACAGGCCAGCCTTGTTGGCTCGCCCCAAACTTATTTGTATCTTGAAGTTGGCGGCACTTTACTTAGTTTCTGTTATGCCGCAAACGCGCTTGTACGTTTCCGCGGCACTCATGATCGCACCGCTCTTATTCTGGCTTTCGGATTTGTTCTTTCCGGCATTATCGAGACTGTGGGTTATTTTGGGCTGAATGACGCTCTCGCTTCGGGCCACGTGGCTCTTTCGAGGGTTCCCACCGGTTGGATGGTCAGCCGCACTCTATTAGCTATTCTTCTCCTTGCCGCCATCGCCGTGGAACGCTATATGCCCACCGCGCGGCAGCCTAGCCGTGAAACGGCCGGGGCACTACTGGTTGTTGCCATCGCAGCCTACGTTACCAGTGCGGCCTTCTTGGCTGCTCCTTCAGAGCCGCTAGCGCAGCACGGCAGCACGTTGTCGCGCCCATGGGATCTGTTCCCTGGGTGCTTATTCCTTTTGGCTGCGGTGTGCTTCTGGTATCGGCTCAAGAGCGACAAGAACTCTCAAACTGCCCCATCCCTATATGACTATTCGTTGTTTCTAGTGGCCTCGCTCAATGTCATCTGCCACGTTTCGGCTGCCTTCTCCCGGCAGCTTTTCGATGGACCCTTCTTCCTTGCTGAACTGAGCAAGACCACAGGTTATGTGGTGATGTTAGGGGGCGCTTTGCTGGATCAGGCGCGCTTGTTTGATCAGGTGCGTTCCATGGCCGTCACCGATCCACTCACCGGACTAGCCAACTATCGCCGGCTCATCAGCGTTATCGAAGCGGAACTCGATCGCTCCCGTCGCACTCACCACCCTTTCAGCGTCGTTCTGCTGGACATGGACGGGCTTAAAACGATCAATGACCGCTTTGGACATTTGACTGGCAGCCGCGCTCTCGTTCGCCTCGGAAAAATTCTGCGCAATCACTCGCGGGCCATCGATACCGCGGCCCGTTACGGCGGAGACGAGTTTGCGTTGATCTTGCCCGAAGCCGGCCGCGACATTGCCACGCGCGTGTTCACCCGCATTCGCGAACGCCTTTCCTCGGAAGACGAAGCGCCATCGCTTTCCGCCAGTGCCGGCGTCGCTTGCTACCCGGAAGATGGCGACTCCGCTGAGAAATTACTGGGCGCTGCAGACCGCGCTTTGTATCGCATGAAAAATCGAGGTACCAGTAACGTACAAAATTTCACGCGCATCGCGGCGTGCTTGTGAACATTATGGCCCCCCGCACACGAGCGTTCACCTATCACCGCGGAGAGCAGCGAATTCTCATGGAAGTTCCGGTGTTCCTAGACGGACACCGCAGGCTGCCCGGTACCGAATCGACTTTTACAGAAAATGTAAGCGCGCGCGGCGCTCGCGTGGTCAGTATGCGCCGCTGGGAACAAGGCGAAAAACTAACTTTCGCCTCGCGCACTGGAGAGTTTCGTTCCATGGCTCGAGTGGCCTACTGCCAACCGCTGCAAGGCGACGGCTTTGCAGTTGGGGTGGAGTTCCTGGAAGCCAAAGGACGATGGGTTGTTTAATTCTAAAAACGCTTGACGTCTCCGGCAGGCGGATAGGAGGGGACCGCTGGAAAAAGGGAAAAACAGTAAACTAGCGCAAATTTTTACTGAGCTTTAAGCGTCGCGACGAGCACCAAACGTCCGGCGCTTTTTGCTTTTTATGGCATGTTTATTCTGATTCAAATTTAACGGCTCTCGGATGACCTTCACTCTGTTTTGCTCGCATGGGGTTTGGTTAGGCGCGAATCCAGTTTATCCCGAATAACTTCGCGATAAACTCTCTTGGTCTCTTCCACCATATGATCGCTAGAGAATATTTTCCCAATGCGTTCGCGGCCAGCCGCTCCGATGTCGCGTGCGAAATTCCTGTCTTGCAATAGCCGCCTGACGGCGCTGACCATACCCTCCGTATTGCCTGGTTCCACCAGTAATCCACTTTTTTCGTTCTCAATAATTTCTCCGAATGCGCAACAACGAAACGCGATCGAAGGAACTTCATAGCTCATCGCCGCTAACAGGGAAGTCCCCAGCCCTTCAAAAGACGACGGAAACAAAAACACATCCAAGGCGGGATAGACCGACTCGATGTCAGTGACAAATCCCGCAAAAATGACCGCCTGGTGAACTCCAAGTTCTCTTGCCAAGGCTTCAAGCATTGGCCTAGACGGCCCATCGCCCGCGAGTAACAGCCGGCAACCGCCATATTCCCTCCGCAACTCGACCAGAGCTCGAATCAATAAGTCGTGCCCTTTGTCGGGAGACAAAACTCCCACAGAACCCAATAGCGGCGATTCTCTGGCCACCTTTGCGTCATCGGAAACCCCGGCAACACCCCATCGCATGCGAGCCAGATGGGGCGACTGCAGTCGCGGGTTTGCGGGCATTTCCACACCTTCATAAACCACTGAGATTCTTTCTTTCGGCACGGCCGACTGCACCAGCCGCTCGGCAACCCATTGTGAGATCGCCACAATTCGGGCCGCAGCTCTGTAGCGCGCGCGGGCCAGCGGGCTTTTCGCCAACGGATAACCGACGCGTCTCGAAATTACAAAGGCTGTTCGACGGTGCACGCCAGCCAGCCATGCAGCTGTTACGGCATGCGCTTCATTGGCATGCACGACGTCAAACGAGCCACGCTTCGTAAGGTTACGAATTTTCAGGGCTGCGGAAATCCGTGCCCCCCGGGGCATAACGAAGTGCACCTTCAGGCGCCTGCGGGCAGCTCGCTTGCCTAAAACGGAACCTTTGACCGTCACCAGTTCCGCGCAGTCGCCCCGCGCATTCAGGGCTTTCAGCAAAAGCAGCGCCTGATTTTGACCGCCGCGCCATTCCGATTCGAGATCCACAAGCAGAATGTTCATGAAGTGGGCCTGCGTTCGCGTTCAAGTTTTTTGGTTTGGATTAGTTTTCCCAGCTTGGCGTATTTCAGACGAACCGAACGAGCCGCCATTTTGGCGATAAGCGCTCCACGATATCCATCCAGAAAACCCCCGCGAAGGATAAAAGTGTAAAACCAGCGCCACGGAGTGGCCAGCAGCATAGCGAGTCGCCACTGCCGTTTGCCTTCCCAATGCATTTGCTGAGCGGCGAGCTCCGCGTACTTTTCTACCTTCGCTTCGTGCTCCTCAAAAGTGCGTACCGTGTAATGCAGCAGATCCCCATTCAGTCTTCCCGGAGGTCCCACAAAACGCACCGATTCGTGAATGATTCCCGAAAATCGCGCTTCGTCGCGATTGTAAAGCCGCCGTTGGAAGTCCGGATACCAACCGGAGTGGTTGATCCAAGCGCCCAGATACCACGTTTTTCTGGCCACCTCATAAACCGGAAATTTCGGCTCGGCTTTTTTCCAAGCCAGCAAAGACGTTTGCAGTGCGCTACTTAATTCTTCATCGGCATCCATGGAAAAGATCCACTCGTTTTGCGCGCACTCCGCGGCAAAATTCTTTTGTTCGCCATAACTCGACCACTCGCGGAAGTAAAGATGGGCGCCGTGTTCTTGCGCCAGTTCCTCGGTGCGGTCCGTGCTGCCGGAATCGACGATCACAATTTCGTCGACGAGCCCCGCCAGCGACGCTAGCGCGCGAGGCAGATTATGCTCTTCATTATAAGTAATCAGGCAAGCCGAGATGCGGTTCATGAGCAGGCAGCTCCTACTGTGCTACGATTACTATTCCCAAACAAGTGAGGAAACGTTCGTGCCCGATCATATTTCACGCAAAGAATTGAAGCATGACAAAATCAAAGAGACGCTGGAACATGGGGCGGAAGCCGTCTATTCCCACAGCCAGCTGACATTGGCCGGTTTGCTAGTGGTGCTTGTGGCTGTCTCCATCTACGGGGGCTGGCAAATTTACCACGATCGCAAGACTGCGGAAGCTAACGCGGCATTCGACGCAGCGCAGAAAGTTTATAGCGCGCGGGTCGGTCCGCCAGCACCTGGCGAGCCGGTCGACGCTAACGAGCCCTCCTTCTCCGACGAAGCGACACGCGCGCGGGAGGCTTCCCGGCGGTTCACGGAAGTGGCTAACAAATATTCTGGTACCAATCCGGGTAAGTGGGCCCGCTACTACGACGCGTTGTGCCTTGAAGATCTGGAGCAACATAATCAGGCTCTGGAGGAACTAAGAAAGGTCAGCGAGAGTAGTGACAAGGAACTCTCAGGCATGGCGCAATACCAGATCGGGATAATCGACGCGCGCACCGGAAAAGCAGACGAAGCCGTAAAAATCTACCGCGCCCTTGCGGACAAAAAGCTGGTCTTCGTTCCCCGGCCGCTGGTATTACTGGAACTTGCAGCCGTTTTGCGGCAAACCAAGCCCCAGGAAGCCGCCAGTGTATATCAACAAATCAAGCAGGAATTTCCTGATTCCACGATTTCAGAGGAAGCTGATCGCGGACTCGGCACTCTTGCGCCAAAGTCCTGAGGTCTAATTTCCGGGCTGGCTCATTGCGAATTTTCACGCGACCTTTTTGAAATTGTAAGATGAACGAAGCAATCTCTACTTTTTACCCAGCGGAGCCTTTCATCGAAACTCAACATAGCCTGGCGCGCAGCGCGCCATGGGCAATGAATGTGCGGAATTCACGCGGCCGTCGCTATCCTGAGCCGGCGCATTCTTACCGCAATGACTATGTTCGCGACCGCGATCGGATTGTTCACGCGCGCGCCTTTCGCCGCCTGGAGGCCAAGACGCAGGTTTTCACCATGCGTTTCTCCGATCATTTTCGCAATCGCTTGACGCATACCATTGAAGTTGCGCAAATCGCCCGTACCGTTGCGGATGCACTGAGATTGAACGCCGCACTTGTGGAGGCACTCGCGCTGGTTCATGACATTGGTCATCCGCCATTTGGTCACGCAGGCGAACACAAACTCGATGAACTGATGCGCGCTCATGGCGGCGGCTTCAATCACAACCTTCACGCCCTGCGCATCGTCGAACATTTCGAACAACGCTACCTCGATTTCCCCGGCCTGAATTTAACCTTCGAAGTTCGCGAAGGCATCGTGAAGCATTCGCGCGATTATCGCCCCGCGGATTTCCCGGAACTTAACGAATATCTTCTCGAGTTGCGTCCCACACTTGAGGCACAGCTTATAGACTGTGTGGACGAAATCGCTTACGACACTGCCGACTTGGATGACGCACTCGAAGCCGGTCTTCTGGATGTCCGGGCTCTGTGCCAGGGCGTTTCATTTTTTGGCGCTGCTTATGCCGCGGTCGAAAAAGAGCATCCATCTGCACGTGATAAACTAAAATTTAATGAAGCTTTAAAGCAGGTCCTCAATTTCCTGGTCACCGACTTAATTGAAACGACTCAGGCGGGTGTTCGCGACGCGGGTGTAGCCATTACGGAAGATATTCGCCGCGCACCCCAACGGCTCGCGGGATTTAGCAAAGAAGGACTAAAAATGAGTGGAGAGCTTAAACGCTTTCTCTTCGCACACGTGTATAGTCATCCTGCAATTACGGAAGATCGCGACCGCTCGGTAGGCTGTCTGGAGCAGCTATTTAAGCATTATTATTCGTCGCTAGGATCGATGCCTGCCCCCTACGAAGACGCGGCTACCCAGTCACATCGAGCCATCGTGGTTTGCGATTACATTGCCGGCATGACTGACCAATTCCTGCTGCGTCAGCATCAGGAACAATTTGGCCTAGGCGAGCTATAAAAGAATTGAAGTAAGACCAGCGAGCCAGCGTGAAGTTTTGCGGAAGAGTTATTTTACTGTCCAAACGTATTACACGCGGAGATTTGACCGCTATCGAAGCCTCTGCGGAACCACGATACCCTTTGCTCCGACGTGCCATGTGTAAACGAATCCGGGCTCACGTGCCCGGTCGTCTCTTTCTGCAGGCGATCATCTCCGACTGCCGCAGCCGCGCCCAACGCGGAATCGATATCACCCGGTTCCAATAAGCCGCGCTGTTGAGTGGTTTGAGCCCAGATGCCCGCGAAGCAGTCCGCCTGCAATTCCAGTTTCACCGATAATTGATTTTTCGCTCGCGGATTCTGCTGCACCATCCGTTGTTCCTGACCCTCGACGCCCAGAATTTTCTGCACGTGATGTCCGATCTCGTGCGCGAGAACATATGCTTGCGCGAACTGACCTGGGGCCCCGAAACGGCGCTTCAACTCGTCGTAAAAATCCAGGTCTATGTAAACTTTTTCATCCCGAGGGCAATAAAATGGGCCGGTAGCCGCCTCGGCGCCCCCGCAACCAGACTGAATGGCATCGCGAAACAGCACCAACTTGGCGTGACGGTAAGGTGTGTTCTCTTGCTGCGGCAGGATAGTGGACCATGTTTTTTGCGTGTCATCCAGAACGAAAGACACAAACTGCACCAGCGGCTTTTCCGCTTCATCGCGCGGGGACGTACCACGAGGCCGGTTCGGCTCGCTAACCGATGAGGGTGCCGGTGAGCCGCCGCCACTCAGAAGAGCAAAAAAATTTGTTTTGAAAACGAAACTGAGGATCAGCAGGATGATCGCGCCGCCGATGCCGATATGCATTCCGCCGAATTGAAACCCGCCACCGCCGTCGCCAGTATCGTCGCGGCGATCTTCGATGTCCGGGCTTTCGCCGCCAGGAGTCCACTTCATGAAAGACCTCCTTCCACCGGGCAAGAGAATAGTAGCACGCGAAACTTCTCGGCAAATTGCAATGGAATAAAAAAGGCGAAGCTTTATCCCCACCTTTTCAAATCAACGATCATGTCGGTTCGTTACTAGAACCGGATAATCGGCCCAAAGGTCGCTTTCAAATTATGGTGCGTGTTGTCGTTGAAATACATTTCGTCACCGACATCTAGGCGCAATCCGATGGGGCCGAGATGCCCTTCAAGACCCCCGCCGGCATAGAAAGTCCCCGTCACGTCATTTTCCCGCAGACCGGAGACCGAGCTCGTGAAGGTTCCGAATGTCGCTGGAGAATTATCCAAGCGGAAATTAATTAGACCGCCTTTCGCGGTAACAAACGGCTGAATGGCGTGTCGGCCCAGGTTGATACGCGGCCCAACCAGTCCATGAATCACCCGCATATTGGTGCGCTGCACTATTACCGTGCCGGTCGAATTGTCAACGAAACCTTCGGTGAAGGCTCTGCTGAAGTCGTAGGACATTTCGGCTTCAAATTTCAGACGCTTATAGGCCACGAACGACGCGCGGCCACCTACGCCTAACAAGTCCGTGTCGGTCTGGGACAGCCGAAAATAATCGGCGAAAACGCCAACTTGTACATGCTCGTTCTCTTGGGCGAACGCACCAGGCGTGGCCCAGCCCACGACAAACAAAAGTAAAAACGCGACACGTTTCATAACAGTTCTCCTAACGGCTAAGTGGAATCAACCCTGACACCCCAGGAAAGTTGCGCCACTGATTTTGCTCAGTGGTTTGGATGAAGTCGCTTCAACGCAGGTTGCTGGAAGAAACGCAGATGCGCCGTACTGGAGTCAAATAAATATGATTTTTACAGGACTCTTTGCGAGGAGATACCGAAGACGCTGTAGGAACAATGCGCTATTTACGTCCTCGGCTAGCACACATGATAGAACATTAAGTTAGATGGCGGCCAGAAGCACGCACTTATGCAGTCACGATGGATATCTTAAGGAACCTCGGCACGCTCCGGCGTATCGATGCGGATTTCCGTTAAGTCTGAAAGCAAATTTGCGGCCCATCGGTAAATATTGTGTTCGCGGACATGCATGCGCATATGATGCATGCGAGACGCTTGTTGTTCCTCAGGCATGTCCAGGGCACGATGAATAGCCTCAGCCATTTGCTGAACATCGTAAGGATTAATCAATAGCGCGTCGCCAAGCTCCAGCGCCGCGCCGGCAAAGGTGCTCAGAATGAGCACGCCGCGTTCATCATCGCGCGCAGCGATAAATTCCTTGGCTACCAGATTCATCCCATCATGTAGGGAAGTTACCAGGCACACGGAGGCCGCGCGGTAATACCGATCGATTTCTTCATGAGAGTGATGTTTTCGCAGAAAGACAATCGGTCTCCAACGACCTGTTTGACCATTTTGGAATCTCGCGTTGATACGATCCGCTTCCGCGCTCACTTCATCGAGAAATTGTCGATAGCGCTCGATATCCGTACGGCTGGGTGCGCCTATCTGCACAAATGTAAACCGTCGTTGATACGCGGGATTCAGTTCCAGAAAACGCTCGATGCCGCGAAAGCGCTCAATAATTCCTTTGGTGTAATCCACACGGTCTACGCCTACGCCCAGCAAGCTAGCTTCAATGCCCAGTTCCGCGCACAGCGCGGCGCGTTCTTCACCGGCGTTGCGCGAGTCGTTGATAGTGCGCGTCTGCTCCGGAAACGCAACGCTGATCGGATACGGCCGCACGCGCGTAACACGGCCCTGACGGTTCACCGCAAAGCGATCCCATTCAGTCAATGCTTCCACCGCCCGATCAACGGTTGAAAGAAAATTGTTGCAATGCGTCTGCGTGTGAAAACCGATCAGGTCCGCCCCGAGCAAGCCGTCAATCAGCTCACGCTGCCAGGGACAAATTCCGAACACTTCCGCATTCGGCCACGGAATATGCCAGAAAATTGCTACGCGCGCATCGGGACGCGCATCCTTCACCATCCGCGGCAGGAGCGCGAAGTGATAATCCTGCGCCAGGAGGATGGGCGATTCCGTGCCTTCCATTTCATCGAGCACCGCGTTGGCAAAATGCCGGTTGGCCTGCTGGTAACACAACCAGTCGTCTGGACGAAAAACCGGCCGTGTATGCGCGATATGGCAAAGGGGCCACAATCCTTCGTTGGCGAAACCCTGATAGTAGCCTTTCTCTTCTTCCGCCGTCAGCCACACGCGCCGCAGGTTATAGCTGGGCCGGTCCGGCGGGACGCGCAAACGATCGTGCGAATCCACGGTCTCTCGATCTGCGCTACCTGCGCCGTGCGCGATCCATGTTCCGTCACAGGCCAGCAGCACCGGTTCCAGAGCGGTAACCAATCCACTGGCAGGAACGATTACGCTGACGGAACGATTCTCGTTCAGTACATGCATGTACGGTTCGCGATTGGAAACCACGAAAAGTGGCTGGCCCTTCAATTTGTTTCGCAGGCTGACGCGCAGGCGCTCAGAAGTCCATTGCGAAGCATTGGTGTCGCGCAAACGCGCCTCTTTTTCAGCGGAAGCACGGGCGGCGTTTAAATCACGCGCCAAATGTGTTACTTCGTGGTGCAATTGATCGAATATTTCACCCTCGGGAAGCGTCGGTGGCGCGTGTGATTGTCCGGTGCGCAATGTGCGTAACCACTTCGCGGTTCGCGTTAATGGATTGGTGAATGTCCAGCGCACCAGCACCATCGCCAGCGCAGTAATCAGCAACGTTTGAATCAGCGCCGTGAGCAGCGCATCACGCAGGGTGTGCGACAACTGAACATCTATGTAGGTAGTGTCGTGATAAAGCGCCAGAACACCCGCGGTCTTGCCATTGTTGTGTAAAGGCAGGGCGTAAATATGTATGGGCTGTCCCTCAACCTTCAGGAACTGTCCATGGCCAGAATCTTTTTCTGCCGCAAGTGTTGCGGTCGCCGGCCGCGATTTAAAAACTGGCGCCAATCCCGGTGTGAGGGCCAGCGCGTTGCCGCCCGTGTCATACACCGCTACGCCCTTCAAGTGTTCGCGTTGACCGAAACGATCGACCAGCCTTTGCAGATTTTTCTCTCGCCCGTGGTCGAGGAGGGGCTCCACGCTTTCTTGCAAGCTTTCGCCAAGAATTTCCGCACGGCGGGAAAGATCGTTCCGCAGGATGCGCCGTTCGGTGCGCACCTGGTAACCGGCAAATAGCAGCGAAATGACGGCTACGCTGATGATTAACGGCAGGACAATCTTCAGCGTCGTGCGCAAATTAGCTCCTCAACCCGAGTGCGAAACGCGCGCGCCGATTCTGACTGGCCGATGAAATCGGCCGGTAGCATCCCAAGCGCTGGGACATGTATCTTAATCCAAAAGTCGGGCGCCTTGCACGACCTCATCCGGCGTAAATTAGTCGTTCACAAATATGTTAGTGAGGTGAATCGGCCTGCTCGTTGTCTTTACGGGCTGGTTTGAGTCGGGAAAACTTTGGTCGCTTTCTGTGTAAATTCGAAGCGCAGCAACCATTCGCTTGGCGCGTTGCGTCCGTCAACTTGCGGTGGCGTGAAAGTCCAGCGGCGGGCTACCTGCACAGCCTGATCCCCGAAAAACTTACTGGAAAAATTGTCCAAGTCCGCTCCGGTCACTTTGCCGGCGTCGTCTACGTGAACTTTTACGCCCACGCGAACCGTCCCTTGTATGGTGTCGCGAGCGCGCTGAGAGATATCGGGCACCACTTGGTAGAGCACCGCCCCGCGGGCTGGATTTGGTTGTCCCACCTTCGCGGATTTGGCTGTTGGTCGCGCTTCGGCGGCGTCAACCGGACGTCTTGACACCGGGCTTACTGCTTCACTGGAGGACACAGTTTCGCCGGTGGCGGCGGAGTTGTTGTCCCGTGCAACTTGTCTTTCTGCCGCACGTTTCTCGGCCTTGGTTTGCGTGGGTGGGGGCAAAACTGGCGCGGTTGCGGTGCTGGGAGGTGTCAAAGACGATGGCGCCGGAGCGATTGACGGCTCTACGGTCGCCGCCTGCGGTTGCAACTGAGAAAAGCGGTTGAGCACGCGCGGTGCAACGAGTATCGCGCCGAGCAATATTATCGCCGCGACCAGCGGAATAGCTACACGAGATTTGCGTGGCGTTGGCTTGGTCGTTGTGTCACGCACCGGCGTAGCCGGAAGCAATGTGTGTGGCAGCAACGAAACTTGCTGCGACGCCAAACTTTTCTTTGTAGGCTCGACTGCGGCGACGGCAACAGCGCTCTCGGCAACCAGCAAGGTTTTGGGCGTTTCAGGATGCTCCAGTGCTGCAACAAGAGTTTCGGGAGATTGTGTTGCGGGCGTGTGAACCTCAGCGTGTTGAATTGCGTCACGATAGGGCGCGGTCGAAGTTGGATTCAACAGCGCCGAAATCTCCTTTGAGGTCGCCCGTCGCGAAGGGTCCACCTGCAAACAGCGCCGTGCTATTTCCAGATACGGCGCCGGTATGGCCTCGGGTAGCGGCAATTCAACATCCGATTGGCCGCGGAGTACAGGCGTCCGTTGCGTTAAAGCTTCTACGAGCGTCACGCCCAGCGACCACAGGTCGGCGGCCGCCGAGACTGGCGTTGTCGCGGACTCCGGCGCAGCGTAAGTGCCGGTTTGCGTCACAGCCACCGGCGAGCTGCCGATTTCGCTCAGCGTGTCGCTCGATAACTTCAGTTGATCGCCTGCCGCCAGGATATTCCCTGGTTTAATCCGTGTATGTGCCAGCCCTTGCGCGCGCAGATAAGCCAGCGCATCCAGGGCTGATTCCAACACCTGCCGAACTTCGTCCGGTTGCAGTGAGCGTTGCGGCAGTATCTCCGCCAGATTTTCTTCCGCATATTCCATCACCACGTAGAGAAAGTTGGTGCTCGCAAACTCCCAGCGTCCAACGCGAATGAGCTGCAATAAATGCGGATGGGTTAGCTCGCCAGCAACGCGCCATTTTGCCAGTTGTGCGTATGCCGACGCGTCCGCCGGAATGAATTTGATCGCGGCCTGCTGCTCGCCGGAACTATTCAGTTGTGTTAGATAAACTGCGCTGTGGTCAGAGCCGCCCAAATATTGGCGCAGCGGGAAGCCATCCACCGCCTGACCTTCCCAAGTCTTCCAGGCTTCGGACATTTTGCACTCCGTAAATCGATTGTGCTGGGTACTACCATTCTAGGCGAGGTGCCACGGTAAGACGCAAGCTCAGATAAAACTTTTGGTCATCTGGTTACTGAGCCATCTCCCGGAACGGTCGGCTTGTTGTCATCAACCCTCAAGGACTCAAGGTATCGCTCCGACCACTAACCTCCGTTATCCTGAGGAATGATCATGAACGAAGCCTATGGCCTTCGCTGAAGACACCAGCTCGTCGAAGCTAGTCCCAGCCATTCGCCTTCGAAATTGCAACTCTGCGCCAGTACGAGGTTCCGGCGGCTACTTGCTGTATTGGATGATCGCGAACCGGCGTCTTGTTTATAACTTCGCACTGGACCGCGCGCTGGAGTATTGCCGCGAGCTTCGCAAACCATTGGTAATTTTCGAAGCTCTGCGTTGCAGATATCAGTGGGCGAGTGATCGCTTTCATCGTTTCGTCATTGATGGCATGGCGGAGAATGCCGCCACGTGCGCGCGGTATCGCGTCCTTTACTATCCTTATGTCGAGCCGACGCCTGGAGACGGCAAGGGGCTTCTTGAAGCGTTCGCTGCGGACGCCTGCATGGTGATCACCGACGAATTTCCGTGTTTCTTTGTTCCTCGGATGGTGACCGTCGCCGCCAAGAAGCTGAGTGTGCGTCTCGAAGCCGTGGACTCAAACGGTTTGCTCCCATTGCGTGCCGCAGACAAAGCGTTCGTCCGTGCATTTGATTTTCGACGCCACCTGCAAAAAGTTTTGCCCACTCATCTGGAGGCGTTCCCTAGGGCTGATCCGCTGGCTACTTATGATTTGCATGAGCCGCCACGGTTGGCGTCAACAATTACAAGGCGCTGGCCTCCGGCACCGCCCGCGCTACTTAAAGGTAGGCTCGGTTCTCTCGACGCTTTACCGATTGATCATAAAGTGAAGCCAGCAGCCATAACCGGTGGTCACAGTGCGGCCTACGCGAAGTTGAAAGTCTTCCTGAAAGACAAGCTCTCGAAATATAGTGATGACCATAACGACCCGGAGCTCGACAGTACCAGCAATCTTTCACCCCATCTTCACTTCGGGCACATTTCCTGTCACCAGGTATTTGCCGAAGTCGCGCGGCTCGAAAATTGGCACCCCGAAAAATTAGCCTTGAGAAGCAATGGCGGGCGCGAGGGCTGGTGGAATATGAGCGCATCTGCCGAACAGTACTTAGATCAGCTGATCACCTGGCGTGAAGTCGGTTACAACTTTATGGCTCACCGCGAGGATTATGATCGCTATGTGTCGCTTCCACCGTGGGCACAAAAAACTTTGGAACAACACTCTACAGATCCCCGGCCTCATCAGTACACTCTGGAGGAATTCGAATCCGGTTCCACGCATGACCCGCTGTGGAACGCCGCGCAAGGACAGCTTGTCCGGGAAGGTCATATTCACAACTATTTACGCATGTTGTGGGGCAAAAAAATTCTTGAATGGTCAGAGTCACCTCAATCAGCCCTATCGATTCTTATCGAACTGAACAATAAATACGGTCTTGACGGACGAAACCCCAATTCGTACAGCGGAATCTTTTGGTGTCTGGGGCGGTACGACCGGCCGTGGGGGCCAGAACGCCCGATATTTGGCACGGTTCGCTACATGAGTTCGGAAAACACCGCCCGCAAATATTCGGTAAAAAATTACATTCAAAAATACTCCGCAGCCAAACAGGCGACGCTGACCTTTTAGAGTAGGGTGGCCAACCCCGTTGGTCATTCCTCGTGACGGCCCTGATATACTGCGGGAGCTCCCGGAAATCCCGTCCACCCCGCCTCCCCCAGCGAAAAGTTGCCTTGTTACGTAGTTTCATTGGCGCCGCAGTCTCATGTTCTGGAACGTTCCAGTCACGGCGCCGCAAAACTATTACGCCGCTGATAGCGTTACCACCGTGTTCAATCCAGATACAGTTATCATTGCTTTGTGAGCGAACTGTTCGTTTATCGCAGCGAGATGCCCGCCTCCGCAGAGGTTGTTTACGCCTGGCACGCCAAGCCAGACGCGCTTACGCGGCTCACTCCTCCATGGGAAAATGCCCGTGTCATAGAACGCACTGGCTCGATAGAACAGCCAGGCTCTCGAGTAAAGATTCGACTTCGCGTCGGTCCTTTCTCCCAAACCTGGACGTCCGAGCACACCGCTTGCGAACCGGGGCGAATGTTTCGCGACGTCATGGTCGCTGGGCCGTTTCGTCGCTGGGAACACACCCATCTATTTATTCCCGATGGCCAAAGCAAGAGTTGGCTGGAAGACCGCGTGGAGTACGAATTTCCATTAGGCTGGGTTGGAAAGTTGGTTGGCGGCACGTACACGCGGCGACGGTTGTCGCGGATGTTTGCGTGGCGCCACCGCATAACAGCAGATGCCATCGCCCACCAGGCACCCATAGGCAATGTCGGCGTCTAACTAATCCACACCAGTGTTTCACCCGCGTTTACGGCTTGACCCTCTTCGGCCAAGAGCCGCTCCACGGTGCCTGATTTTGTGGAACGAATCTCGTTTTGCATTTTCATGGCTTCGACGACTATCAGGCCCTGATCCACTTCCACTTTTTCGCCAAATTTCACCAGCACGCGGATTACCTTGCCCGCCATTGGAGCAGTGATCTGCTGGCGCCCTTCCGCTTCGACGTGACCAAGGCGCCGCCCGCGCCAGGAGCGTTGATCGGTTACCGCGGCGGTAAATTCGCGAAGACCAGTTTGAATTTTTAGCTGGCCCTCGGCAGAGCGCACCACGCGAATTTCGTGCGATTCGCCACGGGTAAGAATTGACAGAGTGTTCGGAGCAATCTCTGCCACGTCGGCATCAAGTTGCTCACCATTGAGGATGATGCGCCACTGGTTACCAAGGCATTCGAGTTCAACAGTGTGAGTTCTGGTCCCGGCCGGAGATGTCATTTGCACTTCGAATTTCATGGGTTGCGGTCCACTTGCTGTTTGCGGCCCTCAATCTTCCATCGCGACTGGGATTCTTCGGCAGCGGCTGAGGATGACGTAGGTAATGCGGCTGCATTTTGCATGGCCTGCCAAACCGCGGCGCCAATCGCGGCGGCATCTTCACTGCCTTGCTCGATCGGAGCCGCACGATGTTTGCGCAGAAGAAATTCATCAAGCCAGGTAGTGTGAATCTCACCGCGAACAAATTCAGGCTCGCGAAGAATTCGGCGGAACAAAGCAGCGTTGGTCTTGATGCCGGAGACCGTGTACTCCTCTAGAGAGCGGCGTAGTCGCGCGATGGTTTCTTCGCGGCTATTACCCCAGGCGATTAGTTTACTAAGCAGTGGATCGTAATCGTTCGGGACGGTCCAGCCTTCATACACGCCTTCATCGAGGCGAATGCCCGGACCGCTGGGCGCGTGTCGAGAAAGAATTTTTCCGGGTGAGGGAAAGAAATTATTGTCCGGATCCTCGGCATATAACCGGACTTCCATTGCGTGGCCACGCGGCGTTATGGTTTCCCATGCGAATGGCAAGCGATGGCCGGCGGCGATGGCGATTTGTAATTTAACGAGATCGAGCCCGGTAACCTGTTCGGTCACGGGATGTTCGACCTGTAAGCGGGTGTTTACTTCCAAAAAATAAAAATCGAGATTTGCGTCAACGAGAAATTCTACCGTGCCCGCGTTCGTATAGCCACCGGCGCGCGCCAGGCGGACCGCGGCGTCGCCCATTTTTTTGCGCAGGTCGGGAGTCATGATTGGTGAAGGGGCTTCTTCAATGACTTTTTGATGGCGACGTTGCATGGAACATTCTCGTTCCCCGAGCGAAACAACACGGCCATGAGAATCCGCGAGAATTTGGATTTCCACGTGGCGAGGCTTCAACAAATATTTTTCGAGATAAACGCGCCCGTCGCCAAAACTGTTCTGGGCTTCGGAGGACGCATCACGAAAGGCGGCCGCTAGATCACTGAGGCGGTTTACAACGCGCATACCTTTTCCACCGCCACCGGAAACCGCTTTAAGGAGGACGGGCACCCCAATATTTTCGATCAGGGCCTGGGCTTGCTGCATGGTTTCGATGGGATCGTTTGTACCGGGAACGCTGGGCACATCGGAGCGGCGAGCGAGCTGGCGGCCGGCGGTTTTGGAGCCTAGAGCTTCCATGGCTTCCGCGGACGGCCCTATAAACGTGATCCCCGCATCTGCGCACGCCCGGGGCAGCGCGGAATTTTCCGCGAGGAAGCCGTAACCGGGATGCAAGGCGTCACAACCGGCGCGTCGTGCGACGTCCATCAATTTATCGATGCGCAGATAACTTTCGCCAGACGCTGCGGGACCTATGGGGTAAGCTTCATCGGCCAGCCGGACATGCAGAGATTTACGATCGACTTCGCTGAATACTGCAGCAGAGCGAATGCCCAATTCTCGGCAAGCGCGCAGGATGCGCACGGCAATCTCTCCGCGATTGGCGACTAGAATTTTTCTGAACATACCCGAAGAATGGTTCGGCGAAATATTAACACGCAGTTTGCTTGGCCCAAGGTCCGCGTTGGGGTAAGGTGTCCAATCGTTTCAAGACAGCAGGGTGTTTTCAAGGAGGTTGGAGTGAGCAAGCGAATTTTGACCATGTTGGCCGCCGTTTTATTTGCAGGCGTCACCGCGGGATACGCGCAGGACGCGGCGATCGCACCCCCGGAGAATCTGGTGGTCGATGGCGTGCCCAAAATCCCCGCTCCGCTGGCGGAGACCGCAGGCCGCTACGGGTCCTACCGTTTTGCGGTGGTTTCGGATTGGCATCCGACACGGCGTGAGATGCTTATCCGCACTCGTTTTGCGGAGACACCGCAAGTTCATTTGGTAAAGATGCCCGGAGGCGAACGGCAGCAATTGACGTTTTATCCCGATTCGATAGCGAATGCGGAGTTTCACCCCAATGGGGGCGACTATTTCATTTTTATGAAAGATATTGGCGGCGGGGAGTGGTATCAGCTGTACCGCTACGACATGGAGACCGCGAATGTAACACTGCTGACCGATGGCAAATCGCGGAACCTGCTCGGCGCGTGGTCTTCTGGCGGGGACCAGATTGCCTATGTTTCCACCAGGCGCAGCGGAGAAGATACGGATTTGTGGGTAATGAATCCGGCCGATCCCAAGACCGATCATCTGTTGACACAGCTGAAAGGTGGCGGTTGGCAACCCATCGACTGGTCTCCTGACGACAAAAATATCTTGCTGCAAGAAGAGATTTCCATCAACGAGACTTACCTATGGGTGGTGAATACCGTAACCGGAGAGAAGACAGCCATAACGCCTCGAGACGCAAAGGAAAAAGTGTCCTACGGGTCGGCGCGATTCAGCAAAGATGGCAAAGGAATTTACGTGACCAGCGATCAGGACTCGGAATTTCAGCGGCTGGCCTTTCTGGATATGTCCGGAAAGAACCCGAAGTTTTTGACCAGCGACATTTCTTGGGATGTGGAGTCCTTTGATCTCTCACACGACGGAAAGCGCTTGGCTTTTGTCACCAATGAAGAAGGCCTGAGTGTTTTGCACGTGATGGATACATTGACCCAAAAAGAAATGAAACTGCCAAAATTGCCCGCAGGAGTCATGCAGGAAGTACGTTGGCATCGCGATGAGCATGATTTGGCCTTTTCGCTCACCAATGCGCAAGGAGCGGGGGATTGCTATTCGCTGGATGTGGCAACCGGCAAGGTGGAGCGCTGGACGGTGAGCGAAACAGCGGTGAAAACCGATGTGTTTCCCGGGGCCGAACTGGTTCACTGGAAAAGTTTCGATGGAAAAATGATTTCCGGATTTTTGTACAAGCCCGCCGCGAAATTTACCGGAAAAAGACCCCTACTGGTAGTGATCCATGGCGGACCAGAAGGGCAATCGCAGCCGGTTTTTCTGGGACGTTCAAATTATTACTTGAACGAACTCGGAATCGCCTTGATTTATCCGAACGTGAGAGGGTCGACGGGATACGGCAAGACTTTTTCGCTGATGGATAATGGATTCAAACGCGAGGACACCTACAAGGATATAAATGCGTTGTTTGGCTGGGTGGCCACCAGGCCGGAACTGGACGCCGACAGAATTGCGGTGACCGGCGGCAGCTACGGCGGCCACATGACTCTGGCGGTTTCCACTTTTTATAGCGACCGTATACGTTGCTCCGTGGACGTCGTGGGAATGTCCAATCTGGTTACGTTTTTGGAGCACACCGAAGGGTATCGCCGAGATTTACGGCGTGTCGAATACGGGGACGAGCGGGACCCTAAAATGCACGATTTTCTGGAAAAAATTGCCCCGATGAATAACATCGATAAAATCAAGAAGCCTATGCTAGTCATTGCGGGAAGGAACGATCCGCGCGTGCCGGTGACCGAATCAGAACAAATCGTTGGGGCGTTGAAGAAGCAGGGGACGCCGGTGTGGTACTTGATGGCGAAAGACGAAGGCCATGGCTATCGCAAGAAACAGAATCAGGACTTTCAGTTTTATACGACAGTGGAATTCTTAGAGGAATACCTTCTTAAATAGCGAATTGTCTTTCAATATGGGCCTGGCCCGCGGCGATGACAAGCCCTTAATTACAACGGGATGTTGCCGTGTTTTTTGCGCGGATTGACATCACGCTTGTTTTCCAAGGCTCGCAAAGCAGTTATGATGCGCGCCCTGGTCTCAGCGGGCTCGATGACTGCGTCAATATAGCCTCGCTCGGCAGCCACAAACGGGTTGGCGAATCGCTCCCGGAATTCTGCGATTTTTTCCTGACGCAATACCTCACGGTTTGATTCAGAAACCTTATCCAATTCTCGTTTATAGACGATGTTCACTGCGCTTTCTGGGCCCATGACTGCGATTTCAGCGGTCGGCCACGCGAAGTTCGCGTCGGTGCGCAGATGTTTGCTAGCCATCACGCAGTACGCTCCGCCGTAAGCTTTACGCGTAATTATCGTGATTTTGGGGACAGTAGCTTCTGCGAATGCGAATAAGAGCTTTGCGCCGTGGCGAATGATGCCGCCAAATTCCTGCTGCGTCCCAGGAAGAAAACCAGGCACGTCTTCAAAAGTAATCAGCGGAATGTTGAAGGCGTCGCAGAAGCGCACGAAGCGGGCGCCCTTTACTGAAGCGCTGATATCCAGCACGCCGGCGAGAAATGATGGCTGGTTGGCGATGAAGCCGGCGGTCCGGCCATCCAGCCGGGCGAAGCCTACGACGAGATTCTTGGCGAAATATTCGTGCACCTCGAAAAAGTAACCGTCGTCCACGATCGCGTGAATCGCGTCTTTAATGTCGTAAGGCTGCTGAGGATCGTCAGGCACTAAGCTGTTCAGGGATTCATCACGACGGTTGGCACTATCGGAAGTGCCGCGCCGCGGAGCGTCTTCCAAATTATTTGACGGTAAGAAGCTCATCAACTCTCGGATCATGGCCAAGCAGTCCGCGTCATCGCGGGCGATAAAGTGCGCGACGCCACTCTTTTCGTTGTGAGTCATGGCGCCGCCAAGCTCCTGCTTGGTGACTTCTTCGTGGGTGACGGTTTTGATTACGTCAGGACCGGTGACAAACATGTATGAAGTTTCGCGAGTCATGAAAATGAAGTCGGTGATCGCTGGAGAATATACGGCGCCCCCGGCGCATGGGCCCATAATGGCGCTTATCTGCGGAATCACCCCGCTGGCGAGGGTGTTGCGCAGAAAAATATCAGCGTAACCCGCGAGCGAAGCAACACCTTCCTGAATGCGCGCGCCACCGGAATCATTCAGTCCGATAAGTGGAGCGCCTGCGCGCATGGCCAAATCCATTATTTTGCAAATCTTCCGCGCGTTGGCTTCTGAGAGTGAGCCACCGAAAACGGTGAAATCCTGCGCGAAAACGTAAACCAGGCGCCCATCAATGCGCCCAAATCCAGTGACAAAGCCATCACCAGGCGGGCGCTGAGTTTCCATTCCGAAATCGACGCAGTTGTGGCGGACAAACTTGTCCAGTTCCTCAAAACTGTTTTCATCGAGCAACAGGTGGATGCGTTCGCGAGCAGTTAGCTTGCCGGCTTTGTGTTCCTTTTCTCGGCGCTCAACCCCGCCACCGGCTTCGGCCTCCGCGGATAATTTACGCAACTCTTCCATGCGATCGTGATGATTCGAGGCGGAAGTGGAAAGGGTCTTTTTCTTATCAGACAAGCGGCGCTCCAGCGGATGCAGAATTTTTTTTGCCAAAAATGCGAACAGCGAGATGGGTGGCGAGCCAGACCGTGCCAAGCAGGAGTACCACGCCAAGGAGAAGTTCGGCCCCGATGGCCGCAGCACGCTGCATGGTGGACTGAATGGCGGTGACGTAAATAGTGGTCTGCACCAGGATGAACATCGCGCCAAGGCTCATCGCTACGATCAGGATAGTGGTGAAAATGGAAGCAAAAATCATCTTCATAAAGAAGGATAGGCGTCAGGAATCACGCAGACAAGAATAACTCAAGTGCCTGGCTTGAGGCTCTGGCGAGACAAAGGAGGGCGGCAAAGTTGCAACAATGCGGGTTGGCCGCTGTCAGCGCAGGCCAGACCAGTCGTCCGCTACCAGAATAGAGTCGCTTGGATTTGAGGGATCGTACTTAACGCTGGCTGGTTGACCGGCCACTAGGCGTTCGAAACTGATCTGGCCTTCGAGACCTGTAATGTCTTGCGCGGTCTGATAGGTCACGCCAGAAATTGCGTAACTGTAAGAAACCAGCTGACGCAATTGATTGTCATTCAGCGGCCGGGCCCCGAATCCGAACAAGGTTTTCGGCTTGGTTGAAGCCTCCGGCGGGTGCTCGGCGAATTCCACAATCTGGCCCTCAGCGATTCGTCCGATCTGGTTGAGATGCAGCCGACGCTTACGCTCCACGGCCTCGGAGCTTTCCGCAGGCCGAGAAAACGCGTAGCCGATCATCGCTATGGCGACTATCGCGGCAGCCGCCATCGCCAGGATAATATTCAGATCGAGAAGGACAAAATTCAACGCCCAGACTCCGGTCTAGAATGTTCGCGGATACCGAATGAGGAACCTTGCGGCGGCAGCAACTTGATGCAGTAAAAAATGTTACTGCCCGGGGTACCCCACGCAGGGTAGTTTACCGGAATCAACATGCGCATGAAGGTGCGGCTGAGAAGCGTGCGCTGGATTACACAACACGCGGCTCACGATGGTTTCAAGCCCAATTCTTGGGATTCATATCATCTAGCCGCGTCGCGGCCGTAAATATGCTTGGGATCAGCTGGCCCGATGGTGAGGGTGTTCGAAGTGCGCGGAGCGTGCTTTCCAGATGCACCTTCCAATCCAGGAAACCGTCGCGGCGATCAAATACAAAACCGCGCCGAGCATGAAAACTTCAAAGGTGCTGTACCATTCGCGCAAAGCAGAAAAAAACAAACTGAGCATCCAGTAGGTAACCGTCAGGATGCTCCAAGAAATGAGGCTGGAAATGAGCAAATTCGCGGGTTCGCGGAAGAAGCTTAACACCGGGATAAATGCGAGCACTCCCATGATGGCGGCTGCCGCTAGATTGCGCTCAATGGAAACGCGGTCAAAAACAGGAATTCGGTTGGCAAGATAGATCCAACCAGAAAAAGCCAATGACAGTCCGCCGCCTGCGAGCAGGCCGATGCGCACGGCGGGGTTCCTCAGCAAGTGGAACTGCTGGGGAACATGAGTTTGTGGGCGAGCCAACATACGTAACAACTCCGACTTAGATACAACCCGGAATTATGGTAATGGTTGCGCTGTTTCTACGAGGGCCGGGGGACTTGGTGCACTTTCATTGCCTGCACGGTCCACTGCTGTGACTACATACCAGTAGCGGCGCGCGGGCTGTACAGAGGTATCACGATAAGCGGGTGTGGGCAACAACTCCGTTGTTAGAAGCTGACCTTTTGTGTCCGGCTGTTCAGTCCTATAGACGCGATAGCCAGCAAAATCAGGTTCAACGTTGATGGACCATGAAAGATCAACGACCAGAGCGTTGGTGGTTTCGCCGGTTAATACTGCAGCGGAAATGGCCTGTGGGGCAGCAGGCGGGAAAGTATCGCGAGGGGTGAGGACGGCAGGCTTAGAGTCGGCCGATTCCAAAGCCATGCCATCTCGGTTTATCACGCAGCGCACAATGTACGCATAGGTCTTGCCGAATTCGAACGACTTATCGCTGTAGTTTAGTTCCGGTTGTGAGGCAAGCAATTGAAGCTTGCCGTTTAAATTCAGCTGCGAAACATCACGGTTCGCTAGGTCCATCAAATCAGTGTCCAGTTCAGCACGATAAATATTGTACTGGACGGGGTCGGTCAGCGGATCGCCGGCAGACGTGCGATTCACCGCAGCCCAGCTGAGTTCGATGGTAGGCTCGGTGACACGGGTCTCTACCGATGCGACCGGCGCAGCTACCGGAAAGATGCGCAAGGAAACAATATTGGAATTCGCGGAGGCGCGTTTTTGTGACAGACGGGTGCGCGCTGCGTAGATCGCGATCTTACCCTCTTGGGCTTTCGTTTCTTCGGGCCTCAGGGGGTCAGTAAATTGAATCTTATCGCCGACAAAATATTTCTCGGCCAGGGCACCGGGAATGGTGTCGACCACGCGCAGTGATTTCAAATCCGGCGAGCCATCGAGTTTCGCCGTTCCGCGAAGAACCTCGACTGCGGGGGTGGAGAGCAGGCGATCCCCGGTGATCGATCTGCCAGGCATCGTAAATGTGAGTTGTGCGCCATCACCGGCCTGGCGTGCGGTTAGATCGCTGATGGCAACAGCGACCGGAGGTGTAGGTGGAACCGGCTCGCCGGGCGCGCCACAGCCGGTAATGATCAGCAAAACAAAACAAATCCAGACGCTGCACGACGGACCGCCCGGTACAATGCCCGACGTTAGGCTTGACGCGAAATTCCTGCGGGCTGGCCGTCGGAGTTTCGCGGGCGAGATGCTCACTCGGTTGGGCTCTCCGTTTCGGAGTAATGAAGATTACAGAATGTAACGGCTCAGGTCCTGGTTCTTGACGATGTCGGCGAGTTGTTTGGTGACGTAGGCGGCATCGATCTTGACGTTCTTTTTCTTTAGATCCGGGGCTTCGAAGGAAAGTTCATCGAGAACTTTTTCCAAAATGGTGTGCAGCCGGCGCGCGCCAATATTCTCAGTTGCCTCGTTGACGCTGGTGGCAAAACGCGCAATCGCGGCTACCGCATCGTCGGTGAAGACCAATTTTACGCCTTCGGTTTCGAGCAACGCGACAGACTGCTTGAGCAACGCGTTTTTAGGTTCAGTAAGGATGCGGATGAAATCTTCTTCTTTCAGAGACTGCAGTTCGACACGAATAGGCAAACGTCCCTGCAGCTCCGGGATTAAATCCGATGGCTTGCTAACGTGAAATGCCCCAGCGGCGATGAAAAGGATATGGTCGGTGCGAATCATTCCGTACCGAGTATTGACAGTCGTGCCTTCGATGATCGGCAGAATGTCGCGCTGCACCCCTTCGCGCGAAACATCCGGGCCATGTCCCGATTCGCGGCCGGCAACTTTATCGATCTCGTCGATGAAGATGATGCCCATCTGTTCGGCGCGTTCCACCGCGGTGCGAGTCACTTGATCCATATCGAGAAGCTTGTTTTCTTCTTCCTGGATCAGGTACTCAAACGCATCGGCCACGGACATTTTGCGTTTCTTTTTCTGCTGGCCAAACATTCCGGAGAGGACGTCTTTAATATTGACGTCCATTTCTTCAACACCCTGATTGGAAATAATTTCAAAAGATGGCATGGAACGTTCGCGAACTTCAATATCGACCATCCGCTGATCGAGCTTGCCTTCGCGAAGTTGGACGCGCAATTTTTCGCGGGTCCGGTCTGTCTGTTCGCGTTGCGCGGTGACGTCCGATTCACTGGCGCCACTTGCGGGTGCGGGCGACGGCGGAAGCAGCAAGTCCAGCACGCGCTCCTCGGCAGCTTGTTCGGCACGATCAGCGACTTCATCAAGCTTTTCCTCGCGAATCATATCGATGGAGGTTTCTACCAGGTCGCGCACCATGGATTCCACATCGCGTCCAACGTAACCGACTTCGGTGTACTTAGAAGCTTCCACCTTGACGAACGGGCAACCAGCGAGTCGTGCGAGACGGCGAGCAATTTCGGTTTTGCCCACGCCGGTGGGACCGATCATCAAGATATTCTTTGGCAGGATATCTTCAGCGATTTCAGGCGCGAGTTTTTGCCTGCGGACACGATTGCGCAAAGCCACGGCCACGGCGCGCTTTGCAGCGTTCTGGCCGACGATATACTTATCGAGTTCAACGACAATTTCTCGCGGCGTCATGTCGTCGAGGGCAGGTAGCAGTTCTCCCTCTTCGGTAGGCGCGGTTCCGTTGGCGCCGCTAGTCAGTACAATCTCTTTATCGGTTTTGGACGGCATCGATTCCTTCTACGTTACTTCCAATACTTGGCTACTGCGACTGGCTTGTAGCTTGTTGTAGCGTGATCCAGCAAGAAAGCCCCACTATAGGATGCGCCTTCGAAGCTTTGCGGTTGAAAAACCCGCCTAGATCTCCTCAACAGTAAAATTTGCGTTCGTATAGATGCAAATCTCGCTGGCGATGCGCATGGCTTCCATCGCCAGATCTTTGGCGTTTAACTTGGAGTGCTTGGTCAACGCGCGTGCTGCGGCTAAGGCGTAGGAGCCGCCGGAACCGATGGATACAATTCCGTCGTCGGGTTCGATGACATCCCCGTTGCCTGACAAAATAAAAGTGGCTTTGCTGTCGGCGACGATCAGTAACGCTTCCAGATGGCGAAGGGCGCGGTCCTTGCGCCATTCTTTGGCCAGCTCGACCGCGGATTTCTGCAAGTTGCCGGAATGTTCCTGGAGTTTGCTTTCGAACCGTTCAAACAAAGTAATGGCATCGGCGGTCGAGCCGGCGAAACCTGCAATAACTCTATCGTTGTAGAGCCGGCGTGTTTTGCGAGCAGTATGTTTCATGACGTGATCGCCCATGGTTACCTGGCCATCGGCGATGAGCACTACTTTGCTGTCCTTCCGCACGCACAGAACTGTGGTTCCGTGCATCAGTGCGTCTCCCTGAGTATGAGGCATTCAAATATTATACCGCTGACCACCGTCCGGCCCCTAAATTCGTCTAAGTGCGCCAGTTTTCTTCGCTGCACCAGCGCATCGCTCGGATGTCTATGTACGCGTCGCGAGAGCCAAAGCGTTGCGATGAGCGATAGCTTCAATGGTAATCATCGGGTTCACTCCAGAAGCACTTGGAAAACTGGAGCCATCCATCACGAAAAGATTGCGCACTTCCCACGTTTCGCCATCGGGATTGGTCGCGGAAGTCTTTGGTGAGCTGCCGAGGCGAGCCGTCCCCATGATGTGGAAGGAAAAAAGCGCGAGTCGCCCGGAATCCCAGCCCGCGGAATCCATAGCCTGGGTGAAAGATTCGATCGAGCCATTGCGGCCTGGCTCGTAAGCGCACCATTTTGCATGCGGCGAAAAAATATGGCGGGCGCCCGCCGCTTCAAGGATCCGCGCCGCGAAGATAAACCCCCTGCGCAAGTGCGCACGGTCGAAAGGTGAAAGAGCGTAGTGCGCAACCGGATGGCCTTGGGGATCCACAGTTACGCGGCCACCATCCTTATCGCGGAGAAGAACGCCAATGCCTACGGTGTTTGCAAGCCGTTCGAGAAAGAACCGATGCTGTGCTGGATTGCGCCACGGTAGAGCGGCCATGGCGATCACCGGTTGCATAGCGGTGGTTTCATATTTCACGCCAAAATTTCCGGTCATGGAGCGATGCGCGTCAGAGTAGATGGCCTGCATCGTTCCTTCCCAGGGACGGATTTCTTCATCGAACACACCATTAACGTTGGAGACCGGGTGTAAATGCAGGTGCCTGCCGATGTGTTCGTTGCGAAGGCCAGAACGGCGCAGGAGTGCGGGCGTATGAACCGCGCCGCAGGCTACTACAACCGTTTTGCAGATAATGCAAATGCGATGTCCAGTTTTCGAGATCGCTTCGACGCCCATGGCGTGGCCGGCTTCAATGCGAATTTTCTGCGCACGAGTTTCGGTGACGATGCGAGCACCATTTTTGTGTGCGTCGGCAATCCAAGTTTTTGTTACCGATTGTTTGGCGCCTAGGGCGCATCCGACTCCGCAATAGCCACAAATTTCTCCCTGGTCGCAACCCACGACGTTGCGCGGCATCGCGTCAACGTGCCAGCCCAGAGCGCGTAAACCACGATCAAGAATCTGCTCGCGAGCGGAAATGCGATTGTGATTGTTGTTTACTGAAAGCCGCGCGCACACGGCATCGAGACTGCGGGAATATTCATTACTTGTGAACCATGGAACGCCACTAGCCGCCCATTCCCCGCGGATATCATCTGGTGTTCGAAACGACGTGGTGTAATTCACGACCGTTCCGCCGCCCAAACATTGCCCCGCCAATAATCCGACGCTGTGATCGGCCGTCGCCGCAGAGCCGCCCTCGGTATACAAGCGTTGGTAGCCGGCCAGCTCTGCGCCGTCGAAATCGCCGTCGTCGTAATATCCGCCGGCCTCGAGGATGATGATGTCCTTTCCGGCGGCCGCTAGCACCGCCGCTGCGGTTCCACCACCGGCCCCCGAACCGATGATGCAAATCTCACAGGATAATTTTGTGTCTTGTTGAGGAACACGGGTGGTCAACTCACGCGAGGCAAGCGAACGGTCGCCTAGGTTAGGAGGACCCGGGTAACCGATTTTGTCCCACACCGGGGTGCGCTTGCCTTTTAGGTTGGGCAACATCACGTAAAGGTAAGAGACTGCTTTGCGCAACGCCTGAAACGCGGCTCGGCGGCGGCCAAGAGAACTTTCGGCCCACGACAGCAACACGCGAACGCGGGCTTCTTCGGACAGTTTCGAGAAGCGCGACGCACGTGTAATCGAAATGATGCTGTGCAGTTGCGAATCCCAGAAGCTGAGAAGTTGCAGGAATTGTTTATGATCGCCGCGGCGCGGATTGAAATCCATGGCATCGGCGATCGCTTGGGGAACGCTCAGTTCAGAAGCCGCAGGCCAGCCGTCCGCTGCGGGCGCGAAAGTGTCACAAATTAATTGCAGAGAATGCTGTTGCCGGGGAGTTAATTTCATCAGCACGCCAAGACTAGCAAAAGGCCGTCAACACCGGAAGAAAGGCGGTGGGCCGGCGATTTTCGGCGGTGAGTACTCAGAACAGTTTCACAGAATCAGTCTCGGGCGTTGCGGTATCTATCTTTGTCCTTTTTGTTTCCGACTTGCGCGTAGCGTTTTTCGAGCGCAGCCTTCGAGAACATGTCTTCCGGAAGATGCGGATCAAAAGTGCAGGCGTCGTAGAACGCCTGGTAGTAACGTTGGCCGTTGCGCTCGCGCGAGATTTGCAACGCGACCATCACGCCCCCTTTGCGCTGGTAGTTCGTATAGATAGTTGTTTCCTGGGTACGCTCTTGAGTATTTTCGTCCACGGAGGTCATGACGCTGTGCAGCAATAAATGCGAGGAGCGCTCAATCCCCAGTCGCAAGGTACGCTGATCATCAGAAATTTCCACCCAATCGACTGGCCGCATATCGACGATGCCTTGCCCCGCATAATTCAGATTTAAATTTTGATCTTTGAGTCCGAAGCGCAACACATTATCCACGTTGTATTTCACCGTCGCGGCAAAATCAGAGACAGCTTGAGCGGGTTCTTCACTGACACCGGCGCGATCCATGGTCCAGCCCTGGTTGCCGTCAAAAGCGTCGATAATGTTGCCCTTCTTTGAGTAGTCAATGCGATGCTTGTCCGGGTAACGCCAGTAATCCTTGAAGTCGATGAAGCCCATCAGTTCGCCGCTATGTCCGAATTGCGCCCGGCGGCCATCGCATTCGCGCTCACGAACTTCGAGATAGGCGGGGCCGCCCAGAGCTTCAGTCAACTGGTGGAGAATCTCGCGTGCCTTGGCGACGCGCTGTTCGGGCATCATGGCATCCGGATTTTGCTCTGGAAGCGTCGCAGCCATAGCCGCATCGCTAACGATGCAGGCGGCGCTCGCGAGAACGAGCGCGCCCGACAGCCGCATCCAGGCATTTGGAAACTTCAGCCACACAAGACCGATCCTCCATTTACATTGATGACCTCGCCGGTCATGAAGTTGGCTAGATCGGAAGCCAGAAACAGGATGGGTCCGGCAATTTCTTCCGCAGTAGCGGCGCGGCCGAGCGGAATGGCTGCGGCCACCATTTTTTGGCCCGCTTTCGAATTGAGGACATCATTGGACATATCCGTGGCAACCCATCCGGGCGCAACGGAATTAACGAGAATATTATGACGAGCAAGTTCAGCGGCCAGCCCTTTGGTGAGACTGATGATTCCGCCTTTGGATGCCCCGTAATGCGTATGCAGCGATTCACCGCGCTGCCCTGCCGTGGAACTTATGGGGATGATCTTTCCCGATTTTTGTTTGATCATGTGCGGCACGGAGAAATGAATGATGGAGTACACGCTGGTGAGATTCACGCGCATCATGTCGTCCCATTGTTTCTCGGTCATTTTGTCGATGGGAAGATCGTCGTTGTTCCAGACACCGGCATTGGGAACCACGATGTCGAGGCGGCCCAGGCGGGCTATGGCGAAGTCCACCAACTTTCTGTTATCCGCGTGGCGACCAACGTCGGCTTTGAAAGCTTCCACACGGGTGCCGTGCTTTGCCGCGTCCTGCTGCACCTGCGTGGCAGGCTCCTTGGACTTGTAATAATTGAAAACCACGTCCGCTCCAGCTTGGGCGAAGAGTTTGACTGCCGCCGCGCCAATGCCTCTGGAACCTCCGGTAATCAGTGCCGCCTTGCCCGCCAATGAAATCATCTGTCCCCCAACTGTTCTTGAAGCGAATAAACTTTTTCAGCGGACCTGCGCCTTATCAACGCCGTTTAATGTGCAGGATCGTCGGAGCTAAGCTTTTTGCGCGACCGGATTGCGGACCTGACTGGCCGCCGCAATGAAATCCCGAAACAACCTTTCAGAAAAGGCATCTCCGAACATGCGTTCGGGATGCCATTGCACTCCGACAATCCAGTTCGAATCGCCGGTCCACTCAACGGCCTCGATCGTGCCGTCCGGGGCATGCGCGGTGACCTGCAAGTCCTTCCCGACGCGCTCCACGGCCTGATGGTGTGAGCTATTCACCGGTGCCTCAACGGTTCCGGCAATTTTGGCCAGGCGGCTAGACTCCTCAAAGGTTGCGGCATGGATCGGGTCATCCTTCGGCTCAGGAACCATGTCGTGCTTGGTATGCGCTATCGGCGTGTCCGTTTCTTCGCGCAGATCCTGAATCAGGGTGCCACCCAGATAAACATTTAGGAGCTGGCAGCCGTAACAAATAGCCAGAACCGGTTTTTTTTCGCTGAACGCATGCTTCAAAATAGCGCGATCAATGTTTTCCCGAGCGGCATCGGGCGGCTCGGATTTGCCGCGATTTACCTCCCCGTATTCGGCCGGTGCGACGTCGGCAGGGCTCCCCGGCAGGACGAAAGCATCGAGGCTAGGTAGTAGCTCCTGGAGCTCCTGAGGGCGCTGCAGCGACAGCAGCACAGGCTCACCACCGGCGGCACGCACGGCGTCCTGATAATTCTTGGTCTTGGCGAGATTGACTGCAACCTCTTCCGCAGAGGTCCGCCAGGGAATCCCGACTCTCGGGGGCTGTGATTTTTGGGGGGACATGGAACCCATGAATCCTAGCATCCCAGCTCGAAGAGCAGCAACCCGGCCGGGTCGTCACTTGTGGACCGAATCAGGCGGGGACTCAAGACTTAGGCGAAGCGGGATTGTTCATTGTGAGAGGCGGGGGTATATGGCTCATGCAGACAAAACGAGGGCTGGTGAAAGAATGGCGGTAAGGCGCGAAGACTGGCGGAAAGTTGCTCGAAGGAACTGGTCCAAAGGGTGATGTGGCCTAATTTGCGGCCTGGGCGAGGCGATTTCCCGTAGAGGTGCAGGTGGGCGCCGGGTATCGCAAGAACTTCGGCGCTATCTGGCGTTTCGCCAATGAGATTCAGCATAGCCGCGAAGCCATAGACTTTTGTGGAGCCGAGGGGTAAATCCAGAACTGCCCGCAAGTGATTTTCGAATTGGCTGGTTACCGCGCCTTCGATCGTCCAATGGCCGCTATTGTGGACGCGGGGCGCCATTTCGTTGGCCACCAAGCGGCCTTGATATTCGAAAAACTCGATGGCCAAAACGCCGGCATAGTCGAGCTCGGTAAGAACGCGGCGAGCGACGTCTTCAGCTTCGCGCTGAAGACCGGGCGTAAGCGACGGCGCGGGCGCGATGGAAAGCCGCAAAATGCCACCGTGATGGCGATTTTGCACCAGCGGGTAGAAAACGATGTCTCCGTTACGCCCACGGACGCCCAGAATGGAAAGTTCCCGCGTAAAAGAAATAAAGCGCTCCAGGATGAACGGGGCCAAGTCCTGTGAGGCTCGTGTCCCGTTCACGCTCAGACCTTTTGCGAAAGCGTCTGCAATTTCGGTTCTTAGCTTCTCTACATCAGCGGCGGTTCGCAGTATCCACTGACCTTTGCCGTCGTAACCCAGGCGACAAGTTTTCAGCACCGCAGGCAACCCAATGGAGGCTACGGCGGCATCCAGCGATTTGAGATTATGGACTGGCGCAAACTCCGTAGTTGCGATTCCCAGTTTGCGAAAGAGCGCTTTTTCTTTCAGGCGGTCTTGCGCGACCTCCAAGGCCGCAGGTGGAGGACAGACCGGAACGCGTTCACTTAGAAATCTGGTAGCAGCGACGGGAACATTTTCGAATTCGTAAGTTACCAGTTCAAGTCCGCCGGCAAATTTTTCGAGCGCGGCTTCGTCGTCAAAATCGGCGGTAACGCGTTGTGCGATGCGGCCTACCGGCGCCTCAGGAGAAGGGTCAAGGAAACGGAACCGCAGACCAAGCGGATAGCCTGCCAGCGCCAGCATGTAACCCAGTTGACCCCCGCCGAGGATCCCGATGGTCACGAGGATTTCCTGGACTTATTTCGGCGCGGCTTGAGGCCGTCCTTTTCGAATTGCGATGATGACGGATCTGGAGTTTTGAGGACGCGATTGGTTTGGGCCTCGCGAAATTTGCGCAACGATTCTCGAATCGCCGGATATTTGATGCCCAGAATCGCCGCAGCGAGCAGCGCGGAGTTAATTGCCCCCGACTTGCCCACGGCCAATGTCCCTACTGGAATTCCGCCAGGCATCTGTGCGATAGAGAGCAACGAGTCCAGTCCTTTGAGGGCTTTGGACTCCACCGGTACACCTAAAACGGGCAGCACTGTTTTTGACGCAGTCATGCCCGGAAGATGCGCTGCTCCCCCCGCTCCCGCGATGATCACCTCGATGCCACGCGCTTCGGCGCCGGAAGCGTATTCGAACAGCAAATCGGGAGTACGGTGCGCGGAGACGACTTTTGTTTCGTGGGGAATGCCCAGCTCCGACAGAGTTTTGGCGGCAGGTTCCAGTGTGTCCCAGTCAGAAGAAGAGCCCATGATCACACCAACGAGCGGTTTGGCATGCAAATGATTTGTGTTATCGCGCGGCGGTGATTTCTTGTAAGGCATCTTGATTACGCGTTCCACTTAAAGACAATGCAGATGATGAGGCGAATATTCTACGGTGTTTTGGTGTTTGCGGCGACTCGCGCGCGATTTTTCCAATACGCGCGAAGCTGGCCGATCAGATAAAGAGAGCCGCAGATGAAAATGGCGTCCCCAGGCTGAGCTTTGGCTAAGACATGGTCGAAGGCTTTTTCTGCGTCGGGGATAGTCTCGGAGTGGCGCGCGTGATACCCGACGATCTCGGCCAATTGTAAAGCGGATATAGCACGTGGCGTGCGCGGTTCGGTTAAAACTACTTCGCCGGCCAGAGGAAACAGCCACCCCGCTACTTCGTCCACGGATTTGTCTCGCAGCGCTCCGTAGATAAGCCAGATTTTGCGTGACCCGAAGTTCTCGGCGAAAAATGCCGCCAACTCACGAGCTGCGGCTGGATTGTGCGCGCCATCGAGATAAACATCCGGATGCACTTGCAGTTTCTCCAGGCGTCCAGGCCACACTGTGTTCGAGATGCCGTTGGCGATCGCCTCGTCGGTGACCCGTAAACCACCACTGGCGAGGACCCGCGCAGCTGCAACAGCGTTAAGCGCGTTTTGAACCTGGAAATGGCCCGGCAAAGATGGGGCGATATCAAGGGACCGGCCGGATGTCACTTCTAGAATGGTCGTTGTCACGGCACCTTCGGGAACGCTTTGTGACCTCGCCTGCGTTGCGTTGGCCGATTTTTCCCGAATGCAATACGCCACATTGGTTTCGACCATCGGGCACCCTAGCTCCGTGGCGCGTTTGAGGATTACTTCGCGAGCTTCAGGAAGTTGTGGAGCGACTACAACTGGGGTATTCAGTTTCAGAATTCCGGCCTTCTCAGTAGCAATTTCGCGCAAGGAGTGACCCAGGAAATTTTCGTGGTCAAAATCGATGGGGGTAATGATAGTTACCGCCGGCGCGAGAATGTTTGTGGCGTCCAGTCGGCCGCCTAGTCCCACTTCAAAAACTGCAAATTCCACTCGTTGCTTGGCGAAGAATTCCATGGCCATGGCCGTGACGCATTCGAAATAGGTGGGATGAGCGCGCACTTTGCCATCGGCAAGTAGTTGCTCGATGGTCCCCTGGATTCGCGTAAATACCGTGGCAAAATCTTCGTCGCTAATTTCTTGCCCATCGATTCGGATCCGTTCGTTAATTTTTTCCAAATGAGGAGAGGTATTGAGTCCAGTCCGCAACCCGGCGTGTCGCAAGATCGATTCGAGAAAAGCTGCCGACGATCCTTTCCCATTCGTGCCTGCAATATGCGCACTGGGATATGCGCGACTGGGATGACCCAGTCGTTCGTCGAGGACCGTTATATTTTCCAGATTGAATTTGGCCGCAGCGGCCTGCGTGGGTGCGGCTAATTCCCGGCCGAGAGAAAGCAGGTAGGTTACCGCGGCGGAGTAATCCATGTCTGCGGAAATCAGTTCAGCAGCAGATCAAGCGAAGTCCCGATGAAGGACTTCAGATCTTTGCGCGGCACGATGGCATCCAGAAACCCATGTTCCAGCAAAAATTCTGAGCGTTGGAAACCTTCGGGCAATTTCTGGCCGATGGTCTGCTCAATTACGCGCGGGCCGGCAAAGCCGATCAACGCGCCGGGCTCGGCGATGTTTAAGTCACCGAGCATCGCGAAGCTGGCGGTAACGCCACCAGTAGTGGGATCCGTGAGCAAAGAAATATAAGGCAGCCTGGCGTCATCAAGTTTAGCTAGCGCCGCGGAAACTTTTGCGAGCTGCATCAAGCTGATCGTTCCTTCCATCATGCGCGCGCCGCCGGAGCAGGACACAGCAATGAACGGCTGTCGCGTTTCGATAGCTAACTCGATCCCGCGGGTTACCTTTTCTCCCACGACCGCGCCCATGGAGCCGCCGATGAACCCAAACTCCATCGCGCAGCAAACCACTGGGCGGCCATTCAGTTGGCCTTCCGCTGTAATAATCGCATCGTTCATTCCTAATTTTTTGCGAGCTTCGGTCAGTCGCGTGGCGTATGGCTTGGTGTCCGTAAAATTGAGCGGATCGGAGGAAGTCATGCCCGCGTCGTGTTCCGTGTAATGCCCGTCCAGCAACATTTCCAGACGCTTCTTGGCATCCATTTTGAAATGGAATTGGCACTTGGGACACACGAAAAGATTTTCTTCCAAATCTTTGCGGAAAACGATGGTGCGGCAGGAGTCGCACTTGACCCACAATCCTTCGGTACGCACCCGCCGTTCTTCAGGAGGAGTGCGCTGTTCGATGGCTTTTTTGTCGCGCTTAAACCAGGTCATGGATAGTTATTATTGCGTACTAATAATCGATTCCCCGTTGTGCCAGTATACCCTTCGTATACGGGTGTTTCACCTCGCGCATCTCAGTGACCAGGTCCGCTAGCTTGGTTATTTGCGGGTGGGCATTTCTGCCCGTGCAGATTACGTGAACGCGCTCGGGACGATTTTTTAATGCTTCCGCAACTTCGGCGGGGTCGAGCATTTTGTAACTGATGGTGTAGTTGATCTCGTCGAGGATCACCAGATCGTATTTCCCGCCGTAAATTGCTTCGCGGCCTGCCTTCCAGCACTCCTGTGCCAACTTGATATCTTCGGGATCGGTTTCCGCGCCGCCGATTTTTACGAATCCCCGTCCCATGGGCCGGATTTCAAATTTGTCGTCGCCCAGCATTTTGGCCGCGTCCAGTTCACCGTAATGCCAGGAGCCCTTGATAAATTGCACCATCAAAACGCGCATGCCCTGACCAACGGCGCGAAATGCGGTACCTAGCGCGCAAGTGGTTTTACCCTTGCCCGGTCCGGTGTAAACAATAAGCAATCCCTTTTCTTCGGGCATCAGAGTCCCTTCGAATGGCTTGGATTATTCGCGAAAAACCAAAGAAGTGTGTGGATCGCTCGCTGAAACGTCAAGAGCGACACCTCGAGTAAGCCGGCAAGATATCTTCCTACAGCAATTGCAGGCGCTTCACGAGTTCCCCAGCGATGCAATGAATGCGGTCTTGCGTGGCTGCAGGCATCGCCGTCTTTGCTCTTGCATGTGGATCGGACAAGACGATCCACAAACCGGGACGGTACACTTCGTCGTCACCGGGACAAATCGCGCCAGTCAATTGAACCAGCTCAAGCGCTGGAGGCTTGGAATGCGTGGAATCCAGTTTCGCGTTTTCCGGAGCGCCTGCCTGAAAAGGCGGGTGAACCAGCAGGTCCATCAAAACGCCGCGCGCATCGTCGACGAGATCGCGAAAGCCCTGGGAAACCAGAATAGAGTCGACATCGCGCGGCGTCGGCTGTTCCAGGTGATCAAGATCGTAATCGGGCAAAGGCTTATCGAGCGGAATTTCGATCGTGGCTGAGGGCTCATTTACATCGGCGATGATGCGAATGGACATAGTTGCTGCTTTCGAATGCACAAACTACTTTGGATAGGCGCTGCCGGCGAGAATTGCAAAAGCACGGTAGAGCTGCTCTGCGAGCATAACACGCGCAAGTTCGTGCGAGTAGGTCATGGCGCTGAGCGATACCTGTTGCTGAGCCTGGCGCCGAATGTCTTCCGGGAAACCCTCAGCTCCGCCGCACACGAATATCAATTGGCGGGTGCTTCGGTCGCGATGTTCGCCGAGCCATTTGGCAAAGTCTTTGGAATCCAGGGTTTTTCCCGCATCGTCGAGCAACACGATGGTCGACGGTTGGTCGAAGGCAAATTTTTTTAGTGCCGCTTCCGATTCGCGCAGTTCGGTTACTTCGATGGGCGCGTAACGGCTTATGCGTTTCACGTAATCATCAATGATGACGCTAAGCTCGGGCCGGCGGGTCTTGCCAAGCATGACCAGCTTCAGGCGCATTTTCTTTTAGGCCATCAGGAAACTGCTTCGCCCGGGAAGTGTCCGTGATCTCCTGAGTTGCGATGGCGCACGCTATCGTGGCCCAGACTTTCAGGCGAATCCGGGATTTCCAGCTTCGGTGCGGAGCGCCACAAGCGCTCCAGGTCGTAGTAGCGGCGCGCCTGTTCGCTGAACACGTGAACGACGAAGCCTCCAAAATCAAGGAGCGCCCATTCGGCGGACCGCTGTCCTTCGCGGTGCGCTGGGGAGCGCTGCGCGTGTTTGTACAATTGCTCTTCAACCTCGGTGCAAATGGCCTGCACCTGCGGCGTGCTGAATCCGGTGCAGATTACGAAGTACTCCGTGAACGCCCCCAAGCCGCTCAAATCGAGAACGGTAATGGCTCCCGCTTTTTTTTCCTGCGCCGCATGAACGGCCAGTTGCACACCTTTTGGAAAGGATTCTAGTTTCACTGGTATAACCTTTGTTTCAGAATGTATTCCTCAACACGGGCAGCCACAAGCCCGTGAATCGATTGACCGCGATTCGCCCGCCGTCGAATATCTGTTGCGGAAATATCGCTGTTCACATTTTCCAGAAGATAAACGGTGCTGCGATGCAGGTGCGCGACCACCTGCGAAGGGTGCGCAGCTTCCGTTTCTTTTTTAACATCTGGACGTGCAATCAAGTCCGGCGGAATCACCAGTCGCAGCGCTTCCGGGCGAATGCCCGGGCGATTGGCGACGATGAAATCGCACAACCCCAGAAGCGTTTCGTATTCCTTCCACATCGGAATATCCAGAAATGCGTCGGCGCCAATGATAAAAAAAACCCGGTCGCCGGCGTGGTTGTAGCTGTGCCGAAAATAACGCACGGTGTCGACGGAATAGTGCAATTGTGTCCCACTGAAGTCTTCCCCTGCTTCGGCCAATGACGGAACGAAGTGCGGATGTTCCGTGCAAGCCAGAGAAACCATCGCAAAACGGTGCGTAAAAGGCGCGAGATGTTGTTTCAGTTTGTGGGGAGGCCGGCTGGCCGCAATGAAATGAATTTCGTCAAAATTGAAGCGCCGGTCGGCCGCGCGAGCGAGGGCCAGGTGACCGTTGTGGATGGGATCAAATGATCCACCAAAAACAGCGATGCGACGCGGATGATGCTTGGCAGCGGTGCGGTGGGCTTGCGCGGTGGTCAATGCTTCTCCGGGATTAAAGTGACCGCCCACACTGCAAGCTGGGCGCGATGTCCCAATTCTCTCATGATTTTTCGTCGCGGCTTACTAGCGGCGCATTAGCGTCATGCACGCTAGTAGGGACCGCAGTGGCTGGCGCGACGTCAGCCATTTGACCATCTGCAGCATCAAGCGCGTCGGCAGCGTCAGGTGCGGGCTTAGGAATTTTGTCCAAGGCATCCGCGATAGAGCGGACCAGCTCCTTTACACCTTCGCCGGTAGCGGCGGAGATGGAATGAAATTCAAGACCTTCCCGCTGGCAGAAATCGCGTAACGCTTCGAGTCGTGTGCGGTGTGTAGTGGCATCGAGCTTCGTGGCCACCACGATCACGGGCTTATCCGTAAGAGTTTTGCTAAAGGCCGCCAGCTCCCCCGAAATAACTTCATAAGAGTGCACCGGATCGTCGTCGTTCGAATCGCTGGTGTCGATCAGATGCACCAGCAGCCTTGTACGTTCCACGTGACGAAGAAAACGCATTCCCAGACCGGCGCCCTCGTGCGCGCCCTCAATCAGTCCAGGAAGATCAGCGACTACGAACGTGCGCCCTAACTCGGTTCCGTGCGCGCCGGTTCCCCCATCGGCGTTTACCACGCCGAGATTTGGCTCAAGCGTGGTGAACGGATAATTTGCAATTTTGGGGCGCGCCGCGGAAATCACGGAGATTAAGGTGGACTTCCCCGCATTTGGGAATCCAACCAGGCCCACGTCGGCAAGTAATTTCAACTCCAGACGCAGGTGACGCTCTTCGCCGTCCTGACCTTCTTCATGTTCGCGAGGAGCTTGATGCCACGGTTTGGCGAAATGCTGGTTGCCGCGCCCACCGCGCCCCCCGTGCGCTACAAGAACGCGCTGGCCAGGTGAGGCCAGGTCCGCGATGGTCTCATTCGTTTGCCCATCGAATACCACCGTGCCTACCGGAACCAGCAGCACCATGTCTTCGCCAGATTGCCCGCTGCAATTGGAGCCTTCGCCGTGACGCCCACGGTCGGCTTTGAACTCGCGGTTATAGCGATATCGCAGCAGGGTGTTGTCGTTGATGTTCGCTTCCAGATAAATACTTGCGCCATGGCCCCCGTCTCCGCCAGATGGGCCGCCTCGCGGAACATATTTTTCGCGCCGAAACGCCACGCAGCCGTTGCCGCCATGGCCTCCCTTTACGAATATTTTTGCTTCATCGGCGAACACGAAACGTCCTTTGAGCTCCTAGCCCAGAAATTGTTGCAAAAACAAAGCGGTCCCGGATGACCGGGACCGCCAAAATATCGCAGACCGAAGTCCGCCTGAATTCATAGTGCCGATACCGTTCAGTTCGTCGCAGATTTCGCTTCGTCGGCGGGCTGCACGCTAATAAAGCGCCCGTTTCGGCCTTTATCCTGGAACTGCACGATCCCCGTGACCAGGGCAAACAGCGTGTCGTCCTTGCCCTGCCCAACGTTGACACCGGCCTGATGCTTGGTGCCGCGCTGGCGGATGAGAATAGTTCCAGCGTTCACAAACTCCCCGCCGAAGCGCTTCACGCCAAGCCTCTGACCATGTGAATCGCGGCCGTTTGTAGAGGAGCCGCCGCCTTTCTTATGTGCCATGATGAAATCCTTTTCGGGAAAGTTGCGTTAAATCCTACTGAATAAATTATTATGGCTTGTAACTACAGCGAGATGTCGCTGACCTGTACCGCCGTGTAATTCTGGCGATGGCCGCGAGAAATCTTGTACTGATTGGTCTTCTTGAATTTCAGCACAGTGACTTTCTTGGAGCGCCCCTGTTGCACGATCTTTCCAGTCACCTTGGCTTTGGAAGCGTCCGATCCGGAGAGAACTTTCTTGTCCTCCGTGTGCACCGCCAAAACAGATCCAAAATTCACGACTTCCCCGACATCGCCGCTAACTCTTTCAATTCGAATAATATCGCCCGGCGCGACACGGTACTGCTTGCCCCCGGTTTTGATTACCGCGTACATAAGCCTCCACCCTGTAAAGACAAACCACAATTATATGATTTGCGGCTCAATTCCGTCAACGCAGTAAACACAGTAAACAACACGCAGTAAACAACGCGCAGTAAATAGGCATAGGCGGCAGATCCCTGATCTTGCATCTAACGGCCGGCAGAAAAAAATAGCCTTAACTAGCATGCTGCAGTTGCAATTCGCGCGTTTCCCACCATCAGGAGCTTGCCGAAGCCGTCGTAGTCGGGGCGGCTTTGCGCGCCGGCGGCGCAATCACTCACGGGTCGCACGCAACGAAGGCGCGTGAATAGGTTTGATCCTGTCTACAAAAGTGCCTAAGCGTGCGGGTGAGCCTTGTCGTAGATGTCCATCAGCTGGCGGATCGACGCATGTGTATATTTTTGCGTAGTAGAAAGCGATTGGTGCCCTAACAATTCCTGAATGGCGCGAAGGTCGGCGCCATCGGCTAACAAATGCGTGGCGAAAGCATGTCGCAGGGAATGGGGGTGCAAATCCCAGTTCATGTTTACCAGGCGTACGTATTTTTTGACGATGCGGCCGACTGAGCGTTGGGTGAGGCGCCGGCCGGCGTAATTTAAAAAGACTGCTTCGCTGTGCGGAGTCGCGGTGCTGCTGGCATAGCCTCCGGATGTTTGCAGCAACAATTGCTCTCGCAACGGCCAGTATTTATCAAGAGCCTCCTGCGCCTTGTTGCCGTACGGCACAATGCGTTCCTTGTTGCCTTTGCCGGTTACCCGGATCATTCGCTCCCTTCGTTCAATATCGACGAGATCCAAACCGGTCAATTCGCTGACGCGTAGCCCCGCCGCATATAGAAGTTCCAGCAGGGCGCGGTCGCGACGCAGCAGTAAACCTTCTGCGCGAAGCTTCGGTTCGATTCTCAATGCCAGAGCTACTGCGGACGACCATTGTGTTTTTGATTTGCTTTTACTCTTCGGCAGCGATCCGCCCATGTCCGCCAGGTGATTCAAAAAACTATTCATCTCTTCCGCTGAAAGAATCGAAGGTATGCGCTTCGGCAATTTCGGCGTGGGTACCAGACGTGCCGGGCTTTCGTTTAAGATTCCCTCGCGTACACAGTATTTAAAAAATGATCGTAAAGTCGCGAGTTTACGGGCAACGGAAGACTTCTTGAGGCCTTGTTCGTGTAAGTGGGCTACAAATTCACGAATGATCCCGTGGTTAATCGTGCTCAGCACCGGGAGTGACATTCCAGCCGGTGTTAGAAACGCCACAAACTGGCGCAGATCTTTACCGTAATTCGAGATGGTATGGGGTGAGGAATTTTTAACCGAAACAAGATATTCGAGATAACTTTCGATCGCTTGTTTCATCTGTCAGGCTGGACTCCATGCAAAATCATACCTAAACATTAGGATGTGTATAGGAGTTCAGAACGCTGTATGTCTAGATTGAAAACTGATGGGGAGATTCAGACTTTTGCTGGCTCGGGAACAACCTCTTCAGCGGTCACGGCCGGCTGTGCTTCCGGTGCGAGCACCTCAAAGTCGCAGCCGTCCTTCAGACAGGTACGGACGGTTCCGATCTTGCTACGTTTTTCGACAATGAATGGAGCGCCGCACTTGGGGCACGACTCCGCGATGGGCATGTGTGGAGTAGTGAAATCACAATCGGGATAACGCGAACATCCATAGAAAACGCGGGGTCGTCCTCGTCCGCCTTTTCCGGCGCTTCCGCGACGAACGAATTCCCCTTCGTTGCACTTTGGACATTTGATGCCCATGGTGATCGGCCGCGTGTATTTGCACTTCGGATAATTTGAGCAGCCGATGAATTCGCCAAAACGTCCGTGTTTCTTTACCAAGCCGGAATCGCACAGAGTGCACTTTTCATCCAGCGGCTCATCGGGCTGGCGCGCGATGCGCGTGCCTTCCACCAGGCGTCGCGTAGTTTTGCAATCGGGATACCCTGTGCAGGCCAGAAACACGCCAAAACGTCCACGTTTGATAGCCATTTCCTTACCGCAGTTATCGCAGTATTCAATTTTATTTTCATCCCCTGGAGGCACTTCCGGGGACAGGTCCTCGATAAACTCGCAATCTGGATAACGCGAGCAGCCCAGAAAAAATCCATGGCGGCTGATGCGCTCCAGCAATTCGCCTTCACCGCACTTTTCACACTTTTTCCCTGTGGGAATGCCGGCTTTGTAGGAAAGCATCTCGTCGTCAGCTTTGTCCAGATCGATTACGAACTTATCCCAGAATTCGCCGACCGCCGTGCGCCAACCGAGCTTACCTTCTTCGATCTCGTCCAGCTCGTCTTCTAGGCGCGCAGTAAAGGTGACATCAAAAATATCTTCGAAGCTGCGGATCAATAACACGCTGACTCGCTCTCCCAGCATCGTCGGTGTAAAGCGCCCCTGATCTTTCTTGACGTATTCGCGCTCCACCAGCGTGGAAATGATGGAAGCGTACGTAGACGGGCGGCCGATGCCCTTTTCTTCAAGATCCTTCACCAGCGTAGCGTCGTTGTAGCGCGGCGGAGGTTCAGTGAAGTGCTGGTCCGGCCGAATTTTGTCCAGGCGCAGGATTTGCCCTTCGGTGACGCGTGGCAAAGCATTGCCTTCGCCCTCGTCGGCTTTCTCGTCCTCTTCGCGGTCGGCGATGGATGCAGGCGTTTGATAAACACGCAAGTATCCGTCAAATTTCTGTACCGAACCGCTGGCGCGAAAGGTGTAATCGCCTGCTGTAATGTCAATCGTGGTTTGATCGAAAATCGCGGGCAGCATTTGTGACGCAACGAAGCGCTGCCAGATCAATTGATACAGCTTGAAAAGATCGTCTTCCAGATATTTGCGAACATCTTCCGGCGCGCGCATGGCGTCGGTCGGCCGAACCGCTTCGTGAGCTTCCTGCGCGTCTTTTTTCGATTTGTAGTAATTGGGCTTTTCCGGCAAATAATTCGAACCGAAACGTTCGGGAATCAATTCTCGCACTTGCGCGAGAGCATCCGCCGAAACGTTCACCGAATCGGTGCGCATATAGGTGATCAGCGCCACCGATCCTTCTTCGCCAAGCTCAACTCCTTCGTAAAGCTTCTGGGCCAGCGACATGGTCCGTTTTGCGGTGTAGCGCAACCGGTTGTAAGCGGCCTGTTGCAACTTGGAAGTCGTGAACGGAGGAGGCGGGTTGCGGCGCTTCTCTTTCTGCGTGACGTTGGCAACCTGCCACTGGACATCACTTACGGCTGCAACGATTTGGTCCGCGGTTTCTTGATTGGAAACTTCAATATCCTCGCCTTTGTGCTTAAAAAGCTTGGCCTCAAAGAGCGGCGGCTCGCCGGAATCCAGCATCGCGTGGATGCTCCAATATTCCTGCGGCATGAATTCACGAATCTGAACTTCCCGTTCCACAATCAGTCGCAGCGCCACCGTTTGTACCCGACCGGCAGATAGCCCACGGCGTACTTTATTCCAAAGTATGGGAGAAACTTTGTAGCCCACCAGGCGGTCAAGAACACGCCGCGCCTGTTGCGCGTCCACCAGATCGCCATTTACGTCGCCTGCCTTCGCGAAAGCTGCCTTGATAGCCTTAGGTGTAATCTCGTTGAACATTACGCGCCGATATTTTGCGCGATCCGACTTCTTGGTGGCCAATGTATCGAGCAGGTGCTGCGAGATGGCTTCGCCTTCGCGGTCAGGGTCAGTGGCCAGATAAACATTGGGTGCGTTTTCGGCGGCTTTGCGCAGGTCCGCAATTACCTTGACCTTCCCGGGAATGACTTCCAGGGTCGGCTCAAAAATGTTTTCCGCGGTGACCATCACGGGCTTCGGCGGCTTCTTCTCCTCGACGACCTTCTCGCCCTCTTTCGCTTTTGCCTTGGTCTTGCGCTTCTTCTTTTTCTTTTTTCCGTTTTCACTGCCAGGCAGAAGAATGCCCAACGTCTTTTTAGGGAGATCCAAGACGTGACCCAGGGAGGCCTTAACGGTATATTCCCGCCCCAGATATTTGTTGATTGTTTTCGCCTTTGCCGGCGATTCCACAATTACTAACGAACGAGCCATGTTGCTTTTGTAACTCCGTAATCTGCCGCAGGAAGGGTCGACCGCAGGGGAGTGTGTCCTTCTCGCTACCTTACCAGATGCGGAGATTGCGCATCCGGGTGCTTCTTCCGCAACGACACGCGCCGATTTACTAACCTGATTTGATACCTAAATCCAGTTACAACATAACTTTACTGAATTGTTTGCCCGGCAACTGCCGAACCACACCTTTCATCTCCAGGTCAAAAAGCGTAGCCAGAACCTCGCAAGAGTTCAAGCCGGAGTAATATGCGATCAGGCGATCCAAACTTGCGCAACAAACGAGCACACAACCGGCACGCCAGCCCAGGAGTCAGCGCCAGCGCAGGCCAGGTGAGGGAAGCGTCTAGCTCCATCGCGTCTTGAGCGTATGCGCATGCTTACCTATTTGTCAACTATCCATATGTTATATGGGCTGCGCGGGATCTTCGGCCAACACCCTTCGGAAGATTCTCATGAAGACATCCACGTCGAGTTCCGAAATCATCAGCGGCGGCCGAAGCTTGATGACATTGTTGAAAGGCCCGTCGGTTCCGGTGAGGACACCGCATTCGCGAAGCCGGTTTACCACGTATGCCGCCTGCGCGGTTGCCGCTGACCGCGTGACGGGATCCAAAACTAGGTCGACACCCAGGAACAAACCCGAGCCACGCACATCGCCGATGATCGGATACTGCCTTTGCAGCGCGAGCAGCAATTCCTTTAGGTAATTTCCCACCCGAAGCGCGCGTTCCTGTAAATTTTCTTCTTCCACCACTTTCAGCACCGCCAATCCCGCGGCGCAGGCCACCGGATTACCTCCGAAGGTGCTAAAAAATTCCATGCCATTGTCGAAGGACCGCACAATTTCTGGCGTAGTGATTACTGCTGCCAGCGGAAAGCCATTGCCGATGGGCTTTCCCAGAACAACGATGTCGGGGACCACATTTTGCGTTTCAAAACCCCAGAAGTGCGTACCCAGGCGGCCGAATCCGACTTGGACTTCGTCCGCGATGCACAGCCCTCCGGCACCACGAACGCGCCTATATACCTGCTCCAGATACTTTGGCGGGAAAACTATTTGGCCACCGACACTTGGAAGTGTCTCAGCGATGTACGCCGCCGGTGCGCGGCCCTGCTTGCTCATGTCGTCCAAAATTTCGTCCACATGAGCCGCGTATTTTGTTCCCGCCTGCGGATCATCGCGCCGGCATTTTCCGCGATAGTCATCGGGCATGCACGCGACGTGAACCCACGGTTTCCGGCCATCGCCGCCAGGCCCATCAAATTTATAAGGACTGATGTCGATTAACGTCGAAGTATTCCCATGGTAAGCGTGCTCCAAAACGATGATGTCCTCGCGCTTTGTATGCGTGCGCGCGAGCCTGAGTGCCAACTCGTTGGCTTCACTGCCGGAATTAACGAAGAAACACACACGCAACGGTTCGGACAGATGTTGCGTGAGTCGCTCCGCATACCGGTTAACAAGATCGTGCACATATCGCGTATTGGTATTGAGCAATCCGATTTGTTTCTGGACCGCTTGCACCACTCGCGGATGGCTATGCCCTAGCAGCGGTACATTGTTGTAAAAGTCTAAAAAGGCGCGTCCGCTTTCGTCGTAAAGATGTTGCATCCAGCCGCGCACGATTTTCAGCGGCTTATCGTACGAGATGCTGAGGTTTTTGCCCAACAACTCTCGACGCGTAGTCACGGTTTCGTGCAGGGTGTGATCCTGGGTTGGAAAACGGTTCTTCGGAATACCTACCAGCAGATTGGGATCAGGCGAAAGACAGGTCCAAAGCGCACGCTGCGAAGCATAAGCAACACCCGGAAAATCTGCGCCTAATTCAAGCAAGTCAAGAATAATTTGGAAATGAAGGTGTGGTGGCCAGCCGCCGTTTTCCTGAGACCCACCGAGGCGCGCGAATTTTTCTCCGCGAGCGAGGCGCTGGCCGATTTTCAAGCGCGCGAGCGATTCCTTGTCGAGGTGCCCATACAAAGTAAAAAACACACCGGCATCGCCCGCGTCGTGCTTCAAAATTACCAGCGGACCGTAATCAAGCGGCGCGGCATTGTTCGCCAACGTGTGAATTACGCCAGCTAGCGGCGCACGGATCGCGGTGCCCGGCTCCGCGAATAGATCCATTCCCAAATGAATGGTTCGCCGCTCTTCCAGTTGGCTTGGATCCGCGCCGAACAACGGGGAGCTGTACAACAAACGCGCTTCGTCATAACGGCCGATGGCAATCGAGACTTTTGCTTCCTCCATGAGCGCGCAAATTTTTCTGGCCAATACGGACGTTTCAGATTCGCGCGGATCGGCACTGAGAAATTCGCTGCCAACACTCAAGTCCAGGACGATACGCGAAGCGGTTCTCAAATCCACATCGAATAACGAAGCAGCACTTGACCCATTTTTTTCGAGCCATCGCTGCACCTTTTCATTTTGCGGAACGGCGCTAAGTCCGCAGGCGTGCCTAAATGTATAGTGCGCGAAACGGCCATTAATTTTTGCCATCCGCTCGAGCGCCTCCCAAGCAGGCGCTTCACTAACGGTGACATACGCGTCGTCCGACTTGATCGTTTTGCGACGCGCGGAATTGGTAACGCTGACCGCTAGCCGCATGCCGATCAAGTTGTATAACGCTGCGATCTCCACTTCTTGCAGCGGAAATACCTCGTGATATCCAGCTATGACCGATGCGGCGGCCCGCAGTACATCTCTTTTGCCCAGCGTAGCGTAAGCCGCGGCGATCGCCACTTCGGAAACGGTCATCCCATAATGCATGTCGCCAAAATCGATAACGCTCACGGCTTTGCGAGGCAGCGGCCACGGATCGCTTACCAGCAGGTTGTAATCGTTAGCATCCCCATAAATTACACTGCGCCGAAAACGCCCCGGCGCGGGAACGATCTCCGAGTCATAGAGTGTCAGAAATTTTTCGACGAGTAAGCGGCGCGACGGACTGGCAATTTCGGCTAGATGTTCTTTGATCCATCCGGCGGCGGATAAATCCCATTTCAATTCACGTTGCGCGGCCGGATGAGAAAAACTTAGCAGGCCAGAATCGATCGTGGCTAGCAGCCGCCCCAGGCTCGTGAGAAGTTCCTCACTATGTGGACAAACCCTGGCCAACACCGTACCGGGCACGAACGTCAGCAGCCACACCAAGCGCTTCGTGCCGTCGGCTGCCGTGATCTCCGTTTGCAGTTCGCCGCGCTGGGTTGGAATAACTCGCGGGAGGACAACGTCTTCGGCGTGCTTCGCGAGATGTACCAGCGCCTGGCACTGCAAATCGATGAACGAACGCTCGCGCGCAGGATGCATCACCTTCAGCACAAACTGCGCCCCATCCGCCGCAATCAAATGGAAATTATCGTCGTATTCGCCCGGCAAGGACGTCGCCGTGACATCCAGATCATAGAGCTCGCGTGCCAGACTCGCGGCCTCATCCACGGCAATGGGCTGCGCTACGCCGGATTCCAGAAGCATGCGACAAATTTTAACGGTATCGGCGATGGACGTCTATGCGCCTTACGTTTATCCCACGACTAAGAAAGCAGCTCTTACCGTCTCGTCTATATTTGTTTGACAGCAATGGGCCCGTTGACAGTCGATAGGTGAATTACCGGCGGAGCATTGCCGAACTCAATCCGTCGTCGGTCCTCATCCCAGGTTTTGCGCGCATCATTGCAAAAACTGGCCTGGCAACTCATCGGAGAATGGCCATCGGATTCCACCAGCAAGCTGGATTGATAATTTCTCGGAACATGAAGAGTCACTGGGCCATTCTGAGCGTCGGCCTCCAGCCCCGAACCTTTCCAAGCATCTCCGCTCAACGAGACCGATATAGGCCCGTTTTCGGTGTGAAGCCGCAGCTTGCCAGAATTCCCGACCAAGTCGATAGGGCCATTCACAGCGGAAATGTCCGCTTCACCGGAGAACCCCTGCAAAGAAATTGGACCATTTATGGCCCGCGCCTCTACCTTGCCATCGAGGTCGTAAATGGAAACAGGACCGTTATTGGCCCGAAGCTGGAGATTTGCCGACCTCGGTGCTCGGACCAGAAGAAAGACCGTCCAATTATCATGTCCGGAAGGGCCGCTGACAGAAACCCTCCCGTTTTCAACAGAAAGTATTATTTGTGAAAAGATGCGCTCGACGTCATTGCTGGAGGCGTCCGCCGCTTTGCAAGCTGTCACCGAGTAAGTATCTTTGTCCCAACCCTGCACTTGCACGCCGCCATTCACCTCTGACTCGACGCTGAGCGGCCCTTCGGGCCTTGCAATGGTTCGCTCTTCCGAACGTGTTTCGGCAGCACGATCGTTCATACGAATGTGGAGACCGGCGCAGTCAGCGACCGGGCCGTGCTCGCCTCCGGACGTGCTCATGGAATGATGATGGGTCGGTGCCGGACCCGCGGCGATCGAACCGCTCAAAACGCCGGCAAGGAATGAACCGGCCACAGCGATTTTTAGAAACATACATATCCCTCCAGCTGTATAGACGAAGGTTGAGCTTAAAAGTTCCGTGCAGCTGGATGGCGATGTAAAGCGATCAGGGCAGCCAAGAATAATCGTCGTCGCCAATCGGCGGCCCGTCTGGTGGCTGTGCCGGTATAGGGATGGGGATCAGTTTGGGATCTTTCTGAAATTGCGCGATCTGTGTTACGGCGAAATAAAGATGAGCACGCTCTTCGCCGTCTTTCGCTCCACTCTGTGCGCCTGTGCCCCATTTTTTCAGCTCTTCTAATTTTAACCAAGCGATGGCGCGGGCTTGTGAAGACGCTCGTTCATTGCCCGCCAGGGACATCAAATCGTAAAGGACTACCGTGTCTACAACCCGCGAGATTTCCCCTGGATATCCAGAATCTCGCGAAGCTTTCCACGTAGCATTAAGAACCGCATCGAGCACTTCTTCCAAGCCCGGGTTTTTAGCATCGCGGCCGTGAAATTCCACCAACCGCGACGCACGCTCGGCATTGAAAAGGAATTGGAGCGTGTGTTCAGCCGCTTCCTCGGCCGGCGCCAATGCGTCAAAGGCCGGACTGGTGCGAATTTTAAAGTGCTCTCGCCCTCGCTCGTAGCCTGGCACGCGAGAGGGAATAATGTTCAGCAGCGATTCCGGCAAAGCCAGGACATCGGGCTTTAAGGTTGCGAGTACCGCAGTCAGAGCGCGACGCTGTTCCGCGGGAGCGACAATCTGTAAGGGGGTCTGGCCGTCGCCGCGCAGCGCGAAGGTGTAGTCCATTCCTCCTATCGATTTGCTCGCCGCTTCCACTTGGTAGCGATGCAACATATAGATTGGAACCAAAACATCTTCAATAGTGCTCAACGGCGCGTTGGCACGAATATTATTTTCGCCAAATCGGCGCAGCGCGGCGGCGCGTACCCGCATAAGGCGGTTCAGTTCATCCACCGAATTTGAGCCCGAATCCCACAGGTGCGCCAGACTGCTTGAAGATCCGGCCGGCCGGCCATCCAGATCAGTTAAAAATCGCAAGCCGCGCCCGAACGCGTCAGAAAGTATTTTATTCAGCTCGGTGTGTTCGTCTGCTCCCGGAGGAAATTCTCGATAGCCGAACGTGATGGACACCTTGTCCCATTCGCCGATGCCCACTGCATATGCATTCGAAACGTCCGGCACACCGTCGCTGCCAAGCGTAACCAGCGGCGGCGGATAGTCCATCACCGACGAGCGGTTTACCGTGCTGGCGGAATAATTGTGTTCCAGCCCGAGCGTGTGCCCGACTTCATGAGCCGCAAGTTGTCGCAGCCGCGCCAAAGCCATTTCCATCATTTTGGGCGAACCAGATTTGCCTTGTTCGTAGGGCGCCAGCAAACCCTCAGCGATCAAATAATCCTGCCGCACCCGCAGCGATCCGAGCGTCACGTGGCCTTTAATGATTTCCCCGGTGCGGGGATCGGTGACGGTTGATCCATACGACCAACCGCGCGTCGCGCGATGAACCCACTGAATCACGTTATAACGCAGGTCCATGGGGTCGGCGTCTTCCGGCATTAGTTCGACGCGAAATGCATTTTTGTAACCAGCCGCTTCAAACGCCTGGTTCCACCAGCGGGCGCCTTCTAATAGTGCGGAGCGGATCGGTTCCGGAGCGCCGCGATCCAGATAATAAATGATGGGCTGGACCGGTTCGCTAATGGCCGCGGCCGGATCTTTTTTCTCCAAGCGGTGCCGCGCGATGCAACGCTTCACAATCGGCTCGCTCACCGGCGTCGCGTAATCCATATAGCTGATGCCGAAGAAACTCGCGCGTGGATCGTAGACACGCGGTTTGTATCCTGGAGGCGGCAACTGCACGAAAGAATGATGCTCGCGAACAGTAATGGATTCGGGAGACGGCGTGACCTGCCTAACCCATTGACCCGGTTCGTCTCCTGCGAAGGTTAGAACGGATTCGACTTCGGTGTTCATTGGGAAGTTTTTGGTCAGCGGCAGATAAATTGCGCTGCGCGCGGCATCCAGACGGTACGCGCCTTGTTTGGTCTTGCGCAGAGTAGCGGGAATGTCATGAGCATCGCGTAGAAAAAAATCGGTGGCATCCACTAGGACGCGGTCTTTTTCTTCAGCGCCAACGGTGAAGCCCGCAATGATCGACTCTGCGAACGAGTCGTGCACCGCTCGACGCTCGGCCTGGTCCTCGCTGACGGCGCGGTAATCCAGATTTTCCTGCACCAACAAAACTTTTGGTCCGCTGCGTTCAAAGTGCACGATTCGGGTTGCGCCCAGTTGTCCGCGATCAAGTCCGATGTCGTTCGAGCCGATTCCTGCCGATAAGCCACTCTGGTACAGAAACTCCGAATTCCATTTGTCAATTTCGAGCCAAAGCTTGCCTTGCTTGGGATCCCAATAAAGGTTGAAATAACCGGCCAGCTTCTGGGTACTCGCGGTCTTTTCGCTGATCGTGGCAGGCTGGGTATTATCAGGACGCGCGCCCGCGCCGCCCATTGCGGCCATTTGCAAGGCCAGCAGTAGAAGTACGGCGCGGGAATATTTCTTCATTTTCAAAACCTCCGGTGGGTCCCGAAGGTTTTACACCAGAAGACCTCGGCGCGGCGTAAATTTTCGCTGTTATACTAAATCTAACGCGAGCGGCTGCCATCTTGAGAAAACTTCGCATCTCCGTCGTGCAATATCTGAATACCGCCCCTTTGGTGTACGGTTTTACTCGCGGCCCTCTCCAGAATAAATACGATCTTTCGTTTACCATACCTTCGCAGTGCGCCGATGATCTACGTCATGGTCACGCAGATGTAGCCATTATTCCGGCCATCGAATTTCAGCGCATCGACGATCTGGTGGTCCTACCGGACCTGGCCATCGCCGCAAAAAAGCGCGTGCGCAGCCTGCTCATCGTATCGCGCAAACCCATCGCGGAAGTGCAAAGTATCGCGCTCGATGGCAGTTCCCGAAGCACCCAGGCTTTGACACGAATTTTGTGTGCGGAGCACTGGCAGATTAAGCCAGCCTTTTTCGAAGTAATGTTTGACTCTACAGCCGCAATTCTCGAGCGAGCGGACGCAGCGTTATTGATCGGCGATCCGGCGCTGCGGCTCGCTATTTCGATTGCCGGCCACGCCACGCTCGGTGCCGCGGGAGAATTGATGTGCAGTCCCGGCAAAGCCGGAATCAATGCGCCCGAAACTCTTCATGTATACGACGTGGTGCAGGAATGGCGCCGGCTCACTGGCCTACCGGCGGTATTGGCAGTTTGGGCCGGCCGCCGTGAAGCCGTGACCCCGGAAATGGTTGCCGATTTCGTTGCTTCCAAAGAGTACGGCGTCGCCCACCTTGCGGAAATCAGCGCAGCAGCAAGCGTCGAACAGAATTTGCCTGCCGCTGATTTGCTAAATTATCTTCGGGAAAATATCGACTTCTCGTTAGACAGCGCCAATCTCGCCGGCCTTGAACTTTATTATTGCTTGGCCGCCAAACTAGGACTAATTCCGAGAGCCAAAGCCATCGAATGGGCCAACATGAACACCCCGCGATATGCAGCGCGATAAGTCTTTGAAGAACAATACAAATGGGGATTCGGATTCGTAGAGTTCATTCGATAGAATAAAACGTACCCAAGGAACCACTTGAGCCTTACAAAACAAGAAGCACTCGACATGCTGGAGTCCGATGACTTACTGGGCATCGGAATGGCCGCGCATCAAATGCGCCTTAAAAAGACTGACCCCCGCGTGGCCACCTACCAGATCGACCGCAACATCAATTACACAAATTTTTGCACCGAATATTGCTCTTTCTGCGCTTTCTATCGACCCTTGGGCGCAAAAGATGGTTACCTCCTTTCATTCGAATCGATTTACGAAAAAATTGAGGAAATGCTCGAACTAGGCGGCACCGGGGTCCTCTTGCAGGGAGGTTTACATCCCGATCTTCAAATTGGCTATTACGAAAATTTGCTGCGTTCTTTGAAGCAACGTTATCCCCAAGTGCATCTTCATTGCTTCTCCGCACCTGAAATTCTTTGCATTGCGGAGGTCAGCGAGCTCAGCGTCCGCGAAACCATTCAGCGATTAATGGACGCCGGTTTACAATCCATCCCGGGTGGCGGCGCGGAAATTTTGGATGACGAAATCAGGTCCAAAATCGCGCGGCTCAAATGCACCAGCGACGACTGGGAAGAAATGCACCGTGTCGCGCATTCGCTTGGCTTGCGCACCACCGCTACGATGATGTTTGGCTGCGGCGAAGAGTTGCGGCATCGCGTAAATCACCTGGAACGCCTGCGCAGGATTCAAGAAGATACTGGTGGGTTTACCGCGTTTATCCCCTGGATGTTTGCGCCGGAAAATACCCCGCTCGGAAAAAAGATACCCGAAGCTACCGCGGTAGATTATTTGAAGACCCTCGCAGTCAGCCGACTATATCTCGATAATTTCGAACACATTCAATCTAGCTGGCTGACTCCTGGGATTAAAGTCTGTCAGGTAGGTCTGCAGTTTGGCGCGGACGATGTCGGCAGCATCTTGATCGAAGAAAACGTGGTGTTTGCCGCGGGCGTTAAAAACCGCACCAACGAAAGCGAACTACGCCGAATTATCTCCGACGCCGGGTTTGTGCCCGCCCAACGCGATACCCTATACCGTTCGTATGCTTTGAAGTAATCGCGCGCTTTAATCTTTAGGCGCGGGCCGGAGCAGGATTTCAACTTCTGTATTTTCCGGCAAATCCAACGGATCGAGTAGATGCAATACGCCATTGCGTACTTGCGCGCGTAATTTGCGAGGAGCGCCTTGCAGGTCTTGAGGCAACCTCGGGCGTCCCTCTAACTTCGTCGTTTTGGTCGCAACGGACGCCTTCGGTTTGCCCGATGTTTCATCCAGCGCTTCATTCGCAAGCGCGTCGGCTTCAGTATTCTGCTCGCGATAGACGTGATCGATGCGAAACGATTCAAGGGCCTGTGACATTTTTTTGGCGCGTTCGAACAACGGACGCAAATCCACACTTTTTACCTTGTAATGCCCACGCATCTGCTGCACCAGCAGCTCGGAATCGCTCTCGACGCGCAATGCTCGCACTCCGTTGGACTGCGCATAGTCCAGTGCGGCAATCAGTCCGTAGTATTCGGCGACATTGTTGGTCATACGCCCGATGTATTTTTTTAGCTTTGCCACAATCTCCCCACGCTCATTACGTACCACCACGCCATAGGACGCCGGCCCAGGATTTCCCCGGGATCCTCCGTCGATGTTGGCTTGGAAGGCAGCGACACGCGGTTTTACGTTAGGCTCGGAACCTGCAAACAAACCGGTTTCACGTGAAGGGGTCAGGCGACGAATCATCAGGAATTTATGGCCGAGGCCGCCGAAGTCTTATCGCTACCTGAGCCCGAACCGGAATTTGCCACCGGAACAGGATCCAGGGTGTACAAAATCAAGCCACACATTTCGCAGCGATAGATTTCTTCGTTAGTTTCCTGGCGCAGCTCTTGAATAATATGCGGGAGCACCCGCATCCCACATCCGCGGCACTGATCGTCGCGAACTTGGGCCATGGCCGTTCCGTTGTGCCGCTTCGCGATGCGCTCATACAGCTCAAGCAAATCTTTCGGTACTGGAGCAGCGATACGCTCGCGTTCAGCTAAAGCCACCTTGAGCAATTTTTGTTTTTCATCGTAGCGAGCATGAATTTCCTTGCGATCGGCCGCCACGCTCGTTTCGGCTTCCTTCAGGTCGGCCTCTGTGTGCCGCACGCGCCGCTCAAACTCTTCTCCGGACATCATCACGTCGAGCTGGCGATCCTCAGCCTTGGCTACTTCCGCTTCGGCGTTGGCAATCTCGTGCAGCAACGCCTTGTAGGCCTCATTAGTTTTGACCGCGCCACTCTGATCGCGATATTTGCGCGCCCGGTCTTTCCACTGATCGACGTCCAGCTCAAATTTCTTCCGTTCTTTGAGCGCGTTGGTATGTGCTTCTTTCGCCACCGTGACCGCCGCGCGTGCGCCGCTCAGCTTGCTGTCGGCTTCCTGAATCCGTTTGGGATAGCTTTCGATTTCGGCGCGTAACGCGCCAATGCTGTGGTCAACCTGTTGCAGCTCGATAAGGCGCGGTATTGCAGGATGCATTGAGGCCCAATTCTAACACGGCTGCTCTCGTGGACCTCGGGTCGCGCCAGAGCCCAAACTGGTTAGCCCGAAACGCGAGCGTCGCGACGAATCAGCGTCCAGTCAACAAAAAACCCCAAGCCGAGAGCGAACGGGATGATGCCGAAGGCCGCCGCAGTCCAGGCATCAGGTTCCGCAAATCGGGCGATTATGCCCATCGTCGCCATATAGCCCAGTGCTCCCGCAACGAGCAGAATGCCCCCACGCCGCGAGCGCGCCCCTTGCGACAGTTCCGGTTCCATGGGGATTTCGACGCCTCGCGCCATGGCCGCCAAACTCCTGGCTGCAGTTTGCGCACGCAGTAGTAGGTGTACATGGCGCCGAGAGGAAATCCTAGCGAAAGAATCACCGCGACTAGCCCAATTGTATTGTCCATACCGTCTCCTTTCCGGAAATCCACCATCGAAAGCAGCCGGGCTCGAGGCTCAATTATCCGAAGTTCACTGGATGGTACGGAGAGTTTGGGTGGAATGTTCCGCTAACATGTTCTGGGACTCGACCATACGTCAGACAGTTAGTTTACTTCATGAACCTGCATATTTTGATCCACGGCCAGATTGGGGTAACGAATAGGTGAGCCGGCAGGCGCAGATGCATGCCGCGCGATAGCATTGAATTCCGAGCCGGAGCATTCCACGGAGTAACTGTAGCCGTCCCGTTCAGTCCTGGTCATCGTCAACATATTCGAGGAGATGAGATCCGGGAGCGATGCGCAAGCGCCGTTGGAGGCCACGTTACCGCGCTCTGCTTGCGCAATTTGCAGCAGGTCGCTGCGCACGCCGGTCAAGCTGATGGCTTGCGTAGCTGCGGTGCCGTTGTCGGCAGTGGGCAATTTTTTTAAATAAAAGAAATACGCGCCTAACAGCAACGCTGAGAAAACCAGCAAGAGGGCCAGAGCTCGCATGCGGTAATTTTCCTCCCGCCATAGCCGCAGCGACAAGATTTGCTTGCATCAAAATTGCCTAGGAAACAACTTCGGTTTTAGTCGCAAGCGCTAACGCCAACTTTGCTAGACTTCATTCACCGTTCGAACCCCCTTCGCGGTGATTCACGTTCCAAATTCTACATGCTCACTATTTTGCCCGCAGTGGAAGCTCGTGCCATCGAAAGGCTCCGTCAGGAGGAGCTTGAAGAAGCGCGCGCAGTCCAAAGCTTGATGCTTCCCGCGGAGGTTCTTTGCGCCGGACCAGCGATCATCGCTTATGAATTTCAGCCGGTGGACGTCGTAGGCGGAGACTTCGTCGATTATTTTTCCATGGACAACGGTAGCGTCGGATTTTACGTTGGCGATGTTTCTGGCAAAGGCTTGCCCGCCGCGATGTACGCCGCCTTGGCGGTGGGAATTCTGCGTAGCGTGCACCAAACCGACCATTCACCCGGTGAAATCCTATCCGCGCTCAACAAACGTCTGATGAGCCGCGGCGGGTTGCGGCGCCACGCAGCGATAATCTACGGCGTTTTCAATTCACACACTTGCGAGATGCACTTGGCCAGCGTCGGAATGCCAGGGCCGCTGCACTCTTCAGCGCGAGGCTGTAGGGTCCTTGATCTATCAGGCATCCCTCCGGGCTTGTTTGCGGACGCCGAATACGAAACTCTGACGTTGAAACTCGAGCCGGGCGATTCCATCCTGGTTTGCTCAGACGGAATTATCGAAGC
>DATBBY010000021.1:0-32049 GCA_036270765.1 Candidatus Acidiferrum sp.
CATGGCCGGCACCGCCCCGTTTTGATATAGTCCTGTGGAATTACTCCCCTCCCCGCTGTTGTTATACAAATCGAATTTCACCGCGGTGCTGTTGGCTATGCCTGCGTATCCTAAGTTGCCCCCCAAGCCACCTAGCGCGGTTAAACCAGCATTTTGAATCGTGAAGGTAATGCCGTCGGCATTGGGATTCACCAATTGACACGCAAAGTCATTTGTGAATTGAGTGATGTTAATCGGCGAATTGAACCACGCACTTCCCGCTTCATTCGACCCGCCGTTCGTTAATTGCAACAGGCCATTACTTAAGCTGGCGCTCCCGTTTAACCTGAGCGAGTTTTGCGCTGACCCGAAGCCGCTGCCAAAGCTGATCGTCGATGAACCGCCGCTAGACTGGGACTGCAGATTATAAGTCTCGGACACGACTGCGCTGGGACGGTATCCCGAAGCGCTGGCAATGGCCTTGATAGTTTCGCTTGCAGTGACGTTGATCGGCCCACTGTATTTCGTGGATGAGGTGGTAGGCGTGCTGCCATTCGTGGTGTAGAAAATGGATGCTCCTGGGGTATTGTCCGTGATCGCCACGGAAACTGATCCGGTGAAATTCTCACCCCCAGGATTTAACACTGGGGCGGAAGCTTGAGGCGCTATGCCCAACAGCCCATAAACACTCAAATAGTTAGAAGTGCCGACATACACTTTTCCATTAGTAACCGTGGGCACGACAAACTTGACAGCTCCCCCGGGATAATCGCGGCTTGAATTTTGGTTGCTGCTGTACAACGTATTGGAGACGTTAGTCGCGTCGTGCGCCAGAAGCACCGCTGGGCCACCAGAGGTATTCGCGCTGCTCAAGACGTCCCAAACAATTCCATTGCTGCTACCATTTGAGGAAATCGATGGCGTTGGACCCGGGTAACCGCCATTTTCCGAGGACTCGGCGGTGATGTTGCCAATGCTGCCGTTGGAAAACGAAAACGACTTCAAGCTGTCATTACTGCCCCAAAAGTATAAATGTCCGTTCCAATAGGCCGGAGAACCCCAGACTCCGCCGATCTGACCAACAATTTCCTGAACGATATTGTCGGAGCTGGAGTTGTATCCGCCGAGATTATCCCGGTTTACCAGGTAAATCCGCCCTTCCTTGCTCGCTTGCACCATGAGGTGGGTGGGGCCAGACGACTGATCAGGCAGCAACATCACGCCGCCGGAGCCTAGATCTAGATCGTTAGTACTGAGGTAATTTTGGTTGAATGCGGTAAATTGATCGCTAACCTTCATGGCGCCGGTGCTGGTCTCGATGCGAATCAGGTCATCGCCGTAGCTCATGCTGTTGTTGTACGGTGCGGTTGCATTAAACGCCCCGTTACCGGTAGCCACGAACAGGCGCCCCGAATTAATGGTGTCCGCGGCCAAGCCCGCGCCCGACATCCAGATACCAGAGGCTGCTCCGTTCGCAGTTGGGCAAAAAACGCTCGTCTGCTGTAAGGTTGCTGCGTTGTAGGCCAGGATCCAGCCGTGGTAGGGCCCTTGGTCGCCGTGGGACGAAAAGGCAATGTACACCGTCCCGTTGAGCAACAATAACGCCGGGCGGTTATTTCCCAATTTAGGGTCGAAACGGACCACCCCGCCCGAACTGCCGTTGCCATTTCCATTCACTTGCGCGGAGAGCGTAACGGGAGAGCCAGGTTTTTCCGCGCCAGTGGTGATGTCGAGAGCATGAAGGCGCTGAAAATAATTGCCGCTCTCTTTGGTCTTGCCGACTATATAAATGGTATTCGAATTCGTGTCGATCACCGGGGTAGCCGTGATCCCAATTTCCGGAGTGATGTCATCAGTGCCCACATCACTGCTGGGCACTGTGGTGGCTCCCGACCCCGCTCCATGCGCTGAATCCAGTAGAGTAATTCTCCAAAGCGGTGAGGCGTTGGAGCCGCCATTGCTGTCTGCGTCGAAGGCGTAAACGCTGTCGTGCTCGGTGGCAACAAACACCACATTGTGCGTGGTGCCCGCTTGTACCGTGCCTGAGCCCATCGTCACGCCTGCCACGTAAAGTGGTTGGGCATAAGCCTGGCCATCAAGCTGATAGGAAAACAGTTTTCCAAACGTGTTGCTATTCACATTGGAGGGAGTGAGGATCGTTTCGTTCTTGTTCTGCCCAGTGCGGGAAATATCATTGTGCTGGGTTACTACGTTAGTTTGTGCCTGGGCCCCGAGCACGACCACCAACAACACCGTGAGCATCATGGCAAACCGCATTCGCCAGGCAATTGCGGATTTCAAGAGATCAAATCTCAAGCCAGAAAAATTTCTCGCTGAACCCCTCGCAAAAGAACAAATTGCAAACGGGGACATCACAGGGTGCTTCATCTGATTCTCCAGGATAGAACGAGCGGCCGGGCAGGAGAGTGCTCGCGTTTTAAGATTTTTATAAAGTTTGTATGGTCTTACTACGCCTGCTGGGGGAGGCGGTTCGTTGCACGACCACTGCCGGGGACCGTCAGATAAGGCACCAAGAGCACCAGGAGTATACCTGTAATCGATTTTCGATGACAACTCCTAAATGCCCGGGAGAACTCTGCCCGATTCCTGACTTTTTACCCCTTCTTCTGCATTATCATCTAGCTTGGCGATTGTATCTCTTCGTGTGCGCAACACCGCATCAGCGATCTTGTCAACAGATGCGACACTCTAGCTCAAGCCGTCGATTGCATTCCGCCGAACTCCAATCTGGAGCGCCGGTAAACGCTAAGAGGTCCGCAGTTCATCGCTGGTATCGTTTTTTCAGGCGCAGCACCTCGTTACGGCGCGGCATCTCCGAAGTTATCGAACTTACATTTTCGCGGGTGATGGAAGACGACATCGTAGACTTGGCGGCGCAAGTCTCGTTTTACTTTGTTCTGTCGCTGGTGCCTTTCCTGATTGTTCTTGCCGCGATTGTTGGCTGGCTTCCCTCCACAACGTTATGGCAATCGTTCGCGCAATGGATCACCGATTATTTTCCTAATCGTTCCAGGCAGGCGGTTTTTGCCACCATTCTGGACCTTACGCGCGGGTACACTGGATATCTTTCCTTCGGATTGTTGGTATCGGTGTGGAGCGCGTCGTCAGGATTTATGAGCCTGATGGAAGCTTTAAGTATTGCCTGCTGCGGAAGGGATACGCGCAGCTATTGGAAGAGGCGCGCCATCGCCACCGTAACCACGCTCATTGCCTCGTTATTCTGCCTAGTTGCTTTTGGACTTTGGACTCTCGGGCACTGGGCCACCCGTGAGATATATAGCCAGCTCAAATTTGTGGGTACGATCCATTTTCGGTGGAGCGTAGTCGCTTGGTGGGTAGGCACGGTGTTCCTCATGTTTGTGGCATTGGCGTTGATCAATCATTTTCTTCCTGACGTGAAGAAGCCTTGGCGATGGTTTTCCATCGGCAACAGTTTTTCGGTAATGGGGATCTTGATCGCATCGGTGGGCTTCAATCTTTTCTTGCTTTACAGCCCCACCGTTCCTCAGGTGTACACCGTGTTGGCGGGGTTCGTGATTTTGATGACCTGGATTTACGTGGCCATCATAATAATTTTAGTTGGCACGGAACTGGACATGGCGATCACTCTGTTGAACAAACGCAGAGCAAACCCCGCCTGAGGTCCTCGCCTACTTTCCCAACAATTTCGTTAATTCCCGCATCTAAGTAGAGAACTGGTATGTCCGATCCTGACAATCTCACATCGAATGCTTCAGCGAAGCTCGATGCTGCGCTGTTTGCCCACCCGGTTTGCGAGTGGTTCGAAGCCGTTTTCGCAGCGCCGACCAGACCGCAATTGCAGGGCTGGCCGGCCATCGCTCGCGGCCAATCCACCTTAATTCTCGCACCCACCGGAACGGGCAAAACTCTAGCGGCCTTTCTCTGGTGCATCAATCGGCTCATGTTCTCCCCGGTTCCGGAAAAGCAGCAGCGTTGCCGAGTTCTGTACATTTCACCCATCAAAGCGTTGGCCGTCGACGTCGAGCGCAATTTGCGGGCGCCTTTGGTTGGTATTGCACAGGCGGCCAAGCGCTTGAGAATTGAATTTCATGAACCCCAAGTTGCCATTCGAACCGGCGACACGCCGCCAGCAGAACGCGCGCGCTTTCTGCGCCATCCCTCGGACATTCTCATCACTACACCCGAATCTCTTTACCTGTTGCTGACTTCCAATGCGCGTGAATCGCTGCGCTCCATCGAGACGGTAGTTATCGATGAGATTCATGCACTGGTGCCCAGCAAGCGCGGTTCGCATCTGGCATTGTCGATGGAGCGGCTGGAGCATTTGTGTGGGCGGCGATTACAAAGGATCGGTCTTTCCGCCACGCAGCGTCCCTTGGAAGAGGTAGCTCGCTATTTAGGTGGCGTCGACACGGGTCGTACCAAGGAATCAGCCCCCATTACCGCCGTTGATGGCTCGGCAATTCTGCCGGAGCAGGAGAGCGACACTCCTGCGGTGGTCTATCGCCCGGTCACGATAATTGACGCCAGCGAGCCGAAGCGTCTCGATCTCCGCGTGGAGATTCCCGTTGAGGACATGACGCGCCTTGACGAAGTCCAGCGTTTGCCCAGTGGACCGGCTTCGCAAGGACCGACGCGACCCTCGATCTGGAGTGCCATCCATCCGAAGTTGCTCGAGTTGGTGCGCTCTCATCGTTCCACGTTGATATTCGTGAATAGCAGGCGCCTCGCAGAGAGAATCTCCGCCGCGGTAAATGAATTGGCTGGTGCAATTCTGGTGCGCGCGCATCACGGCAGCGTGGCTGTGGCGCAGCGCAAAGAAATTGAAGATCGCTTGAAGCTGGGAACTTTGCGCGGGCTGGTAGCTACTTCTTCGCTGGAATTAGGCATCGATATGGGCGCCATCGATCTGGTGGTGCAGATCGAATCGCCTTCCTCGGTCGCCAGCGGCATGCAAAGAGTTGGGCGTGCCAGCCATCACGTCGGTGCGGTCAGCTCCGCCATCATTTATCCCAAGTATCGCGCCGACCTGGTTGCCTGCGCGGCCATCACCCGCGCCATGTATGACGGCAACGTCGAGTCCGTGCACTACCCCCGCAATGCGCTCGACGTGCTGGCGCAGCAAATTGTTGCCATGGTTTCGATGGAGCCCTGGGATGTCGCTGATATTTTTAAGGTCGTGCAGTCTGCAGCCCCTTATGCAGGCCTAACTCTGGGCGCCTTCGAAGGCGTTCTGGATATGCTTTCGGGCCGCTATCCCTCGGATGAATTCGCGGAACTGCGCCCGCGGCTTACCTGGGATCGGTTGGCCAATAAATTGTCGACGCGCCAGGGCGCGCGCCACGTTTCCATCATCAATGGCGGTACCATTCCGGATCGCGGCTTGTACGGAGTATTTCTCGCCGGTGCCACCAAAGGCGCGCGCGTCGGGGAATTAGACGAAGAAATGGTTTTTGAGAGTCGCGCGGGCAACACGATTATTCTCGGAGCCTCCACCTGGCGCATCGAAAATATTTCTCACGATCGCGTGCTCGTTTCTCCCGCGCCCGGAGAGCCTGGGAAAATGCCCTTCTGGCATGGTGACACCGCTGGCCGGGCAGCCGAATTCGGCGAAAAAATTGGACGCATGACTCGCGAACTACTCGGCTTGCCGCGCTCGGTCGCATTTTCGAAACTCGTTGAAGAACATAGCCTGGATGTGAATGCCGCAGAAAATCTTCTTCGCTATCTGCAAGATCAAGTTGCGGCGACGCAGCGCGTGCCCAGCGATGAGGATGTGGTCGTGGAAATTTGCCGCGACGAACTCGGCGACCGCCGCATATGCGTGTTGACCCCTTTTGGCAGCCGCGTCCACGCCCCGTGGTGCATGGCGGTGACCGCTAAACTGCGCGCTGAGCGTGGCATCGAAGTTGAATCCATGTGGTCCGACGACGGTTTTGTTTTGCGACTCCCGGACAGCGACGCTGCCGTAGAAATCGAAGATTTTGTATTGTCCCCTGCGGAATTTAAGGAACTGGTATTGCGCCAGCTGGGCTCCACTTCTTTATTTGCCGCCAAGTTTAGAGAAGCAGCGTCTCGCGCCCTGCTTCTGCCAAAGCGCCGGCCCGGTATGCGCGCACCGTTGTGGCAGCAACGCAAGCGTGCCGCCGATTTATTGGCCGTGGCTTCGCGCTTTTCTTCTTTTCCCATAGTTCTGGAAACGTACCGTGAGTGTATCCGCGACGTATTTGATTTGCCTGCGGCTGCCGGAATTCTTAGCAAGATTCAGCGCGGTGAAATTCGCTTGACGCGCGTTGAGTCCGACAAGCCTTCCCCGTTCGCGGGCGCGCTGCTCTTTTCTTACATCGCCAATTACATTTATGAGGGCGATGCGCCGCTGGCCGAGCGCCGCGCCCACGCGCTGTCCATCGACCAGTCGCAGTTGGAAGAATTACTCGGCGATACCGACTTGCGAGAACTGCTTGATCTGGCTGCGTTGGATGAAGTGGAAGCAAAACTTCAGGCCCTGGAGCCGGACTACCAGGCGCGTCACGCCGACGGCTTGCACGATTTGTTGTTGAAGCTTGGCGATTTGTCCGACGCCGAAATTGCCGCTCGCAGCGCGGGCCCGGAAGTTGCCGCTACGGCTGCGGAATTGGTCAATGCACGCCGCGCCGTACGCGTGCGCATTGCCAACGAACCACGCACCATCCCCGCCGAATATGCCGGCCGTTATCGCGATGCGTTGGGCACGCCGCTGCCTCCCGGTCTGGCCGATGCGTTTCTTCAAGCCCCGACGGATTCCTTGACCGAAATAATTCGCCGTTACGCCCGCACTCACGGGCCCTTCACAACCGCCGGCGTAGCCACGCGCTATCAGTTGCAGATACCCGCAGTCGATGCTGTGCTGACCCAGTTAAATTCTCAAGGTAAATTGCTGGAAGGAGAGTTCCGGCCCAACGGTCATCACCGGGAATGGTGCGACCCAGAAGTGCTCCGGCAAATTCGCAGAAAAAGTCTTGCCCGTTTACGCCGCGAAATCGAGCCGGTCGAACAGTCGACATTCGTTAGATTCTCGACGCGATGGCAGGGAGTTACCGTTCCACGTCGCGGGCTAGACGCCTTGCTCGACACCATTGAGGCCTTGCAAGGTGCCGCGCTTCTGGTTTCGGAGTTGGAAACCGAGATTTTGCCCGCGCGTGTCGCCGACTATCAACCCGGCAATCTCGATACGCTCATGGCCGCCGGGGAAGTGACTTGGGTAGGCGTTGAGCAAATTGGAGATCGCAACGGCCGCATCGCGTTGTATCTCACGGAAGCATTGCCGCTCTTGCGTTTCCCGGACGCCGCCGCACTTGCGAGCCCAGTTACAGGCCAAGTCGTGCCGGAGCAGACTCCTCATTCCGAACGCGCTGAAAAAATTGCTGAATTTCTCGCCCGGCAAGGGGCATCCTTTTTTTCCGAAATTCATGCTGCCTGCGGCGGTGGTTTTCCCGGCGATACCGTCGAGGCGCTGTGGCAGCTCGTGTGGGCAGGCAGAATTACTAACGATACTTTCTATCCGCTTCGCAAACTGGTGCGCTCCGACGATCGCAAACGTAAACACGAGACCTTCGATGACGAGCGTCCAGGCTCTCCCGGGTATTTGCGGCGTTTACGCTCGCGGACTGCTACAGGACAAGCGCATGGCCGCTGGTCGCTTATTGGCCAACGCATCACCGTCGCGCTGACCCCCACGCAATGGAGCGCCAACATCTCGCAGCAAATTCTGCAGCGCCACGGCATCGTGATGCGCGAGACGGCTATCGCAGAAAATATTCCTGGTGGCTACAACACCATTTACCCGGCGCTCAAAACTATGGAAGATAGCGGCTGGGTACGCCGAGGCATGTTCGTCGCCGGACTAGGTGCAGCACAATTCGCTATGCCTGCCGCTGTCGACATGCTGCGTAGCCTGCGAATCGACCCTGCTACGCCGGAAGTTTTGCATCTAGCAGCTACAGATCCTGCTAATCCCTATGGGATGTTAATCCCCTGGCCAAAAATTGAAGGCGAATTCGATGAGCCGCTCACTCATCATTCCATGGCGCGAACGTCTGGCGCGTCAGTGATTCTCGTAAACGGACAGCTCGCCGCTTTTTTGCGGCGCCGCAATCCCGCTCTGCGTGTTTTTCTTCCGGAGTCTGAACCCGAGCGCAGCCTCTTCGCACGAGAGCTCGCCAAGAAACTGGCGGAACTGGCCATCCGGCGTCTCAATCTTCGGCATGGTCTTTTGATAGGCGAAATCAATGACGCTCCAGCACGTGAACATTTTCTTGCTTCCTACTTGGGAGATGCTCGCTTCGTTAATACCGTGCTTGGGTATCAAATGCGGCGTACCAAGCCTCTCATTGTCACCGCCGATACCGCTGAGGAGTCTGACGAGGACGACGCCCGGGACATTCAGGAAACCGCTTGAGATGCCCGAAGGCGACACCATTTATCGCGCGGCTCGCACCTTGAATCTTGCGCTGGCCGGGCAATCGGTCACTTCTTTTGAATCCGCTTTGCCGTATCTTTCCCGCGTAGAATTCGACCAGAAAGTTGTCGGACGAACCGTCGAAAAAGTAGCAGCGCAAGGGAAGTGGCTGCTCATATATTTTTCCGGCGATCTTATCCTTCTCTCGCACATGCTCATGAGTGGCAGTTGGCATATCTATCGCCCAGGCGAAACATGGCAACGCCGGCGCTACGATATGCGCGTCGTAATTGGCACACCAAAAATTTTGGCGGTAGCCTTCAACGTCCCCATTGCGGAATTCCACACCGCAGCTTCGCTCACCCGCCGCGAGGGATTCAGATCCGTAGGGCCTTCGACGCTCGCCGAAACCTTCGATGCATCCGAAGTCGTCGCGCGATTGCGCACCCAGCCAGACTTGGAAATTGGCGTCGGCCTGCTTACCCAATCGCGGCTTTCGGGAATTGGCAATATTTTTAAGTCGGAGATTTGTTTCACCTGCGGGATTAATCCGTTTCGAACGATTTCAGATCTCACTGACGACGACTTGAAATGTCTCGTTTCCAAAGCGCGGAAATTCATGCTTGCCAACGTGACCGAAGTGTCCGGCGATAAAATTACGACTTACGTTCCGATGCGCCGCACTACTGGCCGTGCGAATGTCTCCGAGCGCTTGTGGGTTTACAAGCGCACCGGTGAGCCCTGCCGTCAGTGCGGTAACGCCATCCTTTCACGAAAACAAGGCTTTGACGCTCGCACTTCTTTCTGGTGCCCGCGCTGCCAGCCGATGGGGATGCAGCGCGCAAGCGCTTAACTTAATGCGCCGGTTCGTGCAGACCTGCGAGGCCGTAGCCGCAACCACCAAAAAAAATACCAAGCTCGCGCTGGTAAGCGAACTTTTCAAATCGCTGCCGCTGGAAGATGCTGCCAGCGCCGCAATTTTCCTGACCGGACGACCCTTTCCACACCGCGATGAACGCGTCCTGGGCGTCGGCGGCTCGCAACTCGCGAAAATTGTCGCCGAAATCGCTAACGCCGACCCCTCCGAACTCGGGAAAAGTTATCGCGCACACGGCGATCTCGGCGACACGGCTGAACATCTCCTGCTCAAACGCCCAAGGACCGCCGACGTTTCGCTGCAGCTAGTAGCGAAAGCATTTAGCCAGCTTCCAGATCTTCGCACCACCGCACAAAAGATGGCGCTGATAAGAGGTTTATTCGAGCACATGAGCGCCGGCGAAGTGAAGTACGCCATAAAAATAATGACCGGTGACTTACGCATCGGATTGAAGGAAAGCCTTGTCGAAGAAGCCATCGCTAAGGCTTTCGAACGTCCCGTCGACGCCGTTCGTCGGGCCAATATGCTGACCGGCGACATTGGCGAAACTCTGCACTACGCCTCTTCGGACGATTTGGGCTCCGTTCGTATGCGCCTGTTCCATCCCATCGGCTTCATGCTAGCCACTCCTGTGGAAACCGCCGCTGAAATTCTTCCTGACGGAAGCGGCCCAGTGTTGGTCGAGGAAAAGTACGACGGCATTCGCGCGCAGGTACATAAAAGCGCCGCCGGTGTAAGAGTTTTTTCTCGCACGCTGGACGAAATAGTGGAATTTCCCGAGCTCAATGTGTTCTTCGCAAGACTGCCCGGTGAGTTGATCCTTGACGGAGAAATACTCGCTTGGCACGGTTCGCGGCCGCTGCCGTTCACGGAACTGCAAAAACGACTGGGAAGAAAACAGCTCGATCTCTGGTTGCAACACGAAATTCCGGTCCGCTTTGCAGCCTTCGATTTGCTCTATCAGGACGGAACTCTGTTGCTGGACGAAACGCTGGAACAGCGGCGTGCACGCCTGGAAAAAATTCTGCCACCTCGCGACCCGTCGGCTATCTATACCGCCGCGGCAATTCGCTGTGAGTCTGTTGCTGCAATTCAGCAAGCCTTCCAGGATTCGCTGGCCGCCGGCCACGAAGGCATCGTCGTAAAGCGTCCGGAATCGTTATATACGCCGGGACGCCGGGGCAAATCGTGGTTCAAGTTAAAGGAGCCCTTCGCAACGCTCGATGTAGTCGTCACCGCCGTCGAATATGGACATGGGAAAAGGCATGGGCTGCTTTCCGACTACACTTTTTCAGTACGTGACGGCAACCAACTTTTGACCATCGGCAAAGCGTATTCGGGACTCACTGACGCGGAAATCAAGGCCGGCACGGAATATTTCCTGCAACATACCATCGAAGATCTGGGCGCGCGCAGAACTGTAGAGCCGGCCGTGGTCATGGAAGTGGCCTTCAACAACATTCAAAGGTCGCAGCGGCACGAAAGCGGCTACGCCCTCAGATTCCCGCGCATCTTGCGTTTGCGGCCTGACAAGCCCGTGACGGAGATTGACACCCTCGAGCGTGTCGCCCAGCTTTACGCCAGGCAAATAACTTTGCCGCGAAATAATCAATGAGCTAGTAAATCCAATTCCATAAGGTAATCAGCCTTCAAAGGTAATTACTTAGAGTCATAACAAATGCCAGCGCTTGCATGGAAAGCAAATACTGTATATAAATTGTTCAGGCCTACCCGGTGCCGCGACCCGAGGATAAGCATCTCGGGTGACTGTCCCAAACAATCCGACTGCCGTGCCAGGTTTGTAGCGACTGACTGCGGTAATTCTTGTACGGAGTAAACTCTATGTCAGTTAGAATTCTCGTTGTTGATGACCATGAAGTTGTGCGACAAGGGATACGTACGATCCTCTCGGCGCGTCCGGACTGGGAAATTTGCGGCGAAGCGGTTAATGGACAGGAAGCTATCAAGCTTGCCGAAACGCTGCGTCCTGACGCCATCGTCATGGATATTACCATGCCGATCATGAGCGGGCTGGAAGCGGCGCGACAAATTACCCGCAACAGCAACAGCGCTCCCATTCTCATTTTCACCATGCACGAGTCTCGAACTCTTGCGGATTCTGTGCGGGAGACCGGGGCCCGGGGGTTTGTATTTAAATCGCGCGCGGCTCAGGATTTGATCAACGCTTTAGACATTCTTTTGCAGAATGGAACATATTTTGGGCCCAACGGCGGCGAAAAGAATTCGCCGGCGAAAGATACCACTAATCGTGGAATCAGTTTTCTGCGGGCACTCGACTTCTTGAAACATCCGGCTTTTGGAAGCAATCTTAGTTAAAATTTTTCCACCAGAGGTTAGTGACTTTTACCTGCTCGGTTCTTAGCTGGCGATAGTCGTTGTTCTAACAATTCGAGAGCCTCCGATAACGATTGCCGCTTTTCCCAGAAATCTCCCCACAGATCTCCTACTTTCTTGATTCGCTGCTCCACACTGTTAATGTTCCAGCGGTCGGCGGCGAATTCCGTTTTCAATTCCGCGGGACTCACCGGTGTCGACACTGGTGCGCCTGGATACGCGCGAACAGAATAGACCGTCGCCAGCGGCTTTCCGCGGGCGTTCTGCAACGCATCCATCAACACTTTCCCGCGCGGTCTTTTGTGTACCGCGCGTTCGAACGTGATCAACCCGGGCAGCTCGTTATCCGCGATGCGTCCGACCAGTTCCGCAAAGCCTCTTGTCTGACCGTAGGTGTATCGCGGTTCGAGCGGCACAAAAATATGAAAGCCGGAGGCTCCAGAAGTCTTGAGAAAACTGGAAAGCTTTATGGAATCCAAAATCGCGTAAATAGTCCGCGCGATTTTAAGTACCGTGGAAAACGGCGTTCCCGGCGTGGGATCCAGGTCGAAGAAAACGTAGTCCGGGAAATCCTGTGACTCGTTGCGGCTCGACCATGGGTTGTGGTCAATACAACCTAAATTCGTCAGAAATATGAGCGACGCGAGGTTATTGGCCATCAGGTATGGCATATCCCCGCCGCGTTCTTCGGAATGAACTGTGGCTCGCTCGATCCAATCTGGAACGGCTTCCGGCGCCTCCTTCTGGAAAAACGCTTTTTCTCGAATTCCATTCGGATAGCGACGCAACACCATGGGGCGATCTTTCAAAAATGGGAGCATCAGATGGCCCACGCGAAAATAATAGGCCAGCAAATCCCGCTTCCGTATGCCGCTTTCCGGGAAATAGATTTTGATCAGATGAGTGAGCCGCAGAACATGGCCATCCATTTCGACATTCAGGTTTTCCGAGGAACCTTTGCCAATTTCATTTTCAATGCCCTTGGTCAAAATCTTCTCGCCCGGTTTGGCCGGGAGTGCGATCTGTTTTCGAAGGGATAATGAATTGGTCGCCGCTCGCGGTTTTGGCAAGCTCTTACCTGGTTTTGCATGCGGTTCGACTGACGCTACCCGCGCGGCGTCCGATTCCAGCGAGCGATCGGCCGAATCCTCTCGACCGCTATCTTCATTAGGACGCGCTGCTTTCAGCGTACAATCCCTGGCCACCACATCCGTACGCATGGCCAGAAACACTGGCGCGCGCAACCGGCCGCCGTCTGTCCAGTTCCCATACTTCACGCGAGCCACCAGGTCTGGTTTCACCCACCCAATTTTTTCTTTCAGTTTCGGTGCGTCGCTAAAAACACTCTTTGCCTGCCTGAGCTTTTGTAACTGTTCATAGACTTCTTTTTGCTTGGTGTAGTCAAAGCCCGTTCCTACGCTTCCGATAAATTCAAGTTGTGGTCCTTTGTAAAGGCCTAGCACCAAGGCGCCAAAGAATTCACGGCTGCGTCTCGGTGCCGTCCATCCGCAGACCACCGCATCCAGTTCATTCACAATCTTGAATTTCAGCCACAGCGAAGTTCTTTGTCCCACATACGCACTGTCTCTTTTCTTTCCAATAATCCCTTCCAGCGATTGCTGTCGGGCCGCTTCGTATAGTTCTTTGCCTTTCTCAATTTCATGTTCCGAGTAACGGATTTGGTTGTTGGGGCGAAGAATTTGCTTGAGTAGCTCTTTCCTCTGTTCCAGCGGAGCTTTTCGCAAGTCATAGCCATCGCAGTACAGCAGGTCAAACGCGTAGTAAGTGGCCGGAATGGATTCGAGCAATTGTTGCGAAGGATTGCGAACGCCTGCGCGATTCTGCAATTGTTGAAAATTGCTACGGCCCGCCGAATCCAGAGTCACTATTTCGCCGTCGACGATCGCTTCGCTGGCGTCGAGCTGATTCGCCAGGTCACGAACCTCCGGGTACTCCAGCGAAATTTCTCTGCCGGCACGTGAGCGCAACGCAACTGCGCCTTTTGCGAGATACGCGAGGCCGCGTACCCCGTCCCACTTCACCTCAAATAGCCAATCTGGATTTGAAAAAGGTTTCTCGCTTAACGATGCGAGCGTCAGCGAAATGGAGCGCGGCATCGGCACCTTACGCGCACCCGGAAGGGAACTGATCTTATTCTCCTCCAGCGGCGTGCGCGCCGGTCGGCCAAACTTCACGTCTTCCAGCGTCCGCCCGGAAACTATGGATTGTGCATGCTTTTCAGCGTCCCACAGCGGATCGGCAAATTCGTCGCGATGCTTTATCAACAACCACTCGTTTTTTACTCTTGAGTTTTTCAGTTTTACCAAGACAAAACTGCCACGCACTTTTTTCCCGTACAGGACAAATTTCAGATCGCCGCGTGCCAGTTGCGCGTCGGCATCCAGATCGCCTTCCACTTCATAGGTGCCCTGATCCCAGACGATCACTTCTCCGCCGCCGTATTGCCCTTTGGGGATCACCCCTTCGAATTTGCGATATTCGAGCGGATGGTCTTCGACGTGAACGGCCAGCCGTTTATCCCCGGGATTCAGCGAAGGGCCCTTAGGCACCGCCCATGATTTCAGAACGCCACCGACTTCAAGGCGCAGATCGTAGTGCAGCCTGGTTGCGGCGTGTTTTTGAATAACGAACCGCCGTGTTTTTGCTTCACCGGCGACGCTCCCGGCTGGTTCCGCGGTTTTGTCAAAATGTCTTTTCTGCCGATACTCTGCGAGTTTTTTCATCCGATATGTCACGAGTGCGGTCAGCAAATCCGCCGCGCAATCGTCACTCAGAATAAGCACTCCGCTCGGAGGAGTCGAGCTTATCTGCGTGCGTTCGTCGACGCTGAAGCAATGATTTACCTTATTTGTGCGCGGGAATTCAGGGCGTACCATTTCTAGTCTGGCGCCGCTGATGCGGCAGGAGGGCAAGTCCGCCGGCGATTAGCGAGCTAGTTTGGATCGGATAAAAGCAGCGCCACGGGGAAATCCTTTAACGCATCACTTACGCTTAATCCAAGGTCTCGAGCCCTGACCGAGTCACTAGTAAGGATGTTTCGCCAACTCGCGGCCATATCGGGCAACGCTATTGAAGTGTTTCCCCAGAATCTCGCGCGCTGATTTGATTTCTGCTCCATCCCTGAACCTGAGAGCCATTTCGGAGCGAGAATCAACACTCGCTGATTTTGAAAAATCCGAAAGAACGCCGTGACATTCTGCGACCGCTCGCCGGATATTTCCGCCGGCACGAATTTGCCATCCGTAAAGAGCTTGCTGAATTCCTGCCGGAATCGCAACGCTTTCGCGATCAAATAAAGTTTGATCCGGCCATCCGCCCAGTTCTTCACCAATTCGCGAACGAATCCAGCCGTCTCTTGCGTAGCGTGTTGATTGAGGCTTTTTAAAAGTTCGATCCGACGCGCAAAATCAACGGTACCGCGATTATCCGGATCTACCAGCCGTAAATCCCATAACTCCGAGCCCTGGTAAAAATCCGGCACTCCAGGCGCGGTGATTTTCAACAAAGTCTGGCTGAGGCTGTTCCGCATTCCGTAAAACGAAATATCGCGGTGGAAGCTGATAAAGTCAGCAAGAAACGCATTGTTCTGTTTCTCGTCAAGAATGGCGGCAATAAACTTTTTCAATCCTTCTTCGTGAGTCAGATTTGGCCGTGTCCACCGGGTATGCACCATCGCCTCGCGAATCGCTTTTACGCCGTAGGATTGCAATCTCTCCAGTACCCCGCCGAGCTCGCTTTGCTCCAGCGGCCACATACCCAGCAGCGTCTGGTACAAAAAATATTCCTCGTTATGATCGGGAACCATCGCCCCGCCATTGCCGGCGATCTTGAATTTCTCATTCATCGCCGCCCACAAGTGCAGGCGTTTCTGCCACTCTTGCGGCATTTCAGACAAAACGCTTATCCGAGCGCGGACATCTTCAGCCCGCTTGGTATCATGCGTGGAGCTGGCATTCATGGAATGCGGCCATCTTTTTTGCCGTTCGACGATAAATTCAAAAAATTCCCGCGGACAAATAGCATCCGGCGCCGGGTCGCCACCTACTTCGTTTAGCGACACCAATGGGTGGTAAACGTAAAGCGTAGTGTCCTCCAAGCCCTTCGCCACGATCGGCCCAGTGAATTGCTGCCAGCGCAAAACAAAACTGAGACGCGCCTCGCGGTGATCCGGCAAAACGTGCGGCGGCGCCAGCAGCAACAGCACGTCGCGTAGAAAATCAAAACATTGCGGATTTAGGCTCGGTTTGCGCAAACGCGCTTGAGCCAGCGCTTCTTCCAAAACCTTGGTTGCCTCCGGAGGCAGATCCAGGTTTCGAATGTAAGTGCGGTAGACCGTGAAGCACGCGGTCGTTTCGATCAGCGCTTCGGTCAAATCGTGGCGGGGCAAATCACGAGCATAGCGAGCTTGTGCTGCCAGTTCGCCGAGTTGACGGCCTAAGGACCGCATCTCCACGCCCAAAATGGTGCCCATTACCAATTTTTTCTTCTGGTACAGCACCTCGCTGAATTTCAGGTGATGGCCGATAAAATGTGAATAAATGCGCTGAATATCTTTTCCGCCCTGTGGCTCAACTAAGATTCGATTGGCAAAATTCAGGTAGTCATACCCGGTTGTGCCCGCCACCGGCCAGTCGTCCGGGAGTTTTTCACTGCGCGCCAGAATTTTTTCTACCAGCACGTACGCTTCTTCGCCAAGCTTGGCTCCATCTTCTGTCGCCACACGTTCCTGCAATCGTTTCAGGTACGCAAGCGGATCACGCAATCCGTCGATGTGGTCTATACGCAATCCGGAAACCGCGCCTCGCGAGATGAGCCGCAAAATCAAAGTGTGCGTCGCGTCGAATACCTGGGAGTCTTCAACGCGCATCCCCACAAGATCAGTAATTGTGAAAAAACGACGGTAGTTAATGGTCTCGTTGATGTTCCGCCAGAATGCGAGAACATAATATTGCTCCCCAAGCAGCCGTTGAAGACTCGCGAAGCTTGCGGGGTCACCGTTGTTGCCATTAAAGTCTGCAAGATTGTCCTGAATAAATTGCCTAACTTCCTGGCTGTCTGCCGCCAGTTGCCGCAAACGTTCGCGTATAGATTCGAAGCGTACACGTTTGTCTGACGCTGGCTCCGCTGGCGACGTATCGCGATCGGAGATCAAGGAAAGTGCGGCCACAATTCCTTGATACTCGTGATAAGAGGCCGAGTTTTCATCCAACAGGTTTTTTAGGCTGGCAATCCGGTGTTGTAAAACCGACCTGTACGTCCGCGGAGCAATGGGAAATGACGATTCGAAATATGCGATGGAGAATTGCCCATCGCGAAAATCAAGTTTTAGTTCGCCACTATCCAGCGCTTCGCCAAACGGCCGTCCAAGTATCGGCAAAAGAATCTTGTTGTCCAGATTTCGCGATGGAGGATGCCAGTCTATATCGAAATAAGAAGAAAACGCCGAGTCCGGGCCATTTTCCAAAACGTCCATCCACCAAGGATTTTCGCTGCTGGCAGCCATATGGTTGGGCACAATGTCCAGCAGCAATCCCATGCCACGTTTTTCCAACTCGCTTACGAAAACTTCAAAATCCTTTTCAGTTCCTAAATCCGGATCAAGGCGATTCGGATTGGTGACGTCATACCCATGACCGCTGCCGCGACGGCTGGTGAGAATAGGCGAAGCGTAAATGTCCGTAATTCCAAGTTCCCGCAGATAGTCAAGAATTCCAACCGCGTCGTTGAACGTAAAATTCTTATTGAACTGCAGCCGGTAAGTCGCCAGCGGAATACGGGTAGAAACCATGATGTCAAGCGCCCAAAATACGCAGTCCGTCTCGCAGTGCGGTCAATTCCTTCATCCAGGTTGTCGCTTCAGGATCGTTATTCTCTGCCGCCAAACGCCGCTCTTCGATGGCTTTCATCAGCGGCCCATAAGAAATGTTTTGCACTTCCCACAGCGTCACGGGAAACGGCAAAGTTTGCGCCAACTCCAACTGTTTTCGAAACCGCTGTAAATTTTCCATATCGTCGGGATGTTCGGCGAACCGTGCCGCCTGCTCTTCAAGCCGCCTGCGGATAGTGAACTCCAGCGTGGTGGTATCCAAAGGGACCCGGCTGGTGGCTGCTTCTTTCAGATAGCTCTGTATATTGTCCGCGTCCAGATCAGGACGTTCGAAGGCCTGCCGCAGCTGGCTGTTGATGGCGACGTCCGCAGCGGCTTTAAAGGCCGACGGAACGGGAATGTTCAGTGAATTTAAGAAACGAATCAAGGGTGCCTGATTTTCGTAAATATTTCGATACGCCGCAGCCGCCGAGGTTAGTGAGTCGTTCAAGAGCAAGCCCACAATTTTTCTCTGTTCGTCGCGGAACAGCGAACTCAGCGAATACGAATGTTCATGGAACTCTTCATCCAGTATGCGTATGACCGCCGCGGTATCCGCTTTGGAAAAACAGTCAATCAGCCGGGCTTTCAATTCTTCGTAGCCCTGCAGTTCATTGGAATGACACACGCCGCCGGTAACGTTGTGATCTCCCAAGTGCAATACCCCGAAACTCATCGTCGCAGATTCACGCGTGACTTCGGAACTGAAGCGGGCTCGGCCCATGGCTAACCGCAGTTTTCCTTCGGCCTCCAGAGAATATTGCTCCCTGTCCACGTCATAGCAATAGATGCCGGTCTTCTCGCCATAATTCTCAAATAGCGAGCTGATGGCGTAATGGCCTGCTAGCTTTTCAATGTCTACCGCGGCGGGTCTTACCCACTTGTCGTAAATTTGTGCGCCGTCGCCGTGTTCCCGCAAATTACTTTTCGCTTGGCGTAAGTGTTCCAGAAATTCTGGTTCGATTTCCGCGCCTATAAATGCCTTGGCCATTTCCACCACGCGCCCGGCGTAATGAATTACCTGCACTGTTTCCAGTCCAGACAGTTCATCAAAGAACCAGCCACAGCTGGTGTACATCAGCATGGCGTGCCTTTGCATCTCCAACAGCTTTAAAGCCGCAACTTGTTCTTCAGGGCTCAACGGATGAGTCGCGTGTTTGCCGAAAAACGCGTCCACACTGGCGTCCGAGCGATTGAGGATTACCTGAATGTATTCATCCCGCGCGTCCCACGGATTCTTCAATAGCGGCGAAGCTTTCTCTTCAAATAGTGGATTCACCTTATCCCGCAACCAGTCCAGCGCCGCGCGCAACGGTGCGCGCCATTCCTGATTCCAGCCGGGGTGGCCTCCCGAATTGCAGCCGCAATTCGAGCGCCATCGCTCCACTCCATGCACGCAGCTCCACGAGCTGTTCTCCACAATTTCCACAAAATGGTCAGCCGGATAGCGCTCTAAAAACTGTCCATAATTGGTGAGTTCCGCCAGTTTTTCGTTTTCGATGCGTTGCAGCGCGTAAGTCAGCGCCATTTCGCCGAAGCGATGATGGTGTCCGTAACTTTCCCCATCCGTAGCGATGTGTGAAAGCTGTGGCCAAGTTCGAGCGTCTGAAAAGCCGCTGATCAAACGATCCGCAAACCGCTTCCCGTCATTCAACAATCCTTCGAACGCCACGCCTTGAGAAATAGGCCCGTCATAGAAAAAAACACTGATCGTTTTCTTCGAGGGCAAGTTAACAAGATAAGCGCGGCTGGGATCGATGCGGTCGCCGCTGACATCCTTCCAGCTTCGCCCGCCTTTGCGCCGCACCCGTTTCGCCTGGCGTGGCGCCATGATGGTGTACAAAATTCCGTTCTCCGCCAGCACTTCCAGTGTTTCGGTGTTCACCGCCGTCTCCGGCATCCACATGCCCTCCGGCCGGCGCTTGAATCGGTGCTCAAAATCGGCAATGCCCCACTTAACCTGGGTAACTTTATCGCGCCGGTTCGCCAGCGGCAAAATCATGTGGTTATACGCTTGTGCCACACCGGAGCCATGCCCTCCGAATTTGTGAGAACTCAGTTTGTCAGCTTCTTGCAATGCGGCATACACGCGTGGCGCTTTGTCTTCCAGCCAGGAAAGTAGCGTCGGACCGAAATTAAAACTGATCATTCCATAGTTGTTCACCAGCTTGATGATGCGTTGTTCGTTGTCCAAAATGCGCGAGGTGGCGTTCGGCGCATAGCATTCCGCGGTAATGCGTTCGTTCCAGTCATGGTATGGATAAGCGGAATCCTGCAACTCAATCGCTTCGAGTGAAGGATTCTCACGAGGCGGTTGATAAAAATGACCGTGAACACAGACATATCGCATGATTACTCCGTAATTGAATTCACTCGTTCGAGTACCACAAACGACTGTGCGGACAGCGTAAGAGGATCCCCTGCCCTTATTTCTTCTGCGAAGGAATGTCCCGGTCCGCGCCATTTTTGATCCGCGGAATTGATGCGCACAGACCATCGGCCCGCGGGCAAATGTATATCGTCAAGGGTATGTTCGCTCTTTCCAAATTCGTAAATTGCCGCCAGCATTTTCGAAGCGCCTTCTACGCCGACCATGGTTATCGCGCTTCCGTTCTGAAAAATCTCCACTTTGCCTGAGCCGGCCAAAGAGTATTCGCGCCGGATTGCGAGTAACGCCCGGTACAGCGCTAGCAGAGTTTTGTGGGGTTCCTTGCTTTTCAATCCATGGTCCAGTTTTGAATTGCGGAAAGTTGTTTCATCCTGTGGGTCTGGAACTTTTCCTTCCCACGCGAATGCTGCAAATTCTTCTTGGCGTCCTTTGCCCACCGCTTCAATCAACGCTTCATCGCCATGGCTCGTGAAGTATTGAAACGGCGCTATCTCACCATACTCTTCGCCCATAAACAAAAGTGGAATGAATGGCGCGAGCACCGTCACGCCCGCGGCTAGCTTCAACGCTTCAAAATTAACTAACTCGCTTAGCCTCTCGCCCCTGGGGCGATTCCCGATTTGATCGTGATTCTGGATGCAAACTACAAATTTGGAACGCTCCAATCCGGCCGGCGAATTGCCGTGTCTCCGACGCCTGAAGCTCGAATGCTGCCCGGCGTAAAACCACCCATTTCGCATCGTGGCAGCCAAATGATGCACGTCGCCGAAGTCCGAATAGTATCCGGCACGTTCGCCGGTGAGCAGGGAATGGAGCGAATGGTGAAAATCGTCGCTCCATTGCGAAGCTAAATCGTATCCGCCCTGAGCCGGAGACTTAAGCAAACGCGAATCGTTCAGGTCGCTTTCCGCGATCAAGTAAATTTTCCGGCCCAAGCGTTCTCCCAGTGCTTTCACCGCTTGTTGCAGTTCCGCAAGAAAGTGCAATGCGCCGAAATCAAAAATCCCATGCACTGCATCGAGCCGCAACACATCGATGTGATACTCCTCCAACCAATACAGCGCGTTCGCAATGAAAAAATGCCTCACCGGATCGCTGTCCGGGCCATCATAATTGATCGCCTTTCCCCAAGGCGTCTGATACTTGTCCGTGAAGTACGGCCCGTATGCGTCGAAGTAGTTGCCTTCCGGCCCCAGGTGGTTATAAACGACGTCGAGAGCAACGGCCAAACCATGTGCGTGCGCCGCATCCACTAATTTTTGAAGGCCGCGCGGACCGCCGTAGGAATTTTGCGCCGCGAACGGTTGCACGCCGTCGTAACCCCAATTGCGGTTCCCAGGAACCTGCGCCACCGGCATCAATTCAATCGTGGTGATCCCCAGGTCACGCAGAGGTGCTAAGTAGGGAATCAGTGCTTCAAACGATCCTTTGGTAGTGTACGTGCCCACGTGGAGTTCATAAATTACGCTGCGGTCCAGTTCGAACCCGCGCCAGGGCGAATCCGTCCATTTGAAATCTTTCAAATCGATAACTTGCGACGGCCCGTGAACGCCCTCGGGCTGAAAGTGCGAAGCAGGATCCGGAAGCTCCCGCCCGTCCTCAAAGCGGTAGAAATATCGCGCCCCAGGCTCCACTTTCGTAATCGTGGTTTCAAAATACCCTGAATCACTTTTTTGCATTGGCACAACACGATCGCCGTCGTCCACAATGTGAACACTCAATTCCTTGGCGGCGGGCGCCCAGACGACAAACCGCCAACTCTGTCCGGGGAGAGGAGTAGCGCCTAGCGGCGGGATAGAATCCGAGTCACTCATAAAGTCGAAGCCTTTGTTTAAGTGTGAATCGCGGGTGGTTGAATGTTTACGGCCGGCCTTGCCGCAAATCACCTGCAAAAAACGAGGAGCAGGTGCCCATGGGTCTCTCGTTGGTCACCTGCTCGCTATGCTCAAAATTGGCGAACGAAGAATACTTGGTATAGCTTTTGGAAAACATAGGGTCTTCCCTGTAACCCCGCACGGTATTTGTCGAGCGCGAAGGGAGTGGCGCGGGTGCCAAAAAAAAACGTCGGACGCGCGGTGCAAACCATCTAAGATGCAGATTGCAGTTCCGGGCGGCTTCATGAACACAAGAATCCCCGCAGCTATCGCAACATTTCTTTGCGTCTTGAGTCCGTCGGCCAACGCCTATGATAAGCAACTCGACGCGCACGCCATCCATGAGGCCTATATTCTCGGGCAACGGAATGACAAATCAACAGGCGATTTCCTGGCTGACTATTTGAGCCAGATTACCGAGCGTCAAAACGACGTTCACATCGCCCAGATCGAACTTCTGACTCCGTACGCTCAAATCGTCGATGAATCTCGCCAGAAGTCCGCCGAGAGGTTTACCGAGGAGCAATGCATCCAGGACTACAAAAGCCGGGGAAACATCGTGAAGGTCAACGTGGCACTCATGCTGCCTTCGGCCTACCCAAAAACAGCGGAGTCTAAGGAGGTGCCAACTCCGCCGCCCGCCACAGCACCGGAAAAAAGCGCCATTCGCCCGGAAAATTTCTGGCAAAACTTCCAGTTCAACTTAAAGCAGAATGGCAAGACCATCCTATCTCGCGGGATCAGCAATCAGCCTATTCATTCCACGGCTACCAACAATGCTCCGGCCGTGTTAACCGGGGAAAACGTGTGGTTGGAGTACGACGTTAATGATGTGGCTTCGGAGTTGACCACCATGGAGGTGGTTACTCCGCAAGGCCAAGTCATCAAAGCTGCCTTCGACCTCAGAAAGCTCCGCTAGAATCCCGCGCAACCATTGTCCGCTCTGCAACTGGGAACCTGTGCCAAGGGCCAGTTTCGCAGCGTAACCTTGACTCACCGGTTAGCCAGTCTTCTAAGGGGTTGACTATGCAAGATTTACTTTTTTCCTCCCAGAATTCCTATGCCCCAAAGTACAGGTATGCCGTAAGTATAAGAAACATATGAATAAACCTTTGGAGCGTCGTTTGCATTTAGCCGCTATGACCCCGGCCGCATGATGTAGGAGGTTCCCTGTGAAAGTCTTCTTGGCAATTGCGCTTCTTGCAGCTTTTCTTTCCGCTGTTCTCCTTGGAATTGGAACCCACGCCATGGCCACCGTAGCTCGCAGTTTTTGCATCATCTCCACCGCAATTTTCGCCTGCGCCGCTACCTTAGGTTTGGCCACTCGCTCCAGAATCTGATCCTCACCAAGATAATAGGGATTTGCCCCTATTGCTCACTCTGCCCGCCAGGCATAGGATGAGATTCAGTTGGCGCGATTGTCTCTGTTCGGCCCTGCTGATATGATCACCCCGGCCAGTCTCTCACCGCGTCGCTTTAGTCAATTGCCGATACAATTTCTGGCGGTATCTTAAACATGCCCACAATGGCCGATCCTACAGGCCAGAAGTTTCATCGGGCTTGGGGCACCCGCCTCCAGTCTCTGAAAAACATCCCTCCCGTTTTGAAAATAATCTGGGATTCAAGTCCTGCGGTTGTCTCTTGGGGCTTAGTCCTTCGCGCCATCGTGGCCCTATCCCCACTGGCGCTGTTGGCTGTAGGACGTTTGATAATCAAGGCGGTGGATGTAGCTTCCGGCACTCCGCTGCGGCCCCATTTCTGGTGGTTGGTGGGTCTAGAGTTTGGCTTGGCTTGCCTGGCGTCCATATTGAACCGTGGCGTCGATTACTGCGACACCTTGCTGGCTGACAAATTCATCCGCCATATCAGCGTGCGCATCATGTACCACGCCTCGCGGCTTGATCTCGCGTCTTACGAAGACCCGCTGTTTCACGACAAGCTTGAGCGCGCTCGCGTGCAAGCCACCGATCGTCTCGGAATGGTTCAGCAGCTCGGCCGTCTGGTCCAGCAAGTCATCACCACCGTGTCCTTGGCCGCCAGCATCCTGTTCTTCTCGCCATGGCTTTTAGTGGTGTTGATCGCCTGTGTGATTCCGGCCTTTCTCGGGGAAAGTCACTTTGCCTTTCTGGGATACGCGCAGGCTTTCCGGCAGACACCCGTAAAACGCCAGATCGATTACCTGCGATTTCTGGGCGCCAGCAAGGACAGCGCTAAAGAACTCAAGCTGTTCGGCTTGAGCAAATACCTTACCGACAAATTTCAAAAATTGTCAGACGACATTTATGTCCAGAATGTCTCCCTTGCGAAGCGCCGTCTGTTGGCCAGCTCGCTGCTCTCCCTCCTTACCACCGTGGGCTATTACGGCGCATACGCCTACGTCATTCTGGAAACGGTGCGGGGTGAGATGACTGTCGCCACTCTGGTTTTCCTGACTGGCGCAATCGCCGGAGCAAGCGCAAACCTGCAGATGATTTTTTCTACGTTCTCGAGTATCGCTGACCAGTCGCTCTTCTTGACCGATCTGCTCCAATTTTTTGCTGTTCGCCCGACAGTTTTTTCCAAGCCCAACGCTTTAAAAACGCCGCAGCCCATCAAGCTGGGGATCGAATTTCGCGAGGTCACCTTCTCTTATCCAGGTAGCGACCGCCCCATTCTTCGTAATTTGAATCTGTTTCTGAAACCCGACGAACGCATTGCGCTGATTGGCGAAAACGGCGAAGGCAAAACCACCATCGTCAAGCTGCTTACCCGCCTTTACGATCCAACGGCAGGTCAGATTCTTCTCGATGGTGTCGACCTGCGCGAGTACGATCTGGACGACTATGCGAGTAACATCGCCGTGATTTTCCAGGATTTCATGCGCTACGACATGACCGCCTGGGAAAACATCGCCGTCGGCCAAATCGGGGCACGCGAGAATCTGGAAAAGGTCGAATTGGCCGCGAAAAAGAGCCTCGCCGAAGGAGTCATTCAAAAATTGCCTAACGGTTATGACCAGATGCTAGGCAGGCGTTTTGAAACCGGAGTCGATTTGTCTGGCGGCGAGTGGCAAAAAGTGGCTCTTGCGCGCGCTTATTTGCGTGACGCTCAAATCCTGGTGCTCGATGAACCTACGGCGGCGCTGGACGCGCGTTCCGAGCACGAAGTCTTTGAAAGGTTTGCCGAGCTGACCAAGGGTAAAATGGCGCTGCTCATCTCTCATCGTTTTTCTACAGTGAAGATGGCCGACCGCATTATTGTTTTGGAGAAAGGTGTTATAGCCGAACAAGGGCGGCACGAGCAACTCATGGCTCATGGTGGCCGGTATGCCGAAATGTTTGAGTTACAGGCCTCCAGCTACCGTTAGCGAAGGAATTGTAGATACGATGCACGCAGCAAAGATGACCGTACAACGATGACTGACGATCCCATCGGAAGGTTAGAGACCGACGAATCCCCCGTGGTTCAGCAAGCCTGGAATGAACCGCCGGATAGTCGGGCGCATGCTGGCGTCCAGCAAGCGGATGTTACGTGTTTGCGCGACGTCGCAAGGGCCCAATCCAAAACCTGGACCGTAAGCACGCGCAGATCCTTCAGCCCGCCCCTCGAAAGCCGGCGCCAAGCCGCTTCTCGCGCGGTGCTGAGCATCAGGAAGAGCGCAGCAGCCGAACGCGGCGTTCCCGCAGTAGCCAGCCAGTTGGTCGTCAACAATCAGCGTCTGTTGAGATCCAGTTCTCTGGATATCCGCTCGTCACTGCGTTCCAAAGCCACCTTTCCTCAGGTTCGCACTGCCGGAGCGCATCCCGAGGAAATTCCCAGGGCCTACCTAGCCGCCAAGGCCTACCTCGCTGCTTCGCATTTTATTTTCGACGAACCGTCCTTCATTGAATTCATGGAAGCTGCACAGGAGAGCGCTTATTTCGAAGTGGCGGAAATTTGGCGGCTCAAACAGATGCTGCTCCTTGTGTTGATCGAACGTTTCTCCGAGCTAACCGCGGAGGTTTCGCGAGCGACTGGAGCGCGAAATGCTCAGCCCCTCCAAGCGGACCGGTACACAGCTGAGTTTTCTTCCTTGATCGATAGCGTTCGAAAGCTCAGCGACAACGATTTCAAAGCTGTTTTTCTCGCTCTCAGTAAAACAGAAGCTATCCTCCGCGGTGATCCGGCCAAAGCCTATCCATCCATGGACCTTGATAGCCGTGGAAGTTATCACGCTGCCATTCAGGAATTTGTTCGCGGCTCGAAGGCCGATGAATTTACTATCGCGCAGCTCGCCGTGGATCTTGCCGCTCAGGCCAGAACCCAGTTTCGCTCCATCCCCGTCACTCGTGATCGCCGCGGTCATGTCGGCTACTACTTGGTTGATCGCGGACGTCAAACCTTGCAAAAGAGAATCGAGTACCGTGCTCGCGGGTTCAAACAAGTCACCGAGACGTTTCAGGACGCTCCAGAACTGCTTTACTTCATCAGCTTGGAAGTCCTGATCATTGCGATCATGGCTTTTGTAGTGAGCGGCATTCGCGCCGGGGTTCCTTTACTCGCCGCAACCTTGCTTCTGCTGTTCCCCGCCAGTGAAGCGGCTTTGGAAATTATCAATCAGCTCGTAACCTTTCTGATTCCCGCGCAGGCCTTACCCAAACTCGATTTCTCCAAAGGCATTCCCGACGACTGCGTAACCATGGTCGCCATCCCTACCTTACTAATCAACGAAGAACAAATCTGCGACCTGGTTCGTACCCTTGAAATTCGCTACGTCGGCAATCGTGACCCGCATTTGTTCTTTGCCTTGCTCACCGACCCACCCGATTCTCGCGAACGATTTGATGATAAAGACCGCCACGTCGCTCTATGCTCGCGCTTGATCGAAGAACTCAATCAAAAGTATAGCGACACCGGTGTGCAGCCTTTTTACCATTTCCATCGGCACCGCGTTTTTAACGAAGTCGAAAATACCTGGATGGGCTGGGAGCGCAAGCGCGGGAAGCTGCTCGACTTTAATGAATTGCTGCGCGGCGAGACCGATAAATTCCCAGTGAAAATTGGCGATCTCTCCGTTTTGACGAGCGTGCGCTATGTCATCACTCTCGACTCCGACACCCAGTTGCCACGCGACAGCGCTCATCGCTTGGTCGGCGCCGCGGCTCATCCGCTGAATCGCGCGGAAATTAATCCCGCAACCAATACCGTCCAGCAAGGTTACGGCGTCCTCCAGCCGCGGGTCGGCATCAGTGTCCATTCCGCCAACCGCTCCCGCCTGGCGTACATCTACTCCGGCCAAACTGGTTTGGATGTCTACACCCGCGCGGTTTCCGATGTTTACCAGGATTTATTTGCCGAAGGGAGTTTTACTGGCAAAGGCATTTACGATGTTGATGTTTTCCGGAAAGTGCTCGGCCGCCGCTTTCCTTCGAATGCCATCTTGAGCCACGACTTAATCGAGGGCTCTTATGCGCGTACCGCTTTGCTCTCGGATGTGGAGATTATCGATGATTACCCCTCGCATTTCCGCGCGCATAGCCGGCGCAAACATCGCTGGATTCGTGGTGACTGGCAGATTCTTCGCTGGTTGCTGCCTCGCGTCCCGGATGCCGAGGGAAACCTCATCAAGAACCCGTTGAAATTTGTTGCGCGCTGGAAGATTCTCGACAATCTGCGGCGCAGTGTCACCGAGTTTGCCACCTTCGTCTTGCTGCTGGCTTCCTGGTTCTTTTTGCCCGAACCCGCTTCCTATTGGACGGCTGCAACGGTCGCGCTGCTGCTGATCCCCCGTTACACCCAGTTGATTTTCTCCCTGCTGAGGCTCGAATACACGGGTGACACATTCGCGCATGTGAAACAGATTTTCGGCGATTTCACCGCTGGCAACGTCAACGTCCTCATCTTTTTTACTTTTTTGGCGCACCAAACACTCGTAACCATGGACGCCATTTTTCGCACGGTTGTTCGTCTCACCATTACTCGCCGCAACCTGCTGGAATGGGAAACCGCCGCGCAATCCGAAATGGAGACCAAACGGAAAACGCCCGTCGACGTATATCTCGATTGGACTCCCGCCGTGACTCTCGTTATTGGCGGATTGCTCGCTGCGTTTCGCCCGCACGCTCTTTTGGCGGCCTCGCCAATCCTGGCCTTATGGCTATTTTCCAAGCCGATCGCGCGCTGGCTGGACCGCCCTTTGGCTTCCGGGCGTAGCGAGATCACCGCTGATGACGAGAATTTCCTGCGCAGAGTCGCGCTAAAAACCTGGCGCTACTTCCGTACATTCTCGTCCCAGGAAGATCAATTCCTCATCCCTGATAACGTGCAGGGCCACACTCACGAGGTAGCTCATCGAATTTCTCCGACAAATCTTGGACTCCAGCTGAATTCGCAATATGCCGCATATGATTTGGGATTCATCACTCTGCAACGTTTCCTTGATGAAGCCAACAAAACGCTCGCCCACGCGAATGGGTTGCCCAGGTTCGATGGACACTTTCTAAACTGGTATGACACCAGAGATTCAACTGCGTTGCCGCCATTTTTTGTTTCCAGCGTGGACAGCGGAAATCTTGTATGTTCCTTGCTTTGCCTGAAACAGGGCTGCCACGCCGGCGTTGATCGGCCACTTCTCTCCGAGTCGTTATTTCGTAGTTTGCGGGAATATCTGGCGCTGGCGGCGGAAGAGCTGTCTGCCGCCCAGGGTGCCGAAGAATCGCTCGCGGCCATTGAAAGACTTCGTGCCGAAACAACCCCTCTGCGCGACGACTTGGCTCGGTGGATCGAAGCGTTACCGAAGTTTCAGCAGTCGCTGCAACGGATCGTCGAGCAAACTTTATCCGCTAGTCCCGACGGCATGAACTCAAAGTCGTGGTGGCTGCAAGAGGCCAACGGCCGCTTTTTCGATGCGCGCGAACAACTCGAGACTTTGGTTCCCTGGCTGCTCCCCGAATTTGCTTCCCTTAGAACCTATTTCGACGACATGGTCGTCCCTAAAGTAATTGGAAGCCTGAATCTCGAGCAATTGACTGGTTACGCGCAGAGGCTATCCACACGATTGGAACAGTCCCTGGTCTTAAATCCGGGAGACGAGATCAAGCACGAAAAAATCAAGACCTTGCAGCACGCCGTTCAACAATGCAGCATTCGCGCGACTACCCTCCGCGAAGAATTGCTTTTGCTCGCTCGGCAAGCCGAAGAAATGGCCAAGCAAATGGATTTCCGCCTCCTCTATGACCCGGGCCGCAATCTACTTTCTGTCGGTTATGACGTCGACAAAAAGCAATTGTTGGCTAGTTGCTACGATCTTCTGGCTTCCGAATCGCGCAGCGCCGTATTTATCGCCATTGCCAAAGGTGACATTCCACAAACCAGTTGGTTCCGCCTGGGGCGAGGGCATACTCAATATGCGAGCCGCAAAGTTCTGTTGTCCTGGACCGGCACGATGTTCGAATATCTAATGCCCACTCTCTGGATGAGGACCTATCCGGCCACCTTGCTGGAAAACAGCATGCGCGGAGCCGTGATGTGCCAAAGGAAATTCGTGGAGCCAATGAATGTTCCGTGGGGAATCTCGGAAGGCGCTTGCAGCGAAAAAAATGACTCCGGTCATTACCACTATCACGCTTACGGTGTCCCTCCTCTCGCGCTGAAGGTGGAAGCAGAAGACCGCACCGTCATAACTCCGTACGCCGCCGTTTTGGCTCTGAGTGTTGATCCCGCTGCGGCAGTGAAGAATTTGCGAAAGATGGAAGCTTCAGGATGGCTCGGGCCATACGGATTTTACGAATCAGCGGATTATAAAGAGGCCACTGCCGCCAACACGCATTCCCCGGAACTGGTCTACTGCTGGATGGCTCATCATCAAGGCATGTCGCTCCTGGCGATAAGTAATCTTTTGTCTGAATCGATCTTTCAGCGGCTCTTCCATGAAGAGGTCATCGTAGCGGCTACCGAAAGGTTGTTGCACGAACGTGTGCCATTAACCTTCGAAATCCAGAAAGAAAACCAGCCCGCTGCTTAACCTACCCTCACGGGGTGTCCCAATTTGGGCCTAGGGCTTGTCAATTTGGACCCGTACCACGGATTACTTACGTGACTTTACAATTAACTCATTGCTTCTCTTCCACCTAAATTTCAGCAATGCGTGGCCCCGCGCGTGCCTGTCTATCGTTCTGTCCCATGCCACTGTTTTTCCCTAACATCGGCGCGTTTGTGCTCAAAGATATTTCGCTAGGGGGCAATCAAGTGAATGTCGCCACTCCGTCTGTTCTCAATATAAGGAGCTGCTCAGCCGTGTGGACAATGATCACGAACTAGTCGGCGAGCTCTTTTTCATTTTTAAGTCGGTGTTTCCGTCTCATCTCCAGCGTTTGAGTGATGCCGTTGCCAACCAACTGCCCAAGAAAGTCGAAGCCGAGAGTCACACCTTAAAAGGAATGCTGCTCAACCTATCTGCCACGCGCGCCGCCGCCTTGGCTGCCGATTTAGAGAACCTTGGGAACCAGGGAAAAATCGCCGGTATGAGACAGGCCCTTACCGAATTTCAGAGCGAAGCTCAAACTCTCTTGCTGCAAATGGAATCGATCGAGTTTCAACCATGAAAATTCTCATCGCCGATGACGATCCAATTTCCCGGCGATTACTGGAAAAAACTCTGCAGGTCGCGGGCTATGACGTCCTGGCTGTGCCCAACGGCTTGGCTGCTGCTGAACAACTCTGCAAGCAGGATGGCCCGCGCCTCGCGCTCCTTGATTGGGAGATGCCCGAATTAGATGGTCCGGCGGTTTGCCGCGAGGTTCGCAAGAAAAAAGATCAAGGGTACGTTTATATGGTTTTGCTGACCTCCAAAGGATTAAAAACGGACATCGTGACCGGCCTGGGTCCCGGTGCCGACAATTACTTGACTAAGCCCTTTGACAGCGGCGAACTCAAGGTCAGGCTTCGGACCGGTCAACGTATTCTTCACCTCGAAGGCCGGCTCGTCGAGGCGCGCGAAAACATGCGTTTTAAAGCCACCCTCGACGCTTTGACCTCGCTGTTCAATCGCGGCGTCATTGTGGAGCTGCTGGGCCGCGAAATTTCCCGTTCGCGGCGTGAGCGCGTCCCCACGGCAATTCTGCTTTGTGATGTGGATCACTTCAAGAACATCAACGATTCCCACGGCCATCTGATCGGCGACGAAGTGTTACAGGAAGCCGCCAGGCGCCTTCTTTTGTCGGTGCGCTCTTATGATTACGTCGGGCGATATGGCGGCGAAGAGTTTCTGATTATTCTGAATAATTGCGATCCCGTTTCCGCTCCGCGCCGCGCCGAAGAAATACGCAGGTCCTTATCGGACACGCCGGTACAAACCGCGGTCGGGCCCCTGTTGGTGACCATGAGCATGGGGGTTCACCAAACGCAAAATTGGGGCGCGCGAACAGTTGAAGAACTCTTGCACGAAGTAGACTCCGCTATGTATGCAGCCAAGGCCGCGGGCCGCAACCGCATTAGCTTTACCAAGCCCGATATTTCCTCTGACGCAGACCACCAATCGTCTACGATACCCGTGCGCTCCTTGCGTTAAATCGAAGCTCTCGCGCTTGCCTGCCGCACGAATTTCAGAAGTCCTTAACTTTCGCGCCTCCCTGCAATTGCGACAGCATCTGCCGCATCGCCGCGGTGGACCCCGGAGATCGCTTCTCCCGCCACACTTCCAGCCGCTTGCAAGTTTCCTCGATATTTGAAAAGAGGTATGGATTCTTGAACGCCGAACGCCATGTGGGAACCACCGCACGCATGCGATCCCACACTACCCACAGTTCACCATTGCTCTCAAAAAAGAGTTCATCGTTGATCAACCCGCGATTCACAATCGAGGCCACCATCTCCCAGTAACTTATGACCATGCGGATATAAGTATTCTCCTCGCTGCTCTGGGGATATTTCTGCATCATGTCCTCGGGAGTTTTAGGGTGAAAATGTTCCACGAACCACGACCGTGCTTGGCGCAAACGCGGCTCCCGCCTCAGGTCATAAAGACGCAGCATCAAATTTACTTCGTCATAACTGATCTCGCTCATACCTGTCTCCTCACTGATTTGTAAGATCGCCCGCCTTTATTGGCTCCGGAGCTGGCATCGTTCCGGCGAACTCAAAGCGCTGGACAATCGAAACCGGTATACCTTGCCGCTGAAGTTCCGCATGAATGCGCCGCCGCAGCTCACGAGAAATCTCGTCCTGATGATTTGGTAGTGTACGCACCTGCAACCGCACGGTTGTCGCGTTGCGGTCAAAACTTTGCACTCC
>DATBBY010000022.1:0-41075 GCA_036270765.1 Candidatus Acidiferrum sp.
GCGAATCTTTGCCCCGCTCGCGGCCTTTGCCGATGGGCCGTTCCCCGAGCACTACGAACCGATCGAAAGTCCGGTCGACAATCTTTTCCATCCGCAGCAGACGCACAATCCGGTGGTCAAGCGTTTCAAAACCCCGGACGACAAGTACGGCACTCCTAAGGACGGTTACACGGTTGTCTGCACGACCTACCGACTGACCGAGCTTTATCATTACTGGACCAAAAACAATCCCATGAACGTGCAGCTCGTCCCCGAGCCGTTCATTGAGATGTCGGTGGAGATGGCCAACGAAATGGGCTTCACCGGCGGCGAAAAAATAAAAGTTTCGAGCATCCGTGGAAGTTATATTGCCAAAGCGATGGTCACCAAGCGCATCAAGCCACTGATGATTGATGGCAAGAAGGTCTACCCGATCGGTCTCCCCATTCATCAAGGCTATCGGGGTATCGCCGAGGACGAAGGCAAGGACGCCAGGACGCTGGCGAATCTGCTCACGCCTACGATCTATGATCCCAACGCTTTCACACCCGAATTCAAGGGCTTCCTGGTTAAGGTAGAGAAGGCCTAGGTGCGCTCATGAGTCAGGCGACACTGCGCATCCAAAAAATTTCGGCTCACTCCGGGGCGGTACCCGGCGAGGGCACCCAGCGCGAAGATGTCGTCTGCAAATTAATCGACACCACTACCTGCATCGGTTGCAAAGCCTGCGAAGTCGCCTGCATGGAATGGAACGACCTACCCTTCGGCGAAACAATATTCGACAACACCTATCAAACCATGCCGGAGACCCGCTGGAATTACTGGAACCTGATTTTATTCAACGAGCACGAGCGCGAAGACGGTTCCCTCATGTGGTTGATGCGCAAAAATCAATGCATGCACTGCGCCGACCCTGGTTGTCTTGAAGCCTGTCCGTCCGACGGCGCCATCGTGCAGTACACCAACGGCATCGTCGATTTTCAGCAGGATAAATGCATCGGCTGCGGTTACTGCATCACCGGCTGCCCCTTCAACATTCCGAAATTTAACAAAGAAACCAAGCGCGTTTATAAATGCACTTTGTGCGCCGACCGCGTTACCGAAGGCCTGGAACCGGCCTGCATCAAGTCCTGCCCCACCGGATGCCTGCACTTTGGCACCAAGGATGACATGCGCTTCCTCGCCAATGCCCGCGCCAAGCAATTGCAGGAGCATTCGAATTTTCCGCACGCGGGCGTCTACGATCCGGCCGGAGTCGGCGGCACCGGCGTCATGTACGTCTTGCACGACATGACGCAAACAGAAGCATACGGTGGTTTACCGTCCGATCCGCACATCCCCTGGTCCGTGAAATTGTGGAAGCATCCGCTGAAATGGCTCGGCAACGTCGCCATGGTCGGCGGCCTGATCGGACTCTTCGTGCACTACATCCGCTTTGGACCCAAGAATGATCCCGACGATCCGACAGAAAATCAGAACACACCTCCGGTCGCGGGGCCTCCGGTCAAAGAGCGTCCGGTCGCCGAACCAGCAGTAACTACAACGAGAGAGCGTTTGCGATGAACAATCGAGCAGAAGCGCCGGCCGATACAATACTGCCGAATGGCCAAATCGTTCGTTATACCTTCAACGAGCGCCTGATGCATTGGATCAATGGCTTTGCCTATTTGTATTTGATGTTCACCGGCCTGGGCATCTGGTCTCCGTGGCTGCTTTGGATCCTGGTGGTGCTCGGCGGAACGCAAATTTCGCGCATGTTGCACCCCTGGGTTGGATTGGTTTTTGCTCTCAGTCTCACGTGGATGTTCCTCACCTGGGCTTCGCATATGCACACCACCAAAGAAGACAAAGAGTGGTGGAATTCAATGGAGCACTACGTCCGCAACGAGGACGAAGAAATGCCCCCGGCGGGACGCTACAACATGGGTCAGAAATTATTGTTCTGGGGCTTCGTACTTTGCGGTGTTTTGTTGCTCTTGTCGGGCTTGGTCCTGTGGATTCCGGAATATATATCCTGGAACGCTCGCGCACTGCGTTATCTGGCAGTGCTCATTCATCCGGCCGCGGCCATGCTAACCATCGGGCTCTTTCTGATTCACATCTACATGAGCGTTTTCGCCGAGCGTGGCGCATTCAAATCCATGATTCGCGGAGATGTCTCCCAGGCATTTGCGAAGCGGTATCACCGCTTGTGGTGGGAACGCGTAGTTGGGTCCGTCAGCCGCAGATAATGCCGGCAAAAAATGTTGCAAGCGTTTATGACACTCGCATCCGCCGGGTCGAACGATTAATCTCCCTCCATCCGTTCACGCTGGAAGTTCTGACCTTCTACAAGAAAATCGCGGAGTTCCAGAAAAGTTTGCACGCCCAAATGCTATCTGGCAATAACCCGCAAGTAGCCGGCAAAAATCTTCCGGCTTTGCCCGAGAACTTGAAAGTCGAAGCCCTCCTTCCCCACTTTCAGGAGTTTCTGAAACTTGTCGTAGAAAGTGCCCCAGCCACGCTTGCTGAATCGGCACGCCAGCTTTCTCTTCAACCGTCCGAGTCCTGGTCCGCTATTTTGCAAGATTACTGGGCCACCAGCGGTCGCGACGACCGTCCCAACGCGGCATTCGATCAATTCCTCCCGCGCGCGTTTCTGCAGCCGTACGCAGAGAGTCTCGAAAGAGATCGCCCCACAGACGAAACTTCTGCGCTTCCATCGCTCTGTCCATTGTGCGGCGCACGACCGTTACTAGGCGTGCTTCGGCCTGAAGGTGACGGTGGCAAACGATTCCTGCTGTGTTCGTTCTGCTTGAAGGAGTGGGAGTTTCGGCGGATTTTTTGTTCGACTTGCGCTGAAGAAACGGAAAGTAAGCTCCCTGTATATGTCGCGGAGCAATTTCCTTACATCAGGGTGGAGGCTTGCGAGACCTGTAAATTTTATTTGCGAACCATCGACCTTACCAAGGACGGAAACGCGGTAGCACTGGTGGATGACTTGGCTGCCATTCCTCTTTCTCTGTGGGCCGAAGAACACGGCTATTCGCGAGCGCAGCCAAATCTTCTGGGAACTTAGTTGCTGCGCGGATTTCTCAATTGCAACTAATGAACAATACTCGACGCCTTCAGTTTTGAACGCTTACACCCTTCCAGAAGGCGATGCGGTCTCTGATCTCAGCGGCGGCTGGTTTTGGCTCGGGATAATACCATGCGGCGTTTTCATTTTTCATCCCATCTACTTCCACATGATAGTAGTGCGCCGTTCCCTTCCACGGGCAAACCGACGTGTAGCTGCTGGGTTTCAGAAATTGTTTCTCCACTGCTTCCGGCGGAAAGTACTGGTTGCCTTCCACCACCACGGTAGATTTGCTGTCCGCGATCGTCTTACCCGCCCATGTAGCCTTGGCCATAATCTTTCTCCCGCTAAAAATAATCTCTTCCGTGCGGATTTGATGTGGCAACGAGCGGTTTCGTTTCATTAAATTCGCTTTGCGGGCAGCCTCCCGCGAAATTTCGGCTGCCCGGCCTGTGTCACCCGAAAAACCGATACAATCGGAGCCCATGCTCAGTCGCATTAACAAGGTGGTCCCGCCTCTCTCGAGAAAGTTAAAGCGTCGTGCCCTACGGCCGGTACTGTTTTTTCTTATTGCGCCACTAGCAGCGCAAACGTCTTCGAATAGCCAAACCTCGTCATTATCCGATCTGAAAGTCGCCCCAGACCTGGATGCTCGCCTGGCGCGATTTAAGCCCATCAAGATGCCGTTTCACCAGCAAAGCCTCAGTCCGCGGGAGGTGCAACTCGTTCACAAATTAGTAGACGCTGCAAATTATATCGAACAGATTTATTGGCGGCAGAGCGACCGCGAAGGCTTGAAGCTATATTTGTCGCTCGCAGGAAGCACGAATCCGCAAGACGTCAAGCTGCGCCACTTTCTCAAGATCAACGGCAGCCGCTACGATCTCGTCGACGAAATGAAGCCTTTTGTCGGGACCGACCCTGCTCCTCCGGGGCGCGCATTGTATCCACTGGGATTGACCAGAGAAGACATCGAAAAATATGTGCAGCAGCATCCTGACCAAAAAGCGGCAATTTATGGCGATTTTACCGTGGTGCGGAGGAAAGGCGATGCCTTGGTCGCCATTCCCTATCATGTCGAATTTGCGGAATTCCTAAAGCCGGCCGCTGCCGCTCTACGCGAAGCCGCCGCCCTCAGCGACGATTCGGGATTCGCCAAATTCCTGCGACTGCGCGCAGACGCATTACTGACAGACGATTATTATCAAAGTGATCTAGCATGGCTCGATTTGAACAATCCAAAATTCGATCTAATTCTTGCGCCATATGAAACGTACCTCGACAATTTGTTGGGAGTGAAAACCTCTTACGGCGCGGCCGTGCTGATCCGCAACGAACAAGAGAGCAAAAAGCTTGAGATGTATCAAAAATATGTCCCCGACTTGCAGGAGGCCTTGCCACTGGATAAAGCAGATTTACCTTCCAAGCGAGGGCATTTAACTCCCATGGAAGTTATGGACGCTCCCTTTCGCACCGGAGACTTGCTCCATGGATACCAATCCGTCGCCGACAACTTGCCGAACGACGCGCGCGTACACGCCGCCAAGGGCAGCAAAAAGATTTTCTTCAAGAACTTCATGGATGCCCGCGTGAACGAGGTCATTCTGCCTCTGGCCAGGCGTCTGATGCGCGAAGATCAAGCCGCCAAGGCTTCCGGAGAGGGCTATTTGGCCTCCACGTTGATGCACGAGATTAGCCACGAACTCGGCCCCAACTACTCGCGGACCGCGCAAGGCCAACGCGAAATCCGCGAAGCCATTGGCGGAAGTTTTTCAGGCCTGGAAAAAGCCAAAGCAGATGTGGTAGGCATGTTCGGACTGCAATGGCTGCGAGCGCATGACGTGATCAGCAAAGAAAAACTTGAAGAGGATTATATTTCCTACGTGGCGGGAAATTTGCGGACCATTCGTTTTGGAATCGCCGAACCTCACTGCCGCGCGGAGATGATGGAATTCAATTATTTGTCGCAGCAAGGCGCCATTACCCGCGACTCCGCGACCGGAAAATACGCCGTGGTCGTGGAAAAGATGCCTGCGGCCATTGCGGCATTAGCTAAGGAACTCCTTGAGCAGGAGGCGACCGGTGACCGCGCCAGTTCCGAAGCGTGGTTTGCTAAGTACGCCGTGCTGCCGCCTGAATTGCAAGCGGCTCTCGGCAAGGTTTCCGATATTCCCGTGGATGTGGAACCAATTTATTCTTTTGAGGAGGCCATTCGATGACCGAGCAAAATTTTGCCAACCACGCAAAAACCGTGCCGGCATTTCATTTGTTTGTGTTGCCGGTGTTAGCGCTTAATGTCGTCTGGTCAGTCTACCGTTGGAAAGCCTCCTTTTGGTCGATCGACGGCGCTGTTTGGGCACTGACGTCCGTAGCCATTTTGATGGGTTTCCTGCTGGCACGAATGTTCGCTTTGTCCGTGCAGGACCGGGTGATTCGTCTGGAAGAGCGGCTGCGGTGCGAGCGATTGCTACCGCAGGATTTACAGCCACGTATCGTCGAGCTGGAACCCGGCCAACTTATTTCGCTGAGGTTCGCGAGCGATGCGGAACTGCCGGCGCTGGCGCGAAGAGTGCTCGACGAAAAAATCAAAGATCGCAAGGTCATCAAACAACAGATTAAAAACTGGCGAGCCGACTACCTACGCGCCTGATCTCGTTTGGAAACGAACCAGACAGCTTAATTAAAGAATGCTGCGTACCACGCCGCCATCCGCCCGCACCGCCGCACCGTTAATCGTTGCAGCTTGGGTGCTCGCCACAAAAGCCACCACCGCGGCAACTTCCTCTGGCGTCTCAAAACGTTTTAAGAGCGAGCTCGGCCGCACGCCCTCGAAAAATTTCTTCTCGAATTCCGCGCTCGAAATCCCCTGTTGCTTGGCCAGATCCGTCACGAATGTGCCGACACCTTCCGAAGCAGTCGGGCCCACCAGCACCGAATTCGCGGTGATGCCTGTGCCCGCCACGGACTCCGCAATCCCGCGCGCCACGGCAATTTGCGCTGTCTTGGTCATACCGTAGTGAACCATCTCCGCGGGAATCTGCTGCCCCGATTCACTGGAAATGAAAATAATCCGGCCCCAATTTTTTCGCAGCATGCCCGGCAGGTAGTGACGGCTTAAACGGACGCCGCTCATCACGTTCACCTCGAAGAATCGCAACCAGTCGGCATCCGAAATCTCCGGGAAAGGCTTCGGCTCAAAAATTCCTAGGTTGTTCGCTAGAATGTCGGCTTCAGAAACTATCTTCGCGAAAGACTTAACGCCCTCAGCGGTCCCTAGATCAGCGGCAACGCCCCGCACCTCGGCCTTCGAAGTCTGTTGGCGGATGCTCTTAATCGCCGAATCCACCCGCGCTTGCGTTCGCCCATTGACGATCACTTGCGCGCCTTCCGCGGCCAACGTATTGGCAATCGCGAACCCGATGCCGGCGGTCGAGCCGGTAACCACAGCAATCTTTCCTTTTAGGCCCAAATCCATTTAGCCGCTCCAGAGGTGATTAAAGCAGTGCGCTGCGAGTTCGAAAAAAACTTCTATCGGGTCGCGGCAATAGCGGCCGCACCCTCGATTTCGGCGAGGTCCTGTTTGCTCAACGTTACGTCTGCGGCGCCCACCACGCCTTCGACCTGCTTCGCATTCCGCGCCCCAACAATCACTCCGGTGATCGCCGGATGTCGCAATACCCACGCGATTGCAATTTCACCTGGCGAGCGGCCAAGACGTTGCCCCACCTGTCGCAGCCGTTCCACCAACGCAATATTCTTGGAGAGTCGCGGCTCCTTAAATTCAGCACTGCGACTCCGAAAGTCATTCTCGGGCAATGCCGCCGCGCGCTCACGGGTCATCGCTCCTGTCAGTAAACCGGAAGCCATCGGAGAATAAGAAATCACGCCGATTCCTCGCTTTTCGCAATATGGGAGTATTTCAGCTTCAATCTGACGGCGAATCAGCGAGTACGGCGGCTGCAGCGAAGTGACCGGCGCGATTTTTTCTGCGCGTTTCAATTGGTCGACGTTAAAATTCGAAACCCCAATCCAGCGAACCTTGCCTTCCTTCTGCAGCGCAGCCATCGTTTGCCACGCTTCTTCCAAACCGGCTCCGTTATCTGCGGGCGGCCAATGCATCTGATAAAGATCGATCACATCAATCCGCAGTCTTCGCAAACTGGCTTCGCATTCACGGCGAATGGAATCGGCGCTGTATTCGTTGCGAACTTTGCGCTGCTCATCCCAAACCATCGAACATTTTGTAAAAATGTAGGGCCGCGCTCCTTGCCATTCTTTCAGAGCCTTCGCGACGACCTCTTCCGAATGCCCGGTGCCATACACGGCCGCCGTGTCAATCCAGTTGACACCCAGTTCCAACGCCCGTTTGATGGCCGCAATCGAATCGTTATCTTCCTGATTTCCCCAACCGAATTCCCAACCGCCTCCGCCGATAGCCCACGCGCCAAAACCGGTGCGAGTTATATTCAGGTCAGAATTACCGAGTTTGCGAGTCTGCATCTATCGCTCCAGAAAACCAGTAGGTCGAAGTAGTCGTTAGTTTGGATGAAGCAAGGCGAGAAAAGTTAGTAACTAATTGGCGATAACCACGTCGTCCACCGTAACAGTCTCGCCGTTCACGTTGGTTAGCGTTAACTGCTGGGGACCGCTCGACACCGCAGGCGAAACCACGGTCAGTGTGTTCATATCCACCAAGGTTGCCGTTGCTGACTTGCCGCCGATGGCTACCTTGATCCCCGCTTGAAAACCGCTGCCTCGAATCGTCAACGTTGTGCCTCCGCCAACCGGGATGGTCGGCGATGAAACGCTTCCTAGCGCAAGGGGAACAGAGGCCAATTGCACAACCGTAAGTGCCGCGTTTTGCGGCGACCCATCCAGAGAAGTGATGACAAACAACCGCTGTCCGTTTTCATCGATGGTCAAAAACTCTCCATGAAGAGCATCCACGTCGGTCATCAATTGTTGCGGCAAAAATATCCGCATACGCAATTGTCCCGAACGCGCGTCAGAAATATCCACGCCGCCCCGTACATTCGGCGCGCCCGCTGTTCCAGTGAGAAATGGCTGATAGATGAGCGCTCCAGTCGGATGCATCGTGAGTCCCGGCACCGCGACGCGTCCAGGAATTTGGTTCAATTCCGCGGCCATCGGCACGGCAGTTACATACATACCGGAATCGCGAATTTCGGTGGCGGCAGCGGTTTGCACCGCAAACGCCGTTCCATCGACCGTGCTTGCAATGTCTCGCACGGCGACATTGGCCGGCGAAATTTTGAACTGGCCTGGCGAGCTTGCGTCCCACACCGCAAGTTTCGCGCTGACGTTATCGCCAAATGCAAAAATTACATGATCGCCGCCGCTGTTGCCCCGAACCAGCGGCGCTCCCACAAGGCTGGAAACCTCCGGCTGCGGAGCGGTCTGAACAATTGGCGGGCTCACCGACAAATCCATTTGAGAAAGACAGGTGGCGCAATTGCTTCCAGATCCACCTTCAGCACCCAGACCGACAAAAGCTGTTTGTGTGCTGGTCGCCGCCACCCGCGAAGGTCCCGACCTTGCGAAGCCAGGAATACCACCCACCGCCGTAGTGATGCCGGAGCCAGTATCAGGATTAAGCACGTAAACACTTTGCGCGCCGAAATCGGCCACCAAAAGTTGCGAAGCGTCCGGCGTCAGCGACAAACCACGCAACCCCGCGTTGGGTGGCGGCCCGCCCGGCGGCTCGAGCGGCGCGATAAATGCGCCAAGCTGCAAATCAAACACTTCCACATGGTCGATGTTGGTGAGATAAACCCGTTGACGCATTTGATCGTATGTCAAAAAACGGAAAAAGCCAGGCTTGGAATGGGATTGCGCACTGGCCAAATATTGAAATGATCTCGCGGCGGTAGTGAAGCCGGATGGAACCTTGACACTTATATCGCTCCAGCCCGATGTACCTGGCGGCACTTGCACCGTGATGCGCTCCAACGGAAACGGGTAAGTAGTATCAAGACCCAGCGCCGGTGCGACAGCGGAAATATTGTCCACCGCTTGAACAATAGCCGCCCCTACCCCGATCGTGACCGCCACACTTCCCGGATCACTGCCGAAACCATATCCAATGATCTGCATCGTGTCCCCGCCAGTATTCAGTCCGGCATTGGGTAGCACTCGCAGAATTTTGGGTCCATAGCTGAATGCCTCCGGCGCAATCGCGAGCCAGTTAGTGGATGAAGAATACGCGGTGATATTAACTGGCCCGTTCGAAATACCGGCCGGTGAAGTCGCCTGAATGGCCGTTGTTGCGGAAGCATTAACATTGGTCGCTAATTGCGTACCCATTTTTACGACCGAATCAGCAGAAAAATTCTGACCCGTCAAAATCAGCGAAGTACCACCGCTACTCTGACCTTCCGAAGGCATGCTTGCTGGAGCCGCAGCAAATTCCGGAGCCGGTGCGGACAATATCACCGGATTCGCGGCGTCGATGGCGCTTACTCCACGATTCGAAACGCCGAAGAGCATTTGCGTTTCGTCCGCGTCCTCAATCTGTGCTGCAACACCCTGAATAGCGGCACCGGGTACCTTCCCCAGCGACAGCAAGTCGTGCCCATCCAGGGCGGTGATGACCGCCGCGCCCGCGCGTGACTCCGCGACGTAAAGAGAATTGTGGTCCCTCGAAAAACACGACACCCTCAATCTCGGGAGACCCGTAAGCGCCAACCTGATTCAGACCCGCATCGAGCAGCAGCACCTGCGTCGTACCGCTCGCTGTGAATACAACAGCGAACCGGCTGCCACTGGAATTGGCCGCCACCCAACTCATGGTGCCGGAGCCTAGCGATCGAGGTCCGGTGCTCACCATCCCATTGGGCGCGAAGACCGCAACATTTCCGCTGGAATCATTTGCAGCCACGACCGACGCCGAATGATCGCCGGTTCGAGCCATGAGCCCGAGACCGTTTTGAAACAGCGCGCTAGCAGCCGACGTGAGGTCCTTCATAGTATCGGAAACCGAATCCCAAAGAGCCAGCAGCGCTTCAGCTGAACTCGATTGACGAAGGCGAACGAAACATTGGCCAGTAGAAAGAGAAAGAACTTCCTCGGGGCGATCGAAAACTGTGGCTAGGAGAGGCGAAATTCCAGTTTGCTCGTAGCGAGTTTTTATCTGCAGCGTTGAAGTGTCCGCCGCGACGATTTCATTTAGCGCCGTACCCGCCCATAAAGTAGTGCCATCAACAAATAGATCGGCGCTGGTCACGCCCGGAACTGAAATGCGCGCCACGCGACTTTGATCCACCGCAGCGATGACTTCCAACCGATTCATTGCTGCGTTAGCGATGAATACGTATTTGTGTGCCGCGTCGTACACGATGTGGCGACGATGCGCTTCACCCGAAGGAGTATCCGCCATTGGCGTGGAGTCGGTTCGAACGAAATTCGTACGCGGAAGAGCACCAATTGTAGAAGGTTGAATCGCGAGCGTCAGGCTGGCTGAATGAGAAAGCGCACCGCTGACCGCCTGCGCGGACAGCGTGAAACTTCCGGTCGACGCAGTTACAGCCGCTCCAAAGTCAACCGACGTATCGATCCCGGTAGTTATCGTGAAAGGACTGGCCGGATTGGAACTGGCTCCTGCAGGCAGACCCGCGAGCGTTACTTGAACACTGCCACTAAAACCATTGTGAGGAATAATCGAAAAGCTTACCGACGGGCTGACAGCGCCCTGTGAAATACTTACGGCATTGGAGCTAACCGCAACAGAGAAATCCGCCGCCTGTGGTTGCTGAGCAACGGCAGGTGGGCCTCCACCACATCCACCGCCCATTCCAGCAACCAAAAAAATGAAGACAGCACCCGCTATACCCTGAACGAACCTTCCCAAGGAGTCGCTCCCACAAACATGGCGGTAAACGCCGCTGCCATGGGACGCAACAGGAACAATTAAGAACTTTAGTTACGTATCTCTTTAATAAATAATCAAACCGAATCGTCTTTCACAAAGAGACTTGCGCCCCGGGGTACCCATCATCACAAAATACAAACGGCGGCAAGGAATTGACCTCGCCGCCGTCGTATTTGAAAGTGGGAGAGTTAAATCGTTTTCGCGGTTGCCGGAACACGCGCAAACGCGCTCGCACCGGACGATTCTTTATCCGAAGTGCGATCGATTTCCACGGAACCCTTAAAATAAGCGCCGTCCTCGATCATGATGCGCGCGGTGGTCAGATCGCCGTTAACCGACCCATCCTTCTTGATCTCGATGCGGTCCTTAGCGCGGAGATTGCCCTTCACCGTGCCATAAACCACAACTTCACGCGCGATAATATCCGCCGTGACTTTGGCGCTTGCGCCGACAGTCAGCTTCCGCTCATCCAACGTGATCAGTCCTTCGACCGTGCCGTCGATCAGCAGATCTTCATTGCCGGAAATCTCGCCCTTAACGTGCAAACTGGAGCCAAGTCGCGCTCCGGTTCCCGTACGGTCTCCGGTATTTCCCAGCGGACGAATTGCATCATTACCTGTTGCCATATTCTTTGTCCCCTCCAAGGTCGCCGTAGCAGGCTTCGGCGGCTCATTGAAATTGAATTTTCTAGGCTCCGGTTCCGCAGCCTGTGGCGTTTCCGGTTTCTTGTTACTCCACATCGTTCCTCCCAAGGGACAGCCCCCAAAACTACAAGACGTCCAACCGGGTAAAGCAAACTCTATGCCTTGGGATGTGCACTTGCAAACGGTGCGTGGCCCGCTAGTGCGTTTCAGTTACTGGACCAGAGGACAGGGTGCGCAAACATAACACAAAATAATGCGCGTTTGTCACGCAAAATATCGCATTAATTTAATTCTAATATCCACTGGACGTGGATTCGCGCCGCGGTACTAAGTTCGGCCGAGCGAGGCCTGCATTAAAAAGTTGGTTTGTCCGGCACCGGTTGCGTCGCCAGAAAATCCTGTTGGAAACGCTCTGCATAGGAGGAAATTAATTGCTGCAGCCGCGCTGAGCTGCCAGCCCTCAAAATCAATCCGGCGTGGTGATATTTTGAAATGTGCCGCACGATTTCGGGATCGTTGTACGTCGAGGTATCCGGATGTTCCTGGCGCGCCAGTGACAGAATGACAGCGACGTATTCACGCCTGTGCGGCGGAAGCTGGTAAGGCTCCTTGCCTGCGCCAACTTCCAGCCGTGCCCACTCGCGCCATAAATTAATTCCCGTCGCGGCTTCGATTACGTCGCTGATAAATGCTCCGCCAACGCGCGCTGCCACTTCAATAAAGTAAAACTTGCCGTCGGAATCCGCTTTCAGAAATTCAGCGTGCGTCACGCCGCGAACGAATCCCAATTCTTGGAGAACTTTTCGATTAAGCTCAAGAAGTTCCGCGTATTCCGACGCATCCGGCGGTAATGTACTCGTCGTGAAAACCCCGCCCTGGTGAGAAGTTGTCAACGGCGGCGTTCCGTATCTATGAGCCTCCGCGAAAACCACCTCGCGCTCCGACGCAATACTATCCACGTGGTAAACGGTCCCGGGAACAAAATGCTCCAGTAAATAAAACGATTGCTGATCACCCAACTCGTCAAGCCACGGCCAAAGCTCGTCCGGCGCATGAATCTTCTTCATTCCGATGCCTGAGGCCTGCGAGCGCGGCTTCAAGAGCCACGGCACCGGCACCTGCGCCATATACTCACGCAGGTCGTCGTAATTCAAAACCGGCACAAATTCGGGGACCGCGATCCCCGCTTCTTTTGCCCGCGCGCGCATGGAAAGCTTGTCGCGAAAGTAGCGCACGGTGGTCAGCCCCATGCCTGGGATGCGCAAATGTTCCCGCAGCGCGGACACATTTTCCATATCGAATTCGTCGAGTGCCACGATGCGGTCAATCCGTTGCGACCGCGCGATATAACTCACTGAATAGATCAAGCCCTGCAGTGGAAGATCCTCGGGCATGGTAAAAATGCCATCGAGACAATCCCGTGGCCAGTCGCCATCCCTTAGTTTTTCCACGGTTAGAAGCAGCACGCGACAACCCATCGTCTTACACGTGCGGATAAACTCCTGCCCTTTTTCGTAGGAGGTTACGCACAGAATTGTCAGCGGTTTCTGAGCCAGCATGAAGCCCCTACAAACTTTAGCGGAAATCTCTAAACGGCGAGATGATAGCGCACATAAATTCGAAATTCATCAAACCGCACAGCGCGCGGATTATGCGTTCTTATTCCCTGTTGGGAAGAGGAATTGCAACGCTGGGCCGACGCGCCGTGACCAAGCCGCTTCGTTGTGCTCCGCGCCTTCCACTCGCTCGTAGTGCAGATCCTGCTCGAGCTGCCAGCCTTTTTTAACCAGCACGTCCCGAAAATTTTCAACGTCACGTACAATCTGCGGCCCTTCGCGAGTGCCAATGTCCAACCAGATGCGCGGGCGGGGCTCAGCTTGCACGGTGGCAGCAAAGCGATGCATCACCCGCTGGTTCCACCACACCGAAGGAGAAAGCGCCGCCAGCCGCCTAAATACCTGCGGAAATTTCAGTCCTACGTACAGTGACACCAGGCCGCCCAGCGATGAGCCACCCAATCCGGTATGCGCTGAATCGCCAATCGTCCGGTATTCCCGATCAATAAATGGTTTCAGTTCGTTGATCAGGAATTTTCCGTAACGATCGGCACACCCGCCGCCCAGCTTGGGCACCCGCGTGGGCGTGTACTCCCGAATGCGTTGTTCGCCGAGATTGTAAATCCCCACGATAATCAGCGGCTCAACCGCGCCGCTACCGATCATCTGATCCGCGGTTTCGCCCACGTGCCAGTCCATGCCCGGAACAAACGCCGTCGAACCGTCAAAAAGATTTTGCCCATCGTGCAAATACAGCACCGGAAAACGGCGCGCCCCCTGCTCCTCATAGCCCGGTGGCAGATAAACGACAAGATCCCGCTCGTTTTTTAAAATTTTGGAAGGAAATTTTTCGTGTTTACGAAAGGTCATGGAGTAATGGTGACGAGTAGGTCCTTCGCTTCCACATTCTGCCCAGGAGAAACCAACAGCTTGGCAATTTTTCCCGTTATAGGCGCATAAATATTGGATTGCATCTTCATGGCTTCCAGCGTCAGTAATTTCGCACCGCGCTCTACAGCCTGATTTGCTTTCACCGCGATCCCACTGATGACTCCCGCGGTAGGAGCCGCGACCTGCCCCGAGTCTGCCGGATCCGCTTTAGGATGCGATCGTTCCACAACTCGCAACGCGCGGTCACGAACATTCACTTCCCGCGGCTGCCCATTTAATTCGAAAAATAACGTACGCGTTCCATCAGGATGTGGTTCACTCGCGGTAAGAAATCTTATTATCAGAGATTTTCCAGCCTCGATCTCTACGGCGATTTCTTCTCCCGATCGCAAACCATAAAAAAAGGCGTAAGTTGGAAGAACACTCACATCCCCGTAGGTCTGCCGAAACTTGTCATATTTAGTGAACACTTCGGGATATAGCAGATAGCTCAAGAGGTCCTCGCGCCGAACCGAATGATTCAGTTTCTTCTCCAGCGCTTTCTCCTCTTTGTCTAAATCCACGTCTTCCAGACTAGCGCCCGGCCGCCCGTGCACAGGAGCCTGTCCTCTCAGAATAATTTTCTGTAATTTTTTTGGCCAACCGCCCGGCGGAACACCCAGCACACCCGAGAACATCTCCACCACGGAATTCGGCAGTGAGACATCGTGCTTTTCATCCAAAGTCAAAATGTCTGCCGGATACAGGTCGTTGGCCATCAGAAACAGCGCCATGTCTCCGACCACCTTACTTGATGGCGTCACCTTAACAATGTCGCCAAAAAGCTGGTTCACCTCCGCGTACATTTTTTCCGCCTCGCGCCAGCGTTGCCCCAGTCCCATGGACGTCGCTTGTTCCCGAAGATTGGTGTACTGCCCGCCCGGAATTTCGTGTTGATACAAACGCGCGGAGCCCGACTTCGGTCCCGAATCGAACGGCCCATAAAAGCCGCGCACCGTCTCCCAATAATCCGAGCACTCATTTAGCGTTTCGATGTCGAGCTGCGTGTCCCGCGGCATGTGTCGCAGCGATTCGACGATGGCATTCAGATTCGGCTGGCTGGTGCCGCCGCTCATGGAGGCAACCGCGGCATCGGCCACGTCCACTCCAGCTTCAGCAGCCTTCAAAATACTTGCGGCATTGAGCCCGCTGGTGTCATGCGTGTGGAAGTGCACCGGTATGCCAATTTCTTGCCGCAGCACCTTCACCAGTTCGTACGCCGCGTACGGCTTGCACAAGCCGGCCATGTCTTTGATAGCCAGAATATGAGCGCCCAGCTTTTCAAGTCGCTGCGCCAGCGCCACGTAATACTTCAGCGAATACTTCGGCCGCGCGCTATCGAGAATGTCCCCGGTGTAACAAATGGCCGGCTCACACACCGCGCCCGTTTCCAGTACTGCATCGATCGAAACGCGCATGTTGTCTATTGAATTGAGCGAATCGAAAATCCGAAAAATGTCGATGCCCTGCCCGTGCGCTTCGCGAACAAATTCCACAATCACATTGTCGGGATACGAAGCGTAGCCAACGGCATTCGCCCCGCGCAGCAACATCTGAAAACAAATATTTGGCACTCGAATTCGCAGATCACGCAGCCGTTGCCACGGGTCTTCATGCAAAAAACGCAGCGACGTATCAAACGTCGCCCCGCCCCACATCTCCAGGCTGAAAAGATTAGGCAGCCGCCGCGCCACCGCGCCCGCGGTCGCGAGTAAATCATGTGTGCGCACTCGCGTGGCCATCAGCGATTGGTGGGCGTCACGAAAGGTCGTGTCCGTGATTAACAGCCGCTTTTCTTTTTTCGCCCACGCCGCGAATTTCTCCGATCCGAGTTTATGTAGCAGCTGCCGCGTTCCGTCCGGAATATCCATTCCTGACGCCGCCGGAACAACCGGAACCTCGCGCGTCTCCGGAGATTTCTTCCCTTTCACTTCCGGATTCCCGTTCAAAATGACGTCGCCCAAATAAGACAGAAGTTTCGTGGCCCGATCGCCGCGTGCGCGGAAACGAAAAAGCTCTGGCGAATCGTCAAGAAACGACGTGGTGACATCCCCAGCACGAAATTTGGGATGATTGACGACATTTTCCACAAATGGAATGTTCGTTTTTACCCCGCGGATTCGAAACTCGCGCAACGCACGGTCCATGCGCTGGCACGCTTCCGGCAAATTTGCGCCCCACGCCGTAACTTTGACCAACAAAGAATCGTAATAAGCGGCCAGAATCGCGCCGGCATAAGCCGTTCCGCCGTCCAGGCGAATGCCAAAACCGGCCGGCGAACGGTAGGTGGAAATTTTTCCGTAATCCGGAGAAAAATTATTAGAGGGGTCTTCCGTGGTGACACGGCATTGCAGCGCGGCACCGTACAGCGGAATTTTTTCCTGGGCCGGCAGCGACAGCGGCGCCTCGTGCAAGTGATGCCCCTGCGCCACTAAAATCTGCGAGCGCACCAGGTCAATCCCGGTGACCATCTCCGTGACGGTGTGTTCCACCTGAATACGCGGATTTACTTCGATGAAATAAAACTTGGTGTTATCCACATCGTACAGAAATTCCACCGTTCCGGCGTTTCTATACCCCGCTTTGCGAGCCAATTTCACCGCTGCTTCGCACAACTCGCTACGCACCCTCGCAGGCAAATTTGCCGCGGGCGCGACTTCCACTACTTTTTGGTGGCGCCGCTGCACCGAACAATCGCGCTCGTACAAATGCAGCAGTTCCCCATGCTCATCGCCAAGTATTTGCACCTCGAGGTGTCGAGCGCGTGCCAGATATTTCTCCAGGAATACCGAACCATCACCAAACGCCGATCGCGCCTCGCCCTGGGCCTCTTCCAACAAACGGTCCAGCTCCGCCGCGTCATGTACGACGCGCATACCCCGCCCGCCGCCGCCCATCGCGGCTTTAACCATTACCGGGTAACCAATCTCATCCGCTGCTTTGTGCGCCACGGCGTTGGTTTTCACCGGTTCGGCAGTACCGGGCAGCGCCGCAACGCCCGCCGAGGCCGCAAGCCGCCGCGCCGCCGTTTTATCCCCTAGCAATTCCAAAAGATCAGGTGTCGGACCGACAAACTTGATCCCAGCCTCTCCGCATGCGCGCGCAAATGCCGGGTTTTCAGAAAGAAATCCATACCCGGGATGGATCGCATCAACTTCTTTTTCTTTAGCTAGCGCGACGATTCCCGGAATATCGAGATACGCCTCTACCGGCCCCTTGCCCGCGCCGATCAGGTAGGCCTCATCCGCCTTAAAACGGTGCAGCGCCAACCGGTCTTCCTGCGAATAAATCGCCACCGTCCGCAGACCTAGCTCATTGGCAGCGCGAAAAATCCGGATAGCGATCTCGCTCCGATTGGCCGCGAGTAGTTTTCGGATAGGCCGGCTACTTTTCATTCGGAAGGCACAACCGCAGAACCATGCGCAAAATTCTACATTGTTTCATCGACTGGGCGCGAGGCGGCAACGCCGAATTTTGCATTCGTCAAAAAGAAATAATTTATGCGGGTGTATTTAATGCCAGCTTAGCGACTTGCCGCAGCCGCAAATCAGTCTTTCGCGTTGGAAGATTCCGCCACTACCGGGGCGGCCGGCGGCGCTGCTTTCAATTGGTCGAGCTCGGTCTGAACCTTCGCCCATGCCTTCGGATCGCGCTTGGTAGCATAGGGCGCGTTCGGATCGCTGTAAAACGCGAGAATATTTGCACGCACCTCTGGCAAAGCTTTCGCAAACTTCTCATCCGACAACTTGTCCAGAAGTTTCGCGTAGGTATCATCGCTCATGCGGTACTTGCCCGGAGCAATGCTTCCTCCGGTGTCAAAGTTATCGTTGGCCAATTCCAGCTGGCCGCTTCCGACCTCGCTTAACAACTTGCGGTAGCGATCCATGGTGGCGTTGAAGCTATCTTCAAACATCTTTTCCGTTTGCGGCGTTGGAGCGCGGAACTGTAGCACCCGCAACGGTCCAATCTTGGGAAGCAGCTTGGTCAAGAACGCAATAAACTTCTCGCCGGCGGTCGGCTGGTCGTAATTCTTGCCCCATTCCTTTTCATAACTGGCACGTTTCAGGTTGTACAGAAACTTCCGCTTGGTCATGCCCGGCGTGTCTTTCTGTATGTCTTTTTGCTTCAGGCTCCACGCGATTTTCGTGGCTTTGGGAAGTTGCTCGCTCACAGCATGGCGATAAGAATTTAATGCCTTTTCCTCACTGGGAAGCACAGTTTTCAATTCGAGCCCGTAAGTTTCCCGAAACGCCTGCTCCAGCAGCGGTACCGCTACCTGAAACCCGATGAAGTCGTGATAACTGTCCGGAGCGTAGCGGTGTTGTGCCACTTCCAGGACATCAAAGCCAAATTCAGTTTTGACGTGCGCCAGCGGGTCTTCCTCATAAGTAACTACATCCCCATATTTCTTTTTCAGCTTGGGATACAAAATCGGCACCGCGTGATTCGTTCCAATGCTATGACCATCTGTATCTGCGGCGTAATGCGCCATCGAACCCAACGCGAAAGCGTAATCGTTCAGGTCCTTGGAGTCGTGCATCATTGCAAGAATAAAATCGGCGCTGCGTATGTAATGGGTGAGGTCGCTGAAAAAATGAGTGCCGTGCGGGTAATAACCCATGTCCTGAATGATGGCCCCGCCGTAAGCGTATCCGTGAGCCTTGCGCAGCCCGTCGGGCGTGGCGTGCGGAAACCGTTTCAGTAGCAGTGGCTTCAGATTGCTGTCCCAGGCCGCGTCAATGATGGCTTCGTGGGAAAGCACCGCATAGGCCGCGCATCGCAGTGGCAGAAGAAGGACGAATAGTAGTGCCAGGGTCACAACGGTTTTGATGGGTTTTTGTGAATTTTTCAAATCAGCATTGCTCAAAGAAGCTTCCTCTCAACTCGCAAAGTGTGCTGGGAATAGTCTAGCCCACCGTAGATGCAATGGAAGCGCGAACGCGCGCACTGGTACCACAATGTTCCATGCCGATAAGACGCCAAAAGCTGCTACGGGGAGGCATTAGAATTTAGAGAACGACCGATGCAGGAGCAAAACTTTCAAACAATTAGTGCCGTGTTGAGCTTAATATTTTCTAAGAACGCCAATCACCCGGCCTTGGATCTTCACGTCATTGGCCGCCACGATAATCGGTCCCATTTCAGAATTGGCAGGCTGCAGTCGAATCTTCCCTGGCCCTTCGCGATAGAAGCGTTTCAAAGTAGCCTCATCCTCGCCGATTAACGCCACCACAATGTCGCCCGCGTTAGCCACCTGGGTCTGCTCGCACACCACGTAATCCCCATCCATGATGTGGTCTTCAATCATCGAGGTGCCTTTAACCTGCAGAACAAAAGAATTTCCACCGCGCGCGAAGTCCCCGAGCGACAAAGTTTCGCGCTCCTCCACCGCCTCCAGCGGCCGCCCCGCCGCAATGCGTCCAACCAGCGGCAGCTCTTGAATCTTTCGTTCCATCACCTGGTCTTTCACCGATTTTGGAAGTTGCACAATTTCTATGGAACGGCTCTGGTTATAACCGCGCCGAATGAAACCTTTCTTTTCCAGCGTGGTGATGTGTTTATGAACCGTCGCCAATGAAGTTAACTTCAACCCTTTGCCAATTTCTTCAAAGCTCGGCGCATAACCGTGTTTCGTTTCAAACGAAACCAAATAATCCAGAACTTCTTTTTGACGCTTGGTCAGGGCCATGTGAGCCTCCGATCGCCTGCCTGCATTTTTCTTAACTCCGGGACGCAGGCTTTGTCCCACTACGTTAGGCGAAAAGAAAGCGAACGTCAAGCGAAAAGCTCGACTTAATGTACAAAGCAAGACGGGAAGTTCGGATCTCTAGCGAACGACTTGATGTTTCGATGTGGAACAGCGGTCAAAAATCTCTACGTATGCATGCTCGATGTAATTTTCTCTACCGCTATTGTTCGGCTTACGAGTAGCCCCCACGTCGCTCCCCCGTGTGTTCTGCGGCACACGCCCCGCTGTGATATTCTTTTTGTGTCACCCTTATTGCATTAGTTAGACCTCCCGCACGAAGCACAGGCGGGTATGCGTCCTAGGGCCCAAGGAAGTCAGGGATCATGTCCACGTTAATTACGCTACCGCCCTCGAAGACCAAGCCTGAAGTTATCGACAGTGCAGTTATTCGCTTTGCAGGCGATTCCGGCGACGGCATGCAGATTACCGGCAGCCAATTCACAAATACCGTCGCACTCTACGGAAATGACATCCGCACGTTCCCTGATTACCCCGCCGAGATTCGCGCGCCTGCGGGAACACTGCCCGGTGTAAGCGGCTTCCAATTACATTTTTCCTCCGACGACGTATCCACCCCCGGCGACGCCGTCGATGTATTGATCGCCATGAATCCCGCCGCACTCAAGGTGAACATCGCCGATTTGAAACCCAACGGCATCCTCATCGTAAACAGTGACAGCTTCACGGAAAGCGATCTGCGCAAGGCGCGAATGACCGCGAATCCGCTGGAAGACCACTCGCTCGACAAGTTCCGTCTCTTCTCTGTCGAACTAGAGCGCCTCACCCGCCGCGCGCTCGAGCATCTCGGACTTGATGCCAAGTCCATGGATCGCTGTAAAAATTTCTTCGCCCTCGGTATGTGCTACTGGCTGTACAACCGCTCAATGGACTCCACGGTTCGCTGGATTGAAGACAAATTCAAAGGCAAGCCGCTGTTGACCGAAGCCAACAAGCTCGCTATGAAGGCGGGCTATTCCTATTGCGAAGCCACCGAAGCCTTTCAGATAAGTTATGAAATTCCCCGCGCGCAATTGTCGCCGGGCCTTTATCGCAACTTGAGCGGCAATCAAGCGCTTGCCTTGGGACTTGTTACCGCCTCTCAAAAATCCGGGCTGCGTTTGTTTCAAGGCAGCTACCCCATCACCCCGGCCTCCGACATTCTGCACGAGCTTTCGCAGTACAAAGATTTCGGCGTCATGACCTTCCAGGCCGAAGATGAAATCGCCGCCATTACTTCCGCGATCGGCGCGTCTTACGCGGGAGCTCTTGCCATTACCACCACCTCGGGCCCGGGAATGGCGCTCAAAACCGAAGCGCTAGGCTTGGCCGTTGCCATCGAGTTGCCTCTCGTAATCTGTAATATTCAGCGTGGCGGCCCATCAACCGGCCTGCCCACAAAAACCGAACAAGCGGATTTGTTGCAAGCATTGTTTGGACGAAATTCCGAAGCACCGATACCGGTAATCGCCGCTGCCACTCCCGCCGATTGCTTCTGGGTAGCTCTTGAAGCCTGCCGCATCGCGGTGAAATACATGGTGCCGGTGATTCTGCTCTCCGACGGTTATCTGGCGAATGGTGCCGAGCCATGGCATGTTCCGGAGCTCAGCGAAATCCCCGACTTCAAAGTGCAATTCGCGAAAACCGCCGAAGGATTTTTGCCTTACAAACGCGACCCACAAACATTAGCGCGCCCTTGGGCCGTTCCAGGCACACCCGGACTCGAACACCGCATCGGCGGACTTGAAAAACAAGACGTCACCGGCAACATCAACTACGAACCTTTGAACCATGAAAATATGGTGCGCATTCGCGCCGCGAAAGTTGCCGGTATCGCTCAGGATATTCCCGAAATTGTGCCCACCGGCGATCCTGAAGGTGAATTACTGATCGTCGCCTGGGGCTCGACCCACGGAGCCATCACCGCGGCGGTTCGCGCCCAGCGCGAAAAGGGACACAAAATCGGTCACGTGCACTTGCGGCATTTGAATCCGTTAGCGCCCAACCTGGGTGAAGTCATCGCAAGATATAAGCGCGTCTTAGTCCCAGAACTCAACATGGGCCAATTACTCTGGGTCCTGCGCGCCAAATATCTGGTGGACGCTGTGGGCCTCAACAAAATTCAGGGTCGCCCCTTCAAGCAGGCCGAACTCGAACAAAAAATCGAAGAGATGCTCGGCAGCCAGGAGAATTTCGCATGAGCACCACCACGCTGCCACCCATCACCCCGCTCACCAAAAAAGATTTTCAGACCGATCAGGAAGTGCGTTGGTGCCCCGGTTGCGGAGATTACGCCATCCTGTCCGCGGTGCAATCGGTATTTCCTGAACTCGGAATCAAGCGCGAAAATTTCGTGGTCGTCAGCGGAATCGGCTGCTCCAGTCGCTTCCCGTATTACATGAACACCTTTGGCTTTCATACCATCCACGGCCGCGCACCTGCGGTTGCTACCGGCATCAAAGCGCTCCGCCCCGATCTGGAAGTCTGGCTGGCCACCGGTGACGGCGACGCGCTCTCCATCGGCGGAAATCACACCATCCATATGTTGCGACGCAACGTCGGCATCAAGGTGCTCCTGTTTAACAACCGAATTTATGGATTGACCAAGGGCCAATATTCGCCCACCTCCGAGCTGAATAAAAAAAGCAAGTCCACGCCTTTTGGATCGCTTGACCGCCCCTTCAACCCGATATCGTTGGCCATCGGCGCGGAAGCTACCTTCGTGGCCCGCTCCGTCGATGTCTTCCAGGGTCACCTGAAAGAAACTCTGAAACACGCCGCGGCTCACAAAGGCTCCGCCTTCGTGGAGATTTTGCAAAACTGCAATATTTTTAACGATGGCGCGTGGTTCTCTCTTACTGAACGCGAAGCCCGCAGCGAACACGTTATTCAACTCGAACACGGCAAGCCGCTGGTGTTCGGCAAGAATCGCGACAAGGGCATTCGCACGAATGGCCTGAATATGGAAGTCGTGCAGTTGGGCAATGGCATCACCGAAAAAGACCTGCTCGTCCACGACGCCCACCATCTCGAAGCCGCCTACGCATTTCAGTTGTCTCAAATGGAGAAACGCCCGGGCTTCCCCACTCCCATTGGCGTCCTGCGATCCTGGGAAGACGTTCCGCGTTATGAAGACCTCATGAATCAGCAGATAAACGATGTGATCGCCAAGCGGGGCGCTGGAGATTTGACCAAACTTCTTCGCGCCGGCGATACCTGGGAAGTAAAATAATCATTTTGAAGAAGTGAAATAATGGTTCGAAGCCCACCACTTGGGGCTCTGGCCACCCTTCAGCGTTGCAAACCCTTACAGAAAAATAAAAACAATTGCTGTAATCTTACGCGCCTGTGTTACATCTAACCGAGAAGTTCTTTTACCAGGTTATGGATGATTCAGCCAAACTCGCTCCTTTGTTTCCGCTCGGCGATCTCGATTCATTCGCCCCAAGTCTGATGGGCGACGCACCGGATCAGGCCGAAGGTCTCGCGCTCCTCTACGAAGTTAGCCGCGAATTGACCGCCATCCTCGATCGTGAGGAATTGTTACGGCGCATCGCCCAACACGTAAAACGCATCGTGAATTATCACGTCTTCACCGTAATGCTCTGGAACGAGACCCGCCAAATGTTGGAAAGTGTCTTCGCCATGCATTACGACGACGCCATCCCCGCGCGCTTGCGCCTGCGCCTGAATCAAGGAATTACCGGAATGGCCGCCGGGGAACGCCGTCCCATGCGCATCGGCGACGTGCGCAAGGATTCGCGCTACGTGCAATTTGATACCGACGTGGAAGTTCGCTCGGAATTGGTCATCCCGCTCTTACTGCAGGATCGCTTGATCGGCGTGCTGGACCTCGAAAGTACCATGCCACAAGCCTTCACACTCGAACATGAGCGCATGCTCGACACCATGGGCACCTACGTCGCTATCGCTCTCGAAAACGCCCGCCTGTACCAGGACGCACGCGAGAACGAGCTGCGTCTGTTGAACGATTTAAATATGGCGCGCGAAATTCAGCGTCAGCTCTTGCCGAAAGGCGCGAGAGAAATTCCTGGCCTTGATCTGGCCGCGGCTTACGCTCCTGCCCGTGAATTAGGAGGCGATTTTTACGATTTTCATCCCTACGGCGAAGGCCGCCTGGCTTTCGCGCTCGGTGACGTCTCTGGCAAAGGAACGGCTGCAGCATTGTACGGCTCACTCGCCATAGGAACTCTGCGTGAAATCGTCACTGACCATACCCTTGGCGCCGGCAAGATGCTCTCGGTACTAAATCGCCGGATGTTCGGCGCGCGCCTGGAAGCAAAATTCATAGCTTTGCTCTTTGGAATTTATGATGCCCCTGCGCGGCGTCTTACGCTGGCCAATGGCGGCGAGCCTTATCCCCTGCTGGTACGGAACGGAGAGATCACCGAGATTAACGTGGCTGGAGTCCCCCTCGGCTTGTTCGCAGAAAGCGAATACGAGGAAGTCACCATTGAACTGCAGCCGGGAGATGTGGTGGTGTGCGCTTCCGACGGTATCTTGGAATCCGAGGACAGCGACCGCGAGGAGTTCGGCGCCGAACGTCTTCACGCGCTGCTCACTGGTGTCAACGGCGACGAAACATCTCTGTCCATTGCCAACAGAATTCTCGCCGCCACCGACGATTACAGCGGCGCTGAATCCACTCCCCACGACGATCGCACCTTAATCCTGCTGCGCGTCACTGACGAACCTACGGAAGACCTCTACAAACTTCCCATCATTTATTGAACCGCCCGCTCAGTTGGCGTCGCCCGCCCCGTGTTTCTGACCGCATTTCTTGCAAGGCGTGGGCGGTTGGGTATTGTCGACACGATGGACGACGGCCGGCACAGTTCTAAGGTAAGCGTACATAGCTTTCAGATCTTCGTCTGTTTGCCCGCTGTAGCCCTGCCAGGGCATCACCGTATTGAGTTGCCGCTTGCCCATGTAGCCCGTCCTCATTGCCTTCACAAACTTTTCCTCGGTGTAGCTGCCGATCCCGGTCGCGTCCGGCGTGATGTTGGGGCTTGCGATTTTCCCCGATGCATCAAAAATCTGTCCGCCGGCAAACTTCATCCTGGAATCCAGTTGGCCCCGCTTGCGCGGTGTATGACAGTCCAAACATGACGACAAATTCACCAGGTATTCCCCACGGCTCGTGGGAGATGAGAGATCAGCTTGCACCGGTTCCGTTATCGGCTCGGGAACTCCGCGAATCAGATAATTGACCGGGAAATGAATGTCACTGTGCGGCAGTGCATTGCGAATTGGCGCCAGAGTCCTCAGGTAAACAACCACTGAAGCCAGATCTTCGTCAGACATTCGCCGGAAACGCACATACGGCATCATCGGAAAGAGTGTTTGCCCGTCGTGACTGATGCCTTCGCGAATTGCGCGTGCCAGTTGATCATCGGTAAAGTTGCCGATGCCGGTTTCGTGATCGGGCGTAATGTTCGGCGCCACTACAGTTCCCGGCAAACCTGGCATATTAAAAAACTGACCGGCGCCTTTCTGCCCCCGCACCAGTTCCGGACCGTTCGGCCTTTCTTCCTGTGGAGTGTGACAATATGTGCAGCCGGCAACGTGCTCCGAGAGGTATTCGCCGCGTTTTAGTCGCTCCGGTGTAGCTTCAAACTTGCGATCCGTCAGCGAGCGCTTTTTTGACCCGATGAGCGGGCGCCACCCGATAGTCGCGCTGATGCCAACCACCACAAGAATCACAAGAACGAGCACACCGATACCAGCACCCTTCACAAATTTGTTCATCCCAAACCCCTGTGCATAACTACGCGGCGATGCGCAGAAATATTACATCAGCAGCCAACGATATCAGGGCAGAGTTGAACGTGGATTGGCTAAGTCCTGTGTTTAAGAAGAAAATGTCGACACGCCGACATTTTCATATTCGAATGATAAGCGATTAGTTCTTTTTAGAAAACCAAATTAACACGAAGGATGACCCAGGCTCGATTTTCAGCCTGGGTCATGGGTTATGCGTCTATATTGCACACCACCAAGAACGTAATTTCTAATCCCTGAAGAATCTGAAGGAGTTTACTGTCCGGATTGCAGCTTCGAAACCGTGTTAGCCGTCGCCACTGTAGCGAAATAATTCTGTTCACGCAGCCGGCGATAAATATTCCCCGCAACTGTAGCGGCCGTGGGTCCTTTTACGCGTCGTGTATTTCCACGAAGCAGAACCGCCAGCGCAATTTTCGGATGAGCTTCATCCGCGTAAGTCACGAACCAACCGATGCGCGAAGGTGTAACGTGATCGTCGCAAGTCCCGGTCTTACCCAGCGGTGTTTCATCTCCGCCGCGATCGAAGCTCGTTTTGCCAGTCCCATACAGAACCGCCGCGAGCATGCCTTCACGGATTTCCGGCAAAATCTGCGCAATATTTAGTTCCCGCTTCACTCGCGGCGCAAACGCAAGTTGCTCGTCCGCGGTCCGGGGATACTGCAAGTAATAAAGTGTTCCGCCATTTGCGAAAGCCGCAGCCAGAGAAACCAACTGGAACGGTGTCATCTGGATGCCCTCGCCAAAACTAGACATCCGCGCCACTCCGCCGTGTGCCGGCGGCTGCATCGGAAACGCGCCAGGATGCTCCTCGGGAATTTCGTAACCGGAAAGTTCGCCAAGTCCCAGCAAGCGCGCGTACTTTGAAACAGTATCGAATCCCATGCGCAAGCCGAGCTGCTCAAAAAATTCATTATTCGAGTGCGCCATCGCTTCCGTCAGGTTCATGTACTTGCGGCGCCCAACTTTCAACATGGTGTCGCGATTGATGACGTTCTCTTCCAGCGCCGCCAACGCAATCGTTGGCTTTATCGTCGAGCAAGGAATATAGCCTTCGCCAAACGCAATTTTCTGGTTCACTACTGTCAAAACTCGTCCGGTATTCGGATCCACGGCCACGACTGCGCCGTTATAGCGCCCCAATCCTTCCACCGCAGCTTGGCGAACAACTGGATCATCAAAAGCCGTAATGTCCCCATTGGAAGAATTCGCAAAGGTAGGTACTCCGGCCCCGTGATACCGTGGTGGAGCTTTGCGCGTGCGCGTTGACTTAAGAGCTCCCGGAGCGGCAGGTAGCGGCATAGCGCATAGTACTGCGAGCACAGTTGCAACCGTCGCTTTTACAAGTTCTTTCACTGCTACCACCTCAGAGTGCCATCTTCCGTTGCAAACTATGCGGGACGTTGATTTTCTTCGAAGCCAACCCGCCGGTCAACTGCCATTATTGACAGCCCTTTCAGCCTACGCACCTTTTCTTTGAATCAGATGCAATTCGTTGCTGAAATGCTACCCGCTGAAGCCGCGCCGAACTCGGCTCCCGCTTAACTTGCACATGATATTGCCATGCCGTCTGCTCCGCAATAGCCTATGAGGCTTAGTACGAACGTATGTGCTTTGCTTTGTATCAACTGGCCTTCGGCTGACCCTAGGGTCAGGCACCGGTCTTCCGTCCCGACAGAATAACGGTGCGCGCGTAAAAAAACATCTGCCCCGCGGCATTGCGAAATGGCCGCGTTCCGCTGAGATCATGCTGTAAATCATCTTCCAGCAGTTGGCGAATTTCCGCAGCTCGCTCTTCAGGCACTTTGGTTGTCGCCATCCATCGTTCTACTTCCGGGCAAAGATCATCCGCGGTGCTTACTGTTTCCGTTTCCAATCCCGCACCGCGAAATAGATAAGTCGCCTAACCAGACAATTCAGCGTTAGCGCGAGCCTCGGACTGAATGTTAGACCGGGTGCCAACCGAGCACACCTGTCCCTGCGAGCAGCTATTTGTGCTTTTGCGCGTGTGCCACAGTGGAGGTTGAACTTGGAGGAGCACATGGCGCAAACGATATGGATTCATAGGCTCGCCGACGCGAAGAAGGCAGACGCCGACGGAATGGAATACATCTGTGAGCACCTGTTTCAGGCGTTCACACAGAGTGGCAAGCTCACAAAGGCCAAGGGTTGGAACCCAATCCCTGACGCCAGCGCGAAAGATGGCACCACTTACCGGGCGGTGTTCTGCGATTCGTGCGAAAAGAACTACAACAATGGCAATGTGAGAATGGCGAAAGAGCCCGTACTGGTGTAAGGAAGCCGCTCCCGGAAGGCCAACTCCCGTGTTGTGACGTCACCGGACTTCAGGATTTTATTTGCCCGGCAGACGCGTTTACCAAGACAAGAAAATGCCCTCCCGCAACTCAACATCAGGAGGGCATTTTTAGGTACTGACCCAGTTTCCGATAAAACGCGTCGGTACTTATCCCATGATGACCGTTCCGAACATCTCGCACCACCGATTAGCGATCGGCCGGTGCGAGGAGTGGCGCCAGGGTGTTGGTGGTGGAGTCCGCTGCATGCCCCACATAGGGCAGCCCAAACGCGGCTTCAATCGTCTTCAACATCGAATAGTGGGACTGGAAGCGTGTATCTGTCACGCCACGCACCCCGTAGTTAGTGATGGCGATGAACACCACCTTATCGTTGAAGTTGGCCGGAGCGTAGCAATCGGCGCCCGGCAACAATGAGCCCGGGGCGGTGTCTGTCCCGGAATCCGGATTGTAGTTGGGGCAAGTCAACGGTCCATTGCCCTCGTCGAACACCACGAAGATAGCGTTGCGGCCGTGCTGCCACGCCGCGCTGCCCATGATCCCATTGACCAGCCATCCAGTCTCATCGTCGCCGCGCTTGACGTCATTGTCGTCCGTATCCGATGCGCCACCGCAGGGCGCGAGAGGGTTGCTGAGCCCATGCATGTCGCGGCATTGATCCGGCACGATATACGAGAACGCAGGCACCTGTCCGCTGCCCAAGTCGCTGAACAACTGCTCGATCGGGACCTGCTTCGCGAACTGTTTTGGGTCGTCCTGGATTTGCGCGACGTAAGGGAATGGATTGTGCTTCACCGCATATAACTTGGCCGTATTGTTGTCTCCGGGCCAATTGGCGAGAGTTGTGCCTGACTCAGGAAGGTTCTGCAGGTACGCTTTCCAGTCCTTGCCGGCCTTGAGCAACTGGCCCGCGATAGACGGAAGCTGGACGCGCCAGCGATGAAACGACGGGTTGGCGGGCGGCCGGCCCGTAGTCGGTGGAGACCGACGCAGAGTCGTCGTCGCTGACCCCCACCGTGCTCCCCGCCGGATACGTGTGCCCAGTCCCGATGACGTCGGTCCCAATAAAATTGCCGGTGATCATCGCCAGGTAATTCGGGAGGCTCGGGTGCCAGGCCCCGTTGTAGTTGGTCGCGACATTGTACTTATTCCAAAGCGCTGTAATCTTTGGCGCCTGTGGGTTACCAATAATGCCGTTGCTGCCGAAACTCGTAAAGCTGTTGTGATTCTCTAGCACAATCACAAACACGTGATCGAGCCTAGGTACCCCATCTTGCTCCCGACCGTCGTGCTCGTGCTCCTCCTCCTTATCCTGAGCCTGCGTAGTAGGTATACCTACTGCAAGAGCCAGAGTGACTGCTAAGCCCAGCAAGAAAGTTCTCATTGAAACACCCCTCCCTTGTCGTGCGTGCGCTTTTCCGTACGCCCTTGCGCAACACTAGTTGTGTTGGATCCTGGTTACTGCAAATGACGGAACATAGCTACGACTTCTGAATGATAGGGAGATGTCAGAAATATGAAGAGTTGGTGAACGCTTTTAAATTACAACGACGGCAAATTCTATCGACTCGGGCGGCCCCGTGAAGCATCTGCTCCAGCTGCGGCAGCCGTGGTTTTTACTGGCGGCTTATCCGGTTGTGCGTGAGGCGCGTGTCCGTTGGGCGCGGGTTCAGCAGAATTTGAATTAACCGGGATCGCGATCTCCAGCTTCTTGCGCAGCGCTAATTCCAGTTTGTCGCGTACATCTTTGTTTTCTTTCAAGAAGGTGCGCGCATTTTCGCGGCCTTGCCCCATGCGCTCGCTGCCGAAGCTGATCCACGTGCCGCTCTTTTCCAGCACACCGCGATCCACGCCGATATCAATAAGGTCGCCCTCCCGAGAAATTCCTTCGCCATAGATAATGTCGAACTCCGCTTCACGAAATGGCGCGGCCACTTTATTTTTTACGATTTTGGCGCGCGTGCGCGAACCCACCACTTTATCGCCGTCCTTGATCGCCTGAATGCGCCGGATATCCACGCGCATGGAGGCATAAAACTTCAAAGCGCGGCCGCCCGTGGTGGTCTCCGGATTTCCGAACATCACGCCAATTTTTTCGCGGATCTGGTTGATGAAAATCAGGCAGGTGCGCGACTTGGAAACGATAGCGGTGAGCTTGCGCAACGCCTGCGACATCAAGCGCGCCTGCAGACCCATCTGCGGGTCGCCCATTTCGCCTTCCAATTCAGCTTTTGGCACCAGTGCAGCCACCGAGTCAACCACCACAACGTCTACGCCGCCCGAACGAATCAGCGCTTCCGCAATTTCCAGCGCCTGCTCCCCGTTGTCCGGCTGTGACACCAGCAGATTATCCACATCCACACCCAGCTTTCGCGCGTACACCGGATCGAGCGCGTGTTCTGCGTCGATAAACGCAGCCTGGCCGCCGAGTTTTTGCGCTTCCGCGATGACGTGCAGCGTCATGGTGGTCTTGCCGCCGGATTCCGGGCCATAAATTTCAATCACCCGCCCACGGGGAAACCCGCCCACACCAAGCGCCGCGTCAATAGACAGGCAGCCGCTGGGAATCACACTGACCGGCACCAGCACATCGCGGCTTCCCAGCCGCATGATAGAACCCTTCCCATAGGACTTTTCAATCTGCGATATGGCCGCTTCCAGCAACTTTGCTCTATCGTCTGCCATGCAACACCTCGGTAAGAGAATATTTAATCGGTCGCCTCTGAATTATGCCGTCGGTACAATAAAGTTGCTTGATAGTACCATGTAGTTAAATTAATGAATACGTAATTATTGAACTTGTCGAATTGGGATCCGGCCCGCCACAATGTCGACGCACTGGGATGAGTCTCTCACGTTGCTGCGCTCCCGAACCATGAGACCGACAGTGCAAAAATGGCGGCCTGTTGAAAACCTGAGGTCAAAATAACACCGAGGCGAACAAAAAGCAAATACTATTTTGAGGCGCTTTTGGATTGGCCCGCGTCCCCATAACTATAAAAACCTCGGCCGCTCTTGCGACCTAGCCAGCCTGCCGCCACATATTTTTTTAAAAGCGGGCAGGCTCGGTACTTGGGATCGCCCAGGCCTTCCTGCAACACATGCATAATGTCGACGCACACATCCAATCCAATAAAATCAGCCAGTTCGAGCGGCCCCATCGGGTGGTTCATGCCTATTTTCATGACCGCATCCACGGCTTCTGTGGTCGCTACGCCTTCCATCACGCAATAGGCCGCTTCGTTGATAAGCGGCATCAGAACGCGGTTGGATACAAAACCCGGAGCGTCATTCACCGCGATTGGCTTCTTGCCCAACTTTTCGGCAAGCGTCATCGTGGTTTGAAATGTTGCATCGCTGGTTTGCAGCGCGCGTATCACTTCCACCAACGCCATCAGCGGCACGGGATTCATGAAGTGCATTCCCACGAAGCGCTCCGGCCGGCGCGTTAACGAGGCCAGCGTGGTCATAGAAATAGATGAAGTATTGCTCGCGATAATCACGTCATCCTGCAATAGGCGATCAGCATCCGCGAGAACGGCGCGCTTAATTTCGATTTTTTCCGGCACGGCTTCTACTAAAAAATCGGCCGCTGCGATGTTGGCAATGTCCGTGACCGGAAGCAATCGCTCCAATGTACTAACGCGTTCAGCTTCCGTGATTTTGCCCTTCTTCACTTCGCGGCCCAGATTCTGGCCGATGGTGTCCATGCCGCGGTCGACGAAGCGCTGTTCCACATCGCGCAGAATTACCTTGTAGCCGGAGCGCGCAAACACGTGCGCGATGCCGTTACCCATCGTGCCTGCGCCGAGCACCGCGACAGTCTTGATGTTGTCTATGCTCATGCTTATTTCGGAGGAGCGCCTTGCGTTACTTCGCGGACAATTTCCATCGCGCGCGCCTGATTCCCTTCCGCCACGTAAATTGCCGTAGCTCCTGCTTCGTTGGCGACTCTCGCGACAAGATTGTTCTCACCGAGCGCGCTCGTCAGGAACTGTGCAAACTTGGGGTCTGTTCCCTTCCAGACTTGCAACGTAGCCGGTGCCTCATTTGCTTTCGGCGTCATGGTCGACGGATCGACCACTTCCGGCTGCGCGGGAATCTCCAGATTTTCTGGTTCACGTTCCAGCAAATCATCAAGGAGTTCTTTGGCCGCGGGATAATCCGTCGACAGCACGGTAACTTCAAATCCAAAGCGCGGCTTCCAGTCGATGGGCAAAGGATCCGCGGTAGGCGCAACTTCGTCGTCGCCCAAAGAAATATCTTTGAAGGCGATACCGTTGGCCTCCAGTTTCTCGATCAGATTCACGTGCACGGAAGGATTTTCTCCGGCCCAGAGGATTACAAAAGAACCTTCGTTGCCAAAATCAGACATGCCTGCCTCGCTTTAACTGTTTGCATTTCTCAATGCGGGTTCTGTGCTACGAGGCGAAAAAACCGGGCCAGTCTGTCGCGCTCGACAAGTGAACATCGCCAAGCGAGTTTACTATACAAGCCGCCAATCCGGCAGGCTACCAAGGGTAATCGTCGTGGCCGTAAGTGCAACGAACTAAAGGCTTATTCAGGCACTTGAGTCTTTTCTGCGGGCTGGCGCGTAGGTTCTCTGTACAATGAGCGCGGCGTTTCTAATTCCGGCGATTCATAACCAAAATGGGTGGCCTACCCGCACGTTGCCAACCTGTGCGTTCTCTGTGTTGATGAAAGACGAAAATAAAGCACTGGCGCAAGGTCTGCAGCGGCGCGACCCGGATTTGCTGAACCGGCTGATCGAACAATATCAATTCCGCTTGTTTCGTTATTTGGTGTACATCAGTGGCGATCGCACGCGCTCCGAGGATTTTTTTCAGGAAACGTGGATTCGCGTTCTGGAGCGCGGGCATCAGTACGACGGAAAATCCCGCTTTGAAGGTTGGCTGTTCGCCATCGCACGCAACCTGGTGATCGATTGGCAGCGCCAACGAAAAGTGCAAAGCCTGGACGCCCTCACGGATTCAGAACAGGCGCACCCGCTACAAGTGAAAGATGCGCGCTCCGCGTCCGCACTGCAGGCGGTTTTGAATTCAGAGCAAGACGCCCAAGTGCGGGGCGCTCTTCAACAGATTCCTGCCATTTACCGCGAAGTGTTGCTGTTGCGCTTTCAGGAAGAATTGCAAATCGATGAGATCGCAGGAGTGCTGGGGGCACCGCCATCTACTGTGAAATCCCGCCTGTATAGAGGACTGGAAGCATTGCGCGGCACGCTGGAGGCAAGAGTTTCATGAGCGAAAATATTCATGAAAATGTTCATGAGCGGGCGCTGCAACTGATCTCGCAAGAGCGCATCGAAGGTATCTCCTCGTCACAGAACACATGGCTTGCCGCACATTTGCAGGAGTGCGATAGCTGCGCGGATTTCGCGCGCAAAACTTCTGCGGCTTTGCGCTCATTGCAAACGATAGCGATTGCTTTGCCAGCGGGGCTTGCGGAGCGCACGCAGTTTCGTGTGGCATTGCGCGCGCAACAACTTCGCCAGCACGAACCGCGCCGCCGCGTGCTGTGGATTGCGGCGGGCATTTCGTGGGTGACCGGTGTGGCCAGCGCGCCTTTTGTGTGGCGGCTCTTTGCCTGGCTCGGGGAACAGACCGGCGTTCCGAAGTTGGTTTGGGTAATGGGATTTGGTTTGTGGTGGGCAGTGCCCGCGTTGATTGCTGCGGTCGTGCTACTGAGCGAGCACGAAAAACAAAGCGGCGAGCGTTACTGGCTGCAGCGCAGCCAGTAATTTTTTTTTGCGTGAACGTTTTTTGAAATTCATGAGGTCACATTATGTCGGATCTGCAAATTAACAGCACCTTCAGTGAAAAATTGAGGCGAATTCGTTTTCGCCGCACCAGAGAGAAGACGCGATTTCGCGATGAGCTGCGCATCATTCCGAAATGGCTGATTGTCATGGTCATCGTGCTTTTCTTAATCGCGCAGGTGGCGTTTTTCATCGCCAATTTTTATGCGCATGCGCTAAGCACGCCGCAGGGGGAACTGTGGCCCCTCCCCAATTACCCCGCGCTTTCGGCGCTCAGCGTGGCGGGAATCGTCACCGCCGCAGGCATTCTGCTTGCGGCTTTATTTCTGGCGTTCGGTTACGTAAATCGTGATGCCAAACGGCGCGGGATGAACTCGGCGTTGTGGACGATTCTTGTAGTGGTGCTGTCTCCCGGCTGGCTGGCGCTTGGATTCTTTATTTACTTCTTGATGCGCGAACCGCTGCCGTATAACTGCCCGCAATGCGGAGCGACGGTCGCGGCGCGATTTAATTTTTGTCCTAGCTGCAAATGCAATCTCCAGCCAACTTGCCCGCAATGCAAACGCGAAGTTGGGGAGATTGATAAATTCTGTCCCTACTGCGCTTGCGAATTAACGCCGGGGGCTGTTGCGGGGGGCTCGGCGGTGAATGATGCGCCAATCGTTCGCAGTTCCGTTTAGCTCGGTCTCCTCCTTGATTTAGTTTGTTGTTACATCATTTCGACAGCGAGGGCTACGGCGTTGCCGCCGCCCAGGCAGAGCGCGGCGATTCCGCGTTTTAGGTTGCGGCGCTGCAATTCGTAAAGCAGAGTGACCAGGATGCGGGCGCCTGAAGCGCCAATGGGATGGCCGATGGCGACGGCGCCGCCGTTTACGTTTACTTTTTCGGGGTTGAGGCGCAGCTGGCGGGTTACGGCAATGGCAGCAACTGCAAACGCTTCATTGAGTTCGACAAGGTCGACGTCCTTGTCGCGGTCCCAGCCGGTTTTGGTGAGGAGTTTTTCGACAGCCTCTACTGGGGCCATCATCACCCATTTGGGTTCGACGCCACTGACAGCTTGAGCAACGATGCGGGCCATTGGTTTTTTGTTTAGCGATTGGGCGCGGCGTTCGCTGGTGACAACTACGGCTGCGGCTCCGTCGTTGGTGCCGGGGGCGTTTCCAGCGGTGACCGTTCCATCTTTCTTGAAGGCGGGTTTTAATTTCGCGAGGGCTTCCATGGAAGTGTCTTCGCGTGGGGATTCATCGTATTTGATTACGATCGCAGGGCCCTTTTTTTGCGGGACTTCGATGGGAAGAATTTGCGCTTCAAAGAAGCAGGATTTACGCGCGCGCACGGCTCTCTGGTGACTCTCAAAGGCGAAGCGATCCTGCTCTTCGCGGGTGATGCCGTATTTTTCAGCGACCAGTTCGCCGGTCATGCCCATGTGGAAGTCCTCGTAGGCGTCCCACAGTCCGTCGTGAATCATGGAGTCGACGAGTTTGCCATCGCCGATGCGATAACCGGTGCGGGCTTGCGGAAGTAAATAGGGGCAATTGGACATGGACTCCATGCCGCCGGCGACGACGATTTCGGATTCGCCAAGTTGCACGGCCTGCGCTGCGAGCGCGACTGCTTTCAGACCTGAGCCGCACACTTTGTTGATGGTCATGGCAGCGACGCGCGAGTGGAGGCCACCTTTTAACGCTGCCTGGCGAGCGGGATTCTGACCGAGGCCAGCCTGGACTACATTGCCGAGAATGGCTTCGTCTATTTGTTTGGGGTCGAGGTCGGCGCGACGGACTGCCTCGGCAACAGCTTTGGAGCCCAATTCCACCGCGGAAAAACTTGAGAGGCCACCCTGGAATTTGCCTACCGGGGTGCGAACAGCACTGAGAATTACTGGTGTTTCCATTTTCAATCTCCGACTACTTTCAAACTGCCACTACGCAATTTACGACCCAACGAGCGCACCACGTTTAGAAATTTTGCTCGTCGGCGCTGGGTCCGTAGAGCGCTGGAACGGGAATATCCAAGGAACGCAAATACATGGTTAACTGCGCGCGATGATGAATGATGTGGTTGAAGCACATGCCACGGATCACGTTGTACTTGGGCATGGAAAACAGGGCGTTACCCTTCCACTTGAGCGTCCAGATTTGACGTAGTTGCTCGTCGGTCACGCCCGCGATGGCATCGCGGCCCTTCTTGAGTTGCTCATCGAATACCGGGAGCAGCCGTGAATGACCATCCACCTTGGGACGTTCGCTACCTTCGATTTCGAACTCAGAGGTCTTGACGGTGGTGATGGCAAAATGCGGGAGGGTAGCGATGTGTGAGGCTATCCAACCGATCGTTCCCGATTTGGGATGCGGTTTCCAATCCCATTTTTCGGCTGGCACGCGTTCGAGGGCCTTGCGGGTGTTGGCACCTTCTTGGTCCCATTCGGTTACAAGCAGTTCGCTGATAGGCATTTTTTTAGCTCCGACGGAGAGGAGTGGGGTGAGTGTCGATTGTACTGGAACACGCGAAAGGCAAGCAAACTGGCGACCGGGAGTGCAAGAAAATGATGTGCGGCCCCCCCCACCCCGGTGTTTTTGCGAAAAGAGTTCACAAGTTTTACTATATGGATATATAATGATAAACAAAATAAATGGCCAGGCCCAGATGCATTTGGGGCCGTATTACAGGGCGTCCATTGCTTTTGAATGAGCTGATGGCGTCGGTGTTGCGTTTTCTGGCGGTGCGCTGGAGAATCGCGGGATGGCTCACCAATTCACGACTTCGTACCTGAAGGATGCGGTTGATTTGTTTCGTTACTACAAGCGGCTGGGGGACAATGCGATTGCGCAGTGTCCGGACGAGAAACTTTGCGCGGAGATTGATCCGGAGTCGAATTCTGTAGCTATTATCGTGAAGCATATGGCGGGGAACATGCGTTCGCGGTGGAGCAATTTTCTGACGACGGATGGGGAGAAGCCGGACCGGCAGCGTGATACGGAGTTTGAAGATGCGCCTGAAACGCGCGCGGAAATCATGGCGATGTGGGAGGCGGGCTGGAACTATGTGTTCGAAACGCTGACTGCGTTGACGGATGCGGACTTATCCAGAACGATTACGATTCGCACCGAGCCGCATTCGGTGACGCAAGCTATCAATCGACAGATTGCGCATTATTCGTACCACGTCGGGCAGATCGTTTATGTGGCGAGGCATTTTGCGGGAAGCGATTGGCGAACGCTGTCGGTTCCCAAGAAGAAGTCGGGCGAGTTTAATGCGCAAGTGGCTTCTGGCGAGAAGTCGCAGCGATAAGGTCGGAGGTTCCAGTTTCAGAGGTGTTATTCAGCCGGCGGATTACCGAGTCGGCCAAGTTCAAATGCTCAGAACGACGCCGAACGGTGCATAGCGCTCAATGTGAACGGCAGAAGTTCCGCAAGCGCCCCGGCGGTAGGACTCAGGGCTGCGATGACGCACGCCTAGGGCGATTGGGCGTCAACTTCGATAACACGAACTCTTGAAGGACACCGACGAGAGACGTCTCGCCAAGTCTGATTAGTGCCGACGAAACCACGAAATTGGATCCGCGGCGGTCGTTGGCGGGAAGATACAGCGCTTGCAGTCCGGCGCCAGCAAAACTTCCGATGACATTCGAGTAATTGGGCTGCCAGTGGCCATTATCCCCTTTGCATACAACCGAGCTCGCCACGGCATAGAGAATCCGGGATCGCTTGCTACCGCTTCCTTTGTAAAAGTAGCGCGGATCCTGCTTGAGAAGAGAAGGCATTACCGCGCCGCCGATAAACGTTGCGGAAAAAACATTGGTGTAAACCGCGCCGTAGCGTTTTGCGTACCCCTGCGCTCCCTGTCCGTAAGAGCTCCAACGATCCCCGGCCTGGCTCATCCCCGCGACCGCGCCAACCCCGACAAGAGTGATCGGGTCAATAGCCGATTTCCAAGCAAGCTCAAACTTGTGTTTCGGCGCGAGAGGAGCGGGAATCGGTTCGTAGCTGACATAGAAGTTCGGGATCACTCCGAAGACCCGCTGCTTTTCTTGTTCCTTGACCTGCACGTTTGCCAGTTCCTCCGGCGTCAGCGCAACGTGCACCTCGGTTACCTGAGTGGGGATGACCAACATAATGAGAGGAGTGACGTAGGCTTCTCCAGATCGCAGAGTTCCGGAGGACTCCTGCGACGCGAGACCCGGGGATGAAATTGTGAGCTGGAAGGGGCCTGGGGCGACATTAGAAAAGGCGAATAACCCGTCTCCGTCCGACGTTACCTCCAGGCTCGAAGATTGGCCTTCGCGTGTAAGCTTCACGACGGCTCCGGCAATGTTGGCTCCGGATTGATCAACAATCTTGCCGCTGATACTTCCCGCTTGGTGTTCGGCGTGTTGCGGTCCCCCGCCGGAAGCCTGTGTTCCTCCTAAGTCGACCAGCGCACTCGTTGTTGTTTGGTCGATCGGAGGTTGTTGAGCCAATGCGGGAAAGGTGCAAAGGAGCACTGGCAGGGTCAGCAGAACCAGCTTTCGGACGAGCAGAATCAAGCTTTCTTTCGCAGAAACCGGGGACATTTCTTGCTTTTACCTCCCGCTCCTAGGTCGGGTTGCCTGAATTCGATGCTGCCTCGGCCCCCTGAGATACAAACGTGATAGGGCGCGATCAGTTCCGAGACTTCCTTTGCGAACGCGTTGCACTTGAGCCTATGTATGTAAAAAGCGTTGATTATGGCGTTCGAGCGCGCAGCAGTCTGCTGGTAAAAATGCCAGTGGTCTAACCCGTGTCATCGGTAGCGAAAACTGGTAGCCACACAGGTGGGCAAGAAAGGAACGGGTCAACCGTTTTAGCAGGACGTTTTAGCAGGACTCTGTAAGCAGGCAACAACAAAGAAAAGACGGTCCGCCGGAAGAAGCATGGGCGAAATTAGAGCCTGTTCGTGTGGCCACGCCTTGACCCAGAGGACAAGTTCTCCACGGGAAACCACTGGATTTAGCATGCTTGCCGCAAGAATGTGCCTCGCTCATCATAGTAATAGTACCAGCTGAACCAAATAGAAACTTTGGAGGAGAGAAATGCGTAAGTTGCTGATGGTGTGTGGGTTGTTCTTCGTTTCGACGGTCTCTGCGGTCTCTGCGAACGCGCAAGAGGGGCGAGGCTTCGAGGTTTCCGGAGGTTATCAATATGTTCGGGTCAATCCGGGCAACGGAGCTTCCGGGTCCAACTGCCAGGGCGGGTCTGGCTCATTCGGGGCTTATCTTGCGCCGCGGATCGGAGTAATCGGTGAGTTCGGGGCATGCAAGGTGACGGGCTTGCCGTCCGGCTTGACTTCGCACGAATTGAGCTACCTCGTCGGGCCCCGGATCTATTTCCCCACTCATGGGCGCGTGTTTCCGTTCGTCCAGGCGCTCTTCGGGGGCGAGCAGTTCTCTGCCAGTGCAACTGGTTTTGGCTCGGCATCAACAAACGCCTTTGCAGCGGCCGCAGGCGGCGGGGCCGATGTCACCCTGACGCGGCACGTTTCCTTCCGAGCCATCCAGGTCGACTATCTCTACACTCACTTTGGTGGGGCTGGGCAGAACAATTTGAGAATACAGAGCGGACTGGTGTGGCGCTTCGGCAGGTAATCAAAATCTGAAGAGGCCATAACAGATCTCTTTCTCGATGGGTTGGGGCGTACCGCAATTTACAAGCGGTGCGCCCTTTCTATTTTCGGTCCAACACTCTTCTCGCGTTCGTCAAATACTCTAATCGAGTAGTGACGCACGCTTATTGGCGACCCTTGAAAGCGATGATATGTTGCCTGCATGGGCGTTACTATTCACTTCGAGGGTCAGCTGAACGACGAAGCAGCGTACAAGGACTTAATCCGTGTGGTTTCGTCAATTGCCAATGCCGAAGGCTGGCCAATCCAGCCAATTGCATCTGCCGAAGTTACCCTGTCGCGGGTTCGTAACGAGAAAGAGTGGGAATACACAGGTCCTGTGAAAGGAATAGTTATTTACTCGCACGAAGGTTGCGACCCGGTGCGTCTAGAATTTGACCGTGACTTGTATGTTCAGGAATTTATCAAAACGCAGTTTGCTGGCGTTGAAATGCACATCAAGGTGTTGAAACTACTTAAAGCTATCGAGCCGTTTTTTCGCAATTTGAGGGTCGAAGACGAGCGCGAGTGGTGGGAAACTCGGGACACAGCAAATCTTGCGGAGCATTTTGCTCGGATTCAGGAAGTCCTCAATGAGGAGTTACGGAAAAACCCATCGACACAGATGAAAGTTAGGACTCCGAGCGGACGAATCATGGACTTCCTCACGTAGCTGGCCCAGACCAGTTCGAATTGCGGTTAGCGACGACTTCGCTTCCTGTTCGCCTAGCATTCTTATAGACTATGGAGCGGATGGCTACACTCTTTGAGATGGGATTGCCGGCGACGGCGAGTCCCCTTCTGGGCGTGAATGAGGCGCAGAGGCGCGCGATTACACATGGCGTGGGTCCGCTGCTGGTGATTGCGGGGGCAGGGACGGGGAAGACGCGAGTGATAACGGAGCGGATCCGGCACCTGCTGGAGACGGATGCTTCGCTGGCGGGCGAAAATATTCTGGGGCTGACCTTTACCAAGAAGGCGGCCGGAGAGATGAAGGCGCGGGTGGTGAAGGCGGTTGGGGAGCGCGGCAAGGACGTCACGCTGGCGACGTTTCATTCGTTTTGCGAGGCGTTGCTGGTGGAACTGGATCCTGGCCGGGTAATTCTGGATAAATGCGATCACTGGATTTTATTACGGCGGAATTTGGCGCGATTGCGGCTGGAGAAATATCGGCGGCTGCCGGACCCGGGACAATTTTTGAATGATTTTCTGGAATTTTTCAGCCGCTGCCAGGATGAGTTGGTTTCCTGCGAACACTTCCAGGCATATGCGGATGGATTAGGGACAAAGCTGGAAGTAGAGCGCAGGGGGTTGGATGAGGATACGTATGCGGAGCGCGTCGATCAGGTCGCGCTGCAACAGGAAATTGCGCGGGCTTACGGAGCCAGCGAGGGATTGCTGCGGGAGAAGAACCGGGTATCGATTAATTCGCTGATTACGGGAGCGGTGGAACTGCTGCAGAACGACGCGGCGCTCCGAGAAAAACTGCGGCAGCGCTACCGTTACATCCTGGTGGACGAGTTTCAGGATACGAATATTGCGCAAATCGAGCTGCTGGATTTGTTGTGCGCGGAGCCACGAAATATTTTTGTGGTGGGCGACAACGACCAAGCGATTTATCGTTTTCGCGGAGCTTCGTTTGCGAGCTTTGCCATTTTCGAGAAGAGATTCGCGGGGCTGAAGGAGACGGACGACCCCAGCCGGTACCGCGTGACGCTGACGGAAAATTACCGGTCCACACCGAATATTTTGCGGGTGGCGA
>DATBBY010000023.1:0-3290 GCA_036270765.1 Candidatus Acidiferrum sp.
TATCTTTTTCTTCAGCCATGCGTCCGCCGGGCAGAAAGAACCGCAACTTCAACGTTCGTTCACGGCGGCGCTCCTCTTCAAGGTGCCTGGTTCTTGCTTTCAGTAAATCATCCAGAGAAATCAGACCCAGAAATTTTCTACTGACACGATCCACCACGGGCATGCGGGTGAAACCCGTTTCCGCCATGCGATACACGACCACGCGTAACGGCTCATCGGCATACACGTCTGACGTGTTTTCGCGCGTTATCTCGCGCAGCGTGCGCCGGAGTGCTGCATCGCCTTCCTGGTCAATGCGATCGCGAATATGTTTTCGCGTCAGCACCCCCGCTAAGGTTCCATCAGCGTTCACCACCGGCAGAAGCCGCTGTTTTTGTCGATGATCGGAATTCAGTGAAGCCTGGATCTGGGCAATGGTGCTTGCCGCGGGCAAAACCGCAATCGTGGTTCGCATTACTTCGCGAGCAAACAAAATCTCCAAGGGATCGACTGCATATTCGCGGCTTAAGTGATAACCGCGGCGCGCAACTTTCTCTGTCAATATCGAGCGCTTCAGAGTCAGAACTGTGAAAGCGTGTGCGATCACGCTGCCCACCAGCAAAGGAAGGAAAACGTTGGCATCATGAGTTAGTTCGAAGGCGAACACGATGCTCGTGAATGGCGAGCGCATTGTGCCACCGAGAATTGCTCCCATGCTGATCAGCGGCCAGAAACCGGCGCCCTCGTTTGGCAGAAACATGGCTTCAAGACCGCCCAATGCTCCGCCCATCATCAGTAGTGGAGCGAGCACACCGCCCGAGGTGCCTGAGCCCAACGACACCGCCCAAATGAACCATTTCACGAGCAATACGCCGAGAATAATGTGCGTGGTGACATTGCCTTGCAGCAATCCCGCGATGGTGTCGTAGCCCACGCCCAGCGCCTGCGGAAAAATTAGGCCACCAAGACCGATTGCCAGTCCACCAAGAGCAGGCCACCACATCCAGTGAATGGGCAAGCGTTGGAAGGCGTCTTCCGCCGCGTAAACCGAAACGGTTAGCAAAGCGGATAATCCGCCCGCCAAAAGTCCGACTAACGCGCAACCCAAGAGCCCCATCGGGCCGATGAAAAGCGGATGCGCCGGTACCGGGAATAGCGGCCCAAAGCCCAGCAGGTAACGCCGCGCAACGGCGGCGACCGCACTCGCCAACGCGACCGGTATCAAGCTCCGGGGCTTCCATTCAAAAAGTAATAGCTCCACGGCGAGCAGCACCGCTGCTACTGGAGCAGCGAAAGTTGCGGACATGCCGCCGGCTGCGCCAGCGACCAGTAATGTTTTGCGTTCCGCGCTGGTTAAGTGGAATAACTGCGCGACCATCGAACCGAGCGCGCCGCCCGTCATGATGATGGGTCCCTCCGCGCCGAAGGGTCCGCCGGAGCCGATGGAAATGGCCGAGGAAATTGGTTTCAGTAACGCGATCTTGGGCTCGATACGGCTGCCATTCAGCAGAATTGATTCGATCGCTTCCGGTATTCCGTGGCCGCGAATGCGCTCCGAACCATACCGCGCCATCACACCGATAATCAGCGCGCCGGCGATTGGCACCAACACACTAAAAATTCCCAAGTGATTGCCGGCAGGGGAAACCAGCGAGGTGTTCCAGCGTCCAAAATAAAATAAGTTCGTAAACAGGCCGATCAGGCGGAGCAAAGCCAGCGCCACTAAGGCGCAGAGCAAACCGATTAACATGGCGAGCGCGGAAATGGGGATCACGTGCGGGGTGGTAGTGAAGTCGCTTAGAGTCTCGTTGCGCATCTTAGCTTCGGGGTTCTTCTCAGCTCGCGCGGATGAATGCTTAGGCACGCCTTTTTCTCCCACGTGGCATTGGCTCACTGTTTTGTTTCCGCGATGTTGTGCTGCGCGAGATTCCTGGTCGATGTAGTACCTCGGTTATCTCGTTCATTTCCGCGACCCTTGGTGAAGGGAGTTTGCGTTTCACAAGTGCGGTGATGGCGTCGGCGAGCGCCGCCCCGCTGGCTTTTAGTTCGCTGAGGCGCTCGCGAGCTACGCGGTCCAATAATTTTGAGCCTTGCGCTCGCAGTGACACGCGCACCTCCCGCTTGTCGCTTTCACTGCGGCTTCTGCGCACCAACCCTTGCGTCTCCAGGCGATCGACCAATTCCACTGCGCTGTGATGCTTGAGGGCCATGCGCTCGGCCAACGTGCTTATGGTGGCCACCGCACCCTGGGGCAGTCCGCGAATGGCGAGGAGCATCAAGTATTGCTGCGGTTCGAGCTTTGAGCGCTGAGCAGCGGCATCGCCTTCCTGAATGAAATGCCGAATCCGGTAGCGCAGTTCGGCCAGAGCCCGATATTCGGTGTCTGAAATAGCGTTTTTCATAGCTGTTTTAAATTATATCGTAATACGATATATTGCGGCAAACACAGTAGGCACGCGATTCGTGCGTTGCAGATTTTCCGCTGCGAACGTAAAATTTGTAATGGTGGGAAAAGTTGGGCTGTTCGCTTCAGGAATGATTCAAAGCGGTTTGCGAAAGGCTTTTTGCGTTTTGTAGTGTTCGTAGCCGTGGCGTAAATAAAACTGGTGAGCTCGTTCGCGGATTACATTGGAGCGCACCGACATGCTTTTGCACCCGCGACTGCGTGCCCACTGTTCCGCGGCGCGCAACAGCAGAGCCCCCGTTCCACGGCTTCGTTCGTTGTCGGCCACCACCAAGCCATTCACTTCTGCGCGCAATTCGACCTCGACCAGTGGCGAAACGCTAACGTGCAGCCAGCCGATGATGTTGCGCTCAGGCGATTCCGCGACCAGCACGGCGTGCTGCGATGCTGGCTTAATCTTGCGCAATCGCTGCACAATGTCTGCAGGTTTCGCGGGATAACCCAATTGGCCGCAGAGCTCCGCGATTTGAGCGGCATCGCTGCTTTTTGCGCGCCGGATTTTGATCGCTGCTTGATTGCCTGCGGGACTTATGTGTTTTTGTTTCAGCGCCACGGCAGCAAACCTAATTTATTTTCGAGCCAGAATCTGGATCTGGTCAAAACGTTTTGTCGGAATCCAGCAAGATGGTTACCGGTCCCTCGTTGACCAATTCTACGGACATAGTGGCCTGAAAAATCCCGCTTTGAACCGGGATCTTCAAAATTACCAAGGCTGAACAAAATTCTTCATACAACGTTTTCGCCTGTTCAGGACGCGCAGCAGATACAAAGCTCGGCCGCCTTTGCCCGCGTGCATCTCCGTAAAGTGTAAATTGGGAAATGACCATAGCACTTCCTCTCACATCGA
>DATBBY010000024.1:0-96254 GCA_036270765.1 Candidatus Acidiferrum sp.
TTGGCCTACCGGGGCTGGCCCCGTCGTAGATTCCACAGTCCACGCGCCGACAGGATGAAGGTGAAGCCCCCGAGCGCGCCGAGCGCCTTAGAGTGTCCAGACGAAGAAGAACCCGCCGGCGGACTTGGCGATCTCGCCGTAATGTGCCCCCCTCATGTGGATGACGGGCATGCCTGCCGCGAACAACCCGACGAACAGCATTATGACGTACCCCGATCGCCGTTCGGCGAGCACCAGCGTCCCGTACAGCAACACCACGAGAACGGCCAACGCAATGTTTGAGGGCTCGGCCTTCGATATCCCACGGACGATGTCGTCCGTAATGTGAAGCGTCAGCAGGAGGATCGAGAGTAGAGACGCGACGGTCAATGTGACGTTGTGTTTCATTGGATATACTCCATATTAGATTTGTGTGTGACTCTCAGTGAGGCATATAACGCGCGACGGCAATACGCGCGTCTCTCGAAGATCCCCCAATGCTCACAGTGCCTAGCGCCAACGTGGCCCCCGCATCTTCAGGTAATGCCGGAAGACGTATCCCCACGGGATGATCGGGATCAAGATCACGCCCAACGCGATCGCTTTGAAATCCTCTGCGAATTGAGTCGTCTGCACGCCCGCCCTCCATTGCGGTAGCCCGTAATCGATGAGCCAGATTGTCTTCCACACCAGCTCGAAGAGAAGTATCGGAAGCATCTGCAATGGGTAGCGAACCCCGAAACATGCAAGCACCCATAGTCCGCCGAGCATGCTCGGGATTACCCCGCGCGCCGTCAGCTCATGGCCTATCAACTGCGGCAAAAACACGATGGCGCCGCCGATGACCAGCACCAGGTACATCGCGCGCAGTACGTAGAGCCGAGCGAGAGAGACTTCGCTCCCTATGGCGACCGCAGCGGACGGTGAAATAGTGGCAGCACTCAAAGTCATTTCAAGTCTCCAATTTCATCAAGCGACACGGACGGACGCTCTCCGGCACCGGAATCGTGTCGAAATTCCAAGAGGTCGCCCGGTTGGCAGCCGAGCACTTCGCAGATTGCCCCAAGTGTCGAGAAGCGCATAGCCCGCGCCTTGCCTGTCTTCAGGATCGACAGGTTGGCGAGAGTGATGTCGATGCGTTCGGCGAGCGCCGTCAGTGTCATGCGCCGGTCGTGCAGAAGGTCGTCGAGCTTGACGAGAATGGGCATCAGACCGTACCCTCCAGGTCCTCGCGCATGCGCGTCCCTTCAAGGAACACCTGCGCCAGCACGAACAGAAGCAAGATGGCGAGCCAACCGGTGAGATCGAAATTCCCATTGATTCGAAGCGGCACTCCTTTGGTCGAGACCACGGAGGCAATCGCCACGACGAAGATATGGAGCAGCTCGAGGCCAAGCAGCGCCCAAGCGATGCTCCGCAGCCGCCCGGCATTGTCCATGGTGAATGGTTCGCCCGTGCGCACCGATTCGACGATCCTAAGCAGCATGCTGAACACTACGTAGGCGATGGGAGTGCCTATGATGCCGATCAGCATGATCGCGCGCATCCCGGCAACCACGCTCTCGTGACCGGCCACCGCGCCGACGCCGAGAGCTCGCCAGGTCCATTCCTCAGCCTGGATGCTGATCGCCAGCAGAGCAAGGATCAGGGCTCCGAGAATCCAGTTCAGGACGATCAGGATACGTAATGTGACCCAGGTCGCGAGTAGCGCCATCGAATGCTTCATTGTGGCCTCCAAGATACTACTTATCGATAAACGATACACGGTTTACCGTTTATCGGCAAGTGTTAATTTTGGCAGGAGTACGGAGTCCTGAACCGTAGGCAAACAGCGCACCCAGGAATGGAAGCCAGTGCTGTTTCTGGCTGCCAGCTGCCTTTGTCCGGATAGCGCAAGCCGGAAGTTAACCGCGTCGCACCGGGCTTCACGGGTGCTATGTGCTTCCTGGAGGGGTTTGTTACACGCTCTTAGAACGTAAGGCTTAGTTTTTTACGCAGCGAACTTAGGTTTTGTCCCGAGTTACCAAATTCAATCCAGTCATTTGATTGGGGCGATTTGGCTTTTATTCCTCACGTAGCGCGCGAGTCGGTTCGATTCTGGCCGCACGATAGGCGGGGATTATGCTGGCCAGTAACGCGACAGTGGCGAGTAACGCTGCAACCGCAGCGAAGGTGAGCGGGTCGTATGCGGCAATGCCGTAGATAAAGCTGGCCAATATCTTTCCTAAGGCCAGCGCGCCAGCAACGCCAAGGAGCAGACCAATCAGCGCGGGCTTCATTCCTTCAGTGACAATCAAACGCAAAATATCTTTTACTTCAGCGCCGAGAGCGACGCGAATTCCAATTTCGCGGACCCGCCGCCGGACCGCGAAGGCTAACACGCTGTAAATTCCCACGGCTGCCAATAACAATGCGAGAACCGCAAATGCACCGAGGAGGAGCATGCTGAAACGGCGCTGGGAGAGGGAAGTGTCGACGACGTCATCCATGGTCATGACATCGGTCACAGGCTGGTCGCGGTCGATGGAATGAATTGCCCCGGTAACCGCGGAAACCAAGCTGGCTGGCTGCGATTGGGTGCGCACCGCAAGTTGCATGGGATAGGGACGCCAGTCAGCGAAGCTGGAGCCGGAGGGTTGGTTGGCCGCCAAATAGATGGTCGCCGAGGAAGCGGCAGCATCCATGCCATCCAGTTTTACGTCACCAACGATGCCCACAATTTCGCGGACTTTGTCGGGAGTGAAAGTCATGGTGAGGTGCCTTCCGATGGGATCCTGGTTGGGCCAAAAGCGCCTGGCCATGGATTCGCTGATCAAGGCCACACTGGGGCGATCCGGGCCGTCCGCGGCGGAAAAATCGCGACCGCGGCGCAGCGGTATGTGCATAGTGCTCAAATAGCCTGGCGTGATGTACCGCGTATCGACTTCGGGTTGGTCGGACATCGCCTGCACGGGGGCTCCTTCGATCGCGATAGGTTGATGAGAGCCTTCGTTGTTGAGAGGAAGATCGTCGATCAGTCCGGCGGATACAACTCCGGGGAAAGCGCGCACTTTTGCAAGCACTCGATCGAAGAACGCGATTTCTTCGATGGGTTGTGAATATTCATTCTTCGGAAGAACCAAGGACATGGTCAGAACGCCGTGTGGATCGAAGCCCGGGTCGAGCGTGCTCAAAACCCACAGGCTGCGAATCATGAGACCTGCGCCAACCAACAAAATCAATGAGAGTGCGACCTCGGAGACTACCAAGATGCTTCTGGTGCGGCGGCCAGCGGAGTCGGAGCCGGTTTTGCCAAGGCCTTGTTTCAGCGCATCGTTGACGTTGGTATTTGTCATGCGGACGGCAGGGAGCAGGCCCGCGATTACGCCAGTGACGATGGAAATAAAAACAGTGAAGGCGAGGACAAAACCATCGAGGCTCACTTCCGTGGATTTGGGCAAATTATCGGATAGGAATTTTAGCGTGAGGGCTATGCCGAAACGCGCCAGGAGAAGGCCGAGTGCGCCGCCAGCGAGAGACATCAACAGGGTTTCGGCGAGGATTTGCTGAACTATGCGACCCCCGGTAGCGCCCAGGGCTACGCGGATGGCGATTTCTTTGCGGCGGCCGAAAGTCTTGGCCAGCACCAGATTCGCAACGTTAGCGCAGGCGATGAGAAGCACGAACGCAACAGCACCAAGCAAAATCAGGAGAGCCGGGCGCACGTCGGAGACCAGTTGCTCACGCAGAGGGATGACGACCGCTCCCCAGCCGTTGTCGTCTTCCGGATATTGTTGCGCCAGTCGCGTGGAGATGGCGTTCATCTGGGCCTGGGCTTGAGGTATGGGGATGGCGGTTTTAAGACGGGCAATGACCAGGTAGTGGTGCTCGCCGCGCACAGCGCGCTCTTTGTCTGTCCAGCCCATGGGAGTCCAATATTGTGCCCAGCCCGGGAAGTTAAACTTTGGACCCATCACTCCTGCGACGACATAAGGCTGGCCGTCGAGGTTTACCGGCTGCCCGGCGAGATTGGAATTGGCGGCGAAGCGGCTTTTCCATAAACCGTAGCTGAGAATCACTGTGTGGTTTTTGCCCTGCTGATCTTCGTCAGGAGTAAAAGTGCGACCCAGCATCGGTTGCACCTGCAAACTAGAAAAAAAGTCCGCGGAGACGGCGGCGCCTTGGAGAGCCTCGGGTTGCTCGCGTCCGGTTAAATTGAGGCTCGAGCCGGTGTAGATGGCCATTTTTTCGAAAACGTCATTCTGCCGCTGCCAGTCAATGTAATTGGCGGCGGAGACGGAGAACTGTGTCATGCCGGGAAAACTTTTTGGCGGAGGCACGTGCCAGATTTGAACGAGGCGAGCGGGATCGTGGAACGGGAGTGGGCGCAGGAGCACTGCGTTCACTACGCTGAAGATGGCGGTATTGGCTCCGATGCCCAAAGCCAATACGATGATGGCGGCTGCCGTAAATCCGGGATTTTTCAGCAAAACACGGAGACCGTGTTTGAAATCCGTTAAAAGGGTAAGCATACGGAGTTCTCCCTCAGGACAGATAAACGCGAAATAGGCTAAAAATGTTTCGAGATTTTTCGGGGCGAGAAGCTTGTCAGCAGCCTCGAATCGTTGTCATGAAGAAAGAATCTTTGAAAAAGAATTGTCGGAGATTACGGTGGTCACTGCTTCTACGTCTGGAGACAGGGGACGGTCGTCGGTTAGTTTGGGGGATTTTGCGCGGACGGCGGCGTAGGCTTTTTGGGCGAGGGGGCCGGTTTCAAGCGGGGCTAGCAAATCAATGCCCTGGCAGGCGCATAAGAGTTCAATAGCGATGGTGTGGCGAAGATTTGTGAGCATACGCGAGAGGCGGCGTGCGCCGCTCATGCCCATGGAGACGTAGTCTTCCTGATTGCCAGAGGTGGAGATGGAGTCCACAGAGTGCGGCGTGGCCAGCGTTTTATTTTCGCTGGTCAAGGCGGCGGCGGTGACTTGCGCGATCATGAAGCCGGAATTCAAGCCGGGTTCGGGCGTAAGAAAAGCGGGAAGCATGCTGGTGAGGGGATTGGTCATTTGCTCGATGCGACGCTCACTGATGCCGCCGAGGGTGGCGAGAGCTATGGCGACTTGATCGGCGGCCATGGCTAAGGGCTGGCCATGAAAATTTCCTCCGCTGACGATGTCGCCGTCTCCGCCGGAATGTGAGGCATTCGCGAAGACCAGGGGATTGTCGGTGGCACTGTTAAGTTCCACTTCGGCCATGGCGCGCGCTTGTGCTAGGGAATCGCGAACGGCGCCATGAACCTGCGGCGTGCAGCGCAGGCTATAGGCATCCTGTACACGCGGATCTTTAGCATTCGAACGGTGGGATTCGCGAATCTGACTGCCTTCGTTGAGGCGGGCCAAGTTTTTGGCGGTGACAGCTGCGCCCGGATAAGCGCGAGCCTGCATGATGCGCGGGTCGAACGCGCCGGGGCTGCCGCGCAGAGCGTCGAGAGAAAGAGCTGCGGCGATGTCAGCGGCGTCTACAAGCGCATCGGCTTCAAGCAGCGCGAGGCTCAGAAGCGCCAACATCCCCTGCGTGCCATTCAGGAGTGACAGGCCTTCTTTCGCTTCGAGAGCTACCGGCGTGATTCCTGCGCGTTTCAGCGCAGCCGCACCATCCAAAATTTGTCCGTTGTAATTGGCGCGACCTTCGCCGATCACCACCTGGGCGAGGTGCGCCAGTGGCGCAAGGTCGCCGGAAGCTCCCACGGAACCCTGAGAAGGAATCAGCGGGTGAACTTTGGCGTTAAGCATTTTGCAAAGAGTGTCGACTACCTGCGGGCGAATGCCGCTGAGGCCTTTAGCGAGAGCGTTGGCGCGGAGCAGCATCATGGCGCGAGTTTCGGGTTCGCTGAGCGGCTCGCCAACGCCGCAAGCATGCGAGCGCACCAGATTTTCTTGCAGCTGCGCAACTTGTTCGGTGGAAATGCGCACGGAAGCGAGTTTGCCGAAGCCGGTGTTGATGCCGTAGGCCGTCGCGCCGGAGGCTACCAGTTTGTCCACGACTGCGCGCGAGGCTTTCATGCGTTCGATAGCGGAGGGATGGAGAGACACGGATTCATACTGCAGCGCTACGACGCGCAGTTGTTCGAAAGAAAGATCGTTGCCAGTAAGTATTACGCTCATGGAGTAACGGTCATCGCGACTGTGTTCATAGTACTCATGGCTTGCTGATACCAGCAGGGGCGGCCAGAGCTGCAGAGAACGCAGTGCGATATTTTTCTGGAAGAAGTTTAGGCTTGCCGTTGCTTCCGCAGATCACGTGAACGGTCTCTCCGGTGGCGAGCAGTCGATCATCGTCAGCGCGAAATATTTCGTAAGAGAAGCGAATGGTGCGATTTTTGGCTTCTGCGATTCTGGTGCGCACACGCAAGCGCTCGTCGTAACGCGCTGGATGCAGATAGCGGCAATGGGCTTCGGCGACGACGATGTGGCAATCATCATCGATTTCCATTTTCTTGTACTCGATGCCGAGAGCGCGGATGAGTTCGACGCGGCCGACCTCAAACCAGATGAGATAGTTGGCGTGGTAGACGACGCCCAGCTGATCGGTCTCGGCATACCGCACGCGGATGGCGGCGTCGTGATACTCAAGCATGTAAAATCCCCTGAAATATTTTTGATGCCGGCATCATTCGGAGTCGCCGCGCCATTGGGGCTTGCGTTTTTCGAGGAAAGAAGCCAAGCCTTCTTTGAAATCCGGGGTGCAACGGATGCGGGCGTTTTCCAGAACGGCACGTTCGAGATCGGCGTCGATGGTGCTGGCGGCCGAGGCGGTGAGCAGGCGCTTGGCTCGCGTCAGGCTGCTGGGGCTGGCTTCAATCAATACGGCGGCTAATTCTTTGGCGCGGTCCATCAGGCGGTCGGGTTCGACGATTTCATTGATCATGCCCAGTTCTTTGGCTTCCGCTGCGGTGATCATGCGGCCGGTGAGCAGCAAATCGCGAGCGAGCTTGTCGCCAATCTGGCGGGTGAGAAAGACGGAGACGATGGCGGGCAGGAATCCGATTTTCACTTCGGGGTATCCGAATTTGGCTTCCGGCACCGCCAGGGTGAAATCGCACAAAGTGGCGATGCCGCAGCCGCCTGCGAGCGCCGCGCCATTCACAGCGGCTATCAGCGGCCTCGTGAAACTCCAGATACGGCGAAACATACGCGCCAAGCCGCGGGAGTCCTCCATATTTTCCTGCGGGGATTGGCGGGCGATTGCGGAGAGCGTTTCCAGATCCATGCCTGCACTGAAAGCCTTGCCAACACCGGTGACGATGCCTACGCGCGCGTGACTTTTTTCGATGGCGTCGAAGGCGGATTGCAGCTCCGAGAGCATTTGCGGAGAGATGGCGTTGCGCTTTTCAGGGCGATTAAGCGTGAGGATGGCCAGTTCGCCGGGAAATTCCAATTTTAGCGTTTCAAACATGGAGCAATTCTTTCAAGCCTTTCAGTTGCGCCGAATAAGTTCGTCGAGCAAGTGCGCCCAAGCTTACTGCAAAACTACTGCACCATGGGCGCGTGCGCGTATTTAGAGCGAATTTCGTTGGTCATTTTCAGTAGCGGCGCGAGGGCCGCTGAATCGATTCCGGGGTCGCCTCCAGCTTTGTGGACGGCGGCAATAACATCTTCGGTGGCGATATTGCCGACTAAAGTATCTCCGGCGAAAGGGCAGCCGCCGAGTCCGGTGAGAGCGGAGTCAAAGCGGCGGCAGCCTGCTTCGTAGGCCGCGAGTATTTTTTCTTCGGCGTTTTCCGGGCGGCTGTGCAGATGGACGCCCAACTCGATGCCGGCGACGTGATCTTTTACGCCGCGATAGAGATCGCCGACGAGTTGCGGAGAAGCAGTTCCGACAGTGTCGGCGAGCGACACGGTGTTGATGCGGATGTCTTTCAACCACTCGAGCGTTTCAGCCACGATTTCCGGGCCCCAGGGTTCGTCATACGGATTGCCGAAAGCCATGGAAATGTAGATGACCAGGCCGCGCTTCGCAGCGGTGGTTTCTTTTTTTAGTTTTTCGACCAGCGAACGCGATTCGGCTCGGGTCATGTTGGCGTTAGCGCGGCGGAAATATGCGGAGATGGAGTATGGGTAGCCAATGGTTGTAACACCCGGCGTGGCGAGTGCGCGCTCAAGGCCTTTTTCGTTTACGACGATGCCGATGATTTCCGGCGCGGCGCGGTCTTTGGAAGATCCAGTCGAGGAGGGAGCTAATTGACGCATCACTTCCTCGCTGTCGGACATTTGCTTTACGTGCTTGGGAGAAACGAAGCTCACGGCGTCAATATGTTTAAAGCCCGCGGCGATCAGGGCTCTCAAATACGCGACTTTGTATTCGGTGGGGATGAAGTCAGGCAAGCCTTGCCAGGCGTCGCGCGGGCATTCGACCAATTTCACGGTTTCCATTTACGTTTGTAAGACTCCAGTTTTGAATTCGCGAACTTCTGGATTCAGGGCGGCAGCTTCCAGGGCCCAGATTAGAGCGTCGCGCGTATGCGCCGGATCGATGATCGCGTCGACCCACAAGCGGGCTGCGGCGTAGCGTGGGTCGGTCTGATGTTCGTAAGTGGAGCGAATCGATTCGTAGACTTCTTTTTTCTGCTTTTCATCGACCTTCTTGCCTTCGCGTTCCAGTTGCTTCAATTTAATTTCCGCGAGCGTCGTGGCGGCCGCGTCGCCGCTCATTACCGCGTAACGCGCCGTGGGCCACGCGAACATGAAGCGCGGGTCGTAAGCTTTACCGCACATGGCGTAGTTTCCCGCGCCGAAGCTACCGCCGCAGATTACGGAAATTTTCGGGACCACGCTGTTAGCTACGGCATTCACCATTTTTGCGCCGGCCCGAATTATCCCGCTCCATTCCGCATCCTTGCCGACCATGAAACCGTTCACGTCGTGCAAAAAAATCAGCGGTATGCGGTTCTGGTTGCAGTCGAGGATGAAGCGCGCGGCTTTTTCGGCGGACTCGGTGTAAATCACGCCGCCGAACTCGATGCGCTTCTGATTTGAGCCGCGCGCGAAAGTTTGCACGTGCTTTTTTTGATTGGCGACGATGCCTACGGCCCAGCCGCCGATGCGGGCGTAGCCGCAGAGCAGAGTTTCGCCGTTTTCGGCGCGGTATTCGTCGAACTCGCTGGCATCGACGATGCGGGCGATGATATCGCGCATGTCGTATTGCTTGCCGGGGTCGGCGGTGAAAATGCTGTAAATTTCGTCGCCGGGGTATAGCGGGTCACGCGATTTGGTATGGCTGAAGGGCGACATATTGGGAGCGCCCATTTTGTCGACCAGCGAGCGGATGCGTGCGATGCAGGATTCATCATCGGGCTCACGGTAGTCGACCGTGCCGCTGATTTGCGAATGCATTTTGGCGCCGCCTAATTCTTCGGCGGAGGTTTTCTGGCCGATGGCGGCTTGCACCAGTGCGGGGCCGGCGAGAAAAAGCCCAGAGCCCTCGGTCATCAAGATGTGGTCGCACATTACCGGGAGGTACGCGCCGCCTGCTACGCACATGCCCACGATGGCGGCGATTTGCGGGATGCCCATGGCGCTCATCACCGCGTTGTTGCGAAAGACGCGGCCGAAATCGTCGGTGTCGGGGAAGACGTCTTCCTGCAAAGGCAAAAAAATGCCTGCGGAATCGACCAGATAAATTGTGGGGATGCGATTTTCGATGGCGATATTCTGCGCGCGAATTACTTTTTTCGCGGTCATGGGGAAGAAGGCGCCGGCTTTTACGGTGGCGTCGTTGACAATGAGCATAACGGTGCGGCCGCAGACCCGCGCCAAACCGGTGATGACGCCTGCGCCCGGGGCTCCACCCCATTCCTCGTACATTTCGTATGCCGCGTAGATGCCTAACTCAAAAAATTGTGAGCCGGGGTCGACTAGCTTTTTTACGCGCTCGCGGCCGGTGAGGCGGCCTTTTTTGTGTTGCGAGTCGACGGCTTTGACGCCGCCGCCGACGCAGATTTGTTCTTCTTCGTTTTTGAGCTGGGTAAGCAAATCGACGATGCGACGGTGATTTTTTTGGGTGGCTGGCGATTTGGTGTCGACGGTGCTTTTCAAGACGGAAGCGGGCACGCAGAACCTCGTACTGCTAAGCGAAAATCATAGATTGCGAGTTTGAAATGAGAATCCAGTATACGAGTTTTTTCGGAGTAGACGCCAACGAGAGGCTACGTGCCGACGGCGAGGCGTTTATTTATGAATTCGATGATGTCCTGGGTGGAGGTGCCGGGGAGGAAGATTTCAGCGATGCCGGATTTTTTCATGGCGGGGATGTCGGCTTCGGGGATGATGCCGCCTACCAAAACCACTACGTCGTCCATGCCTTTGGCTTTGAGTAGGGCCATCAATTGGGGGCAGATGGTGTTGTGCGCGCCGGAAAGGATAGATAGGCCGATGACGTCCACATCTTCCTGAATGGCGGCGCTGGCGATCATCTCGGGAGTCTGGCGCAGGCCGGTGTAGATGACTTCCATGCCTGCATCGCGTAGGGCGCGGGCAATTATTTTTGCGCCGCGGTCGTGACCGTCGAGGCCGGGCTTGGCGATTAAGACGCGGATTTTTTTGGTCGGCATGGTTTGATTTGAGTTGGCGCGGTTGCTAGTTACGTGATGGCCACTTCTTCGTAGGTGCCGAAAACATCGCGCATGGCTTCGCAGATTTCTCCTAGCGTGGCGTAGACTTTCACGGTGTCGTAGATGAAGGGCATCAAGTTTTCTTTGCCGCGGGCCGCGGTGCGCAACGAGTTGAGGCGGCGGTCGACTTCCGCTTGGGAGCGCTCGGCGCGGAGTTTGCGCAAGCGTTCAGCTTGGCGGTGAGCGACGGTTTCATCGATCTGCAGAATCTCGAGCGGGCTTTCCTTGGTAACAAAATCGTTCACGCCCACGACGATCTTGTCTTTGCGGTCGACTTCCATCTGGTAGCGATACGAGGCTTCGGCGATTTCTCGCTGCGGGTAGCTACGTTCGATGGCGGTGACCATGCCGCCCATGGCGTCGATCTTGTGAATGTAATCCCAGGCGCCGCGCTCGACTTCATTGGTGAGCGTTTCCACGAAGTAGGAGCCGCCGAGAGGATCGACGGTATTCGCCACACCGGTTTCGTGCGCGATGATTTGTTGCGTGCGGAGCGCAAGTGTGGCGGCGAATTCGGTGGGCAACGCCCAGGCTTCGTCGAGAGAATTAGTGTGCAGCGATTGTGTCCCGCCGAGCACGGCGGCGAGGGCCTGAATCGCCGTGCGCACGACGTTGTTGTAAGGCTGCCGCGCGGTGAGCGAACAGCCCGCTGTCTGCGTATGGAAACGAAGCGCCCACGAGCGCGGATTTTTTGATTTGTAACGCTCCACCATCGCTTTGTGCCAGATGCGGCGAGCGGCGCGATACTTGGCGATTTCTTCGAAGAAATCGTTGTGGGCGTTGAAGAAAAAAGAGAGCTGCGGAATGAAGGCGTCGACGTCCATGCCGCGGCGCATGCCCCATTCGACATACTCCAGACCATCGCGCAGCGTGAAAGCCAGTTCCTGAATCGCGGTAGAACCGGCTTCACGAATGTGATATCCGCTAATGGAGATGGGATTAAATTTGGGAGTATTTTTTACGCCGAATTCGAAAGTGTCGATCACCAGGCGCATGGAAGGTTCCGGCGGGTAGATGTATTCCTTTTGCGCGATGTATTCCTTGAGAATGTCGTTTTGCAAAGTACCGGACAGTTTTTTCCAGTCCGCGCCTTGTTTCTCGGCTACCGCGAGATACATCGCCCAGATAACGGCGGCAGGCGAATTGATGGTCATGGAAGTGGTGACGTTGGCCAGCGGAATTTTGTCAAACAGCACTTCCATGTCGGCCAGCGAACTGATCGCCACGCCGCATTTGCCAACTTCCCCTTCGGAGAGCGCATGGTCGGAGTCGTACCCCATCAGCGTCGGAAGATCAAATGCAGTGGAGAGGCCGGTCTGGCCCTGCGCGAGAAGGTAGCGGAAACGAGCGTTGGTGTCTTCGGCGGCGCCGAAGCCTGCGAACTGACGCATAGTCCACAAGCGTCCGCGGTGCATGGTGGAGTGAATTCCGCGGGTGTACGGCGGTTCGCCGGGGGATCCCAAATCTTTTTCTGGACTCCAATCCTGGAGATCGCCTTCGGTATATAGGCGGCGGATGGGATGGCCTGAAATGGTGGTGAATTCCGCGCGGCGTTCCGGGCTTTTTTCAAGAGTGGGCTTGAGAGTGTCTTGTTCCCAGGATTTCTCTTTCGATGACGGGCGGCGTGGAGAAACAGGTGAAGCGGGCGCGGCAGGCGTGGCGATTTCAGTCTGAACCTTTGATTTATCCGTCATTTCGGCGCGGCTCCCGCTGGCACGGCATTGTGAATCGTTGTAACTGGTGCGGACTTTAATGCTATGCGAAAGCTCGAAACGGGGCAAGGGAAGGGGAACATAAAGGGGTCATTCCGTTATTCCATGCAATAGAGTTCACAAGAGGTTGCTTCGGAGACAGGCATTGCGCGCATAAGCGGAGGGAAAACCCGCACCCGGTGCGTCACCCTAGCACCCTCAGACGCTGCGCCTATTTCTTGGCCGGGTCGGTAAAGATTTTGTCGGTGCCAACGACTTGGCCGTGGAGTGTTCCGGGAATTAGCGTTTCCTGTTCAAACTCCGATAGGCCGGACTTGGTGCCGGTGCTGGCGATAGTTACGCGATTCACTTCCAGCGTGCGGCCGACGGCGCGTTCGAAATTGGCTTTGGCTTCGATCAAGTCAGCCAAGGCGCGCAACTCGACGCCTTCGGCGGTGACGTAATCGCGCTGTGTCAAAATCACGTTGTAAACCGTGGACGCGCCCAGAGCGTATTTTTTTTGCTCCGCCTCGAAGGTTTGTCGTTGAAGTTCGCGGGCTTTGATGGCGGCATCCACGCGAGCGCGATCCTGTTCGAGCGCGATGTAAGTGTTGCGAACGTCGAGGAGCGCGGCATTCTTTAATTGTTGCAATTGAGTTTCCAGCTGACGCTGGGTCAACATGGCGCGAGCGTTGTCTGCTTGCGCCGAACGGTTGCGCAACGGCAGAAACAAATTCAGCGACGCAAAATAATCGGGGAATTGATTGGTGAAGATTTGATTTTGCGCAGTACCGAAACCTTGCTGAGACGTCCCTACAACGGGCGCGGAGGTGGTCGATTGAAAGATAGGTGTCTGGACTCCACCAGCACCTGTGACCGTGACCGGGGTGCCATTACTGTCGACGATAGGAATGCCGCTGCTGACTAGGACCGGCGTGCCGGTGATCGGTGAATTTCCCGCCAGACCCGACGAACTGTACTGCCCGCTCAAGGTCAGTGTAGGCAACAATGCGTTCTTGGTGACACGAACCTCAACTCCAGCGTTTTTCAGGTTGTATACCTGTTCTTGAAGATCGGGCCGTTTGACGAACGCTTCTTGAATCGCGTCCTCGAAGGAAGCTGATTCGGTCGTTGCAGGTGGAGTGGGGAGGTCGGTGGGAATAATTTCAACGTTAATCAGATTGGCCGCCAATGGATTCTTGGTCATGGCGTTTTTCAGGACCTGTTCGTCCTGCAGTTGAACGGTCTGTGCGACGATCAAGTTCTGGCGGTTGCTGGCGACTTCGGATTCGGCGCGGGTGACGTCCAGGGGAGCCATGGTGCCGATTTCCAATTGCTTCTTGTTGTCATTGTAGAGCTTTTCCGACACCGCGACAGCCTGCTGTTGGACTTTCACGTTTTCGCGGGCGTAAACCAGTTCCCAGTAAGCGTCGATGGCACTGGTTACGGTGGTGATGGCCTGGTTAACGAAAACAAGATCGGCAATTTTGCGATTGTTTTTCGAAATCAGAATGTTGCGGCGCCCAACAAAATAACCAAAGCCGTTCAAGAGTTGCTGTGAAAACCCGGCGCTCAGTGAGGACTGTACGGTGGGGTTGAAAAAATTGGCAGCCGAGGTGGACGAAGAACGCGTATTGTTCCAGGCAACATTCACGGTGGTGCCGGGGGTGAAGCTCTGCTGGTAAGCGACGTCAAACACGGAGGCATGCGAGTGCAAGCCTTGCACAATCGCTCCCAAACCGGTTCCCGAAAGGAACGGATTGTTTACCGGCGTGAGGAGCGAATTAATGGAAGTGGTGGCGCTGATGATGGGGTCGTAGGATGGAAATGGATTGAAGGGGTCAATGCTTGCTTGAGAGGTAGGAAAATCCGCGCCATTAGTACCGCGGCCCTGCCCCCCAGCCTTCGTTCTGAGAATATCGGTGTCAGCAATCCAGGGGTTATAGCGCGCTACAGCGATGTCGAGGCTATTCTCCAGGGCCAACTCGACGGCGTCCTGCAAAGTTATTTGCAGCTTGTTGTCATGAATCAATTGGTCGATACGGGGTGAATTGGCAAGCATCGGCGCATCAACTTGAATGGGCGTGTATGGGGCGATCAAGGTTGGAAATGCGCGCGGGCCGTTTACGAAACTGTGCGTGGACAAACCCAGTGATACGGGGATGGGCGGTGCAGGGGGAGGCGCCGTGCCGGTCGCGGCCTCTGGACCGGCTTGAGAGGCGGGCGGGATGTTGCCGTAGGTGCCGGGCGGCGGCGCCTGCTGCTGCGAGGGATCTTGTTTCGTGGGATCTTGCTTGGGAGGGGGATTTTGAGCAAAGGCGGGCGCGACGTTTCCGACGGCGATAAGCCATGCTAGAAATGCCGCCACCAATGGGCGAGCATATCGTACCGACAATTTTTTGATCCGGTTTATGGTCGGGCGATAGGCAGACCGCTGCGCGGTCATCCGCATCAAGCTCATAGTATTCTTTACCCCTCTGAATTGTCCCCGGAGGGACAGATTGGAAATGTCGGACTCACCTTTAAAACGTTAATGGGACTCAATTTGTTTCGTTCGATTTAGATAAATTATGGAAAAAAGGGGCTAATGAACGCCGGCGCTCAGCGTTCCCGAACGAAAAGCAGTCTAGCAGGGGCGTGCATCCTTGACAACGCAGAGACTGGCGGCTAGGCTGCAGACGTTTCGACGGTTACGGTGGGACCCGGTTAGCCAGACGATGCTGAAACGCGAAGAATTGATGGCCATGTTTGAGAGCGCTGGAGCCATCCGGCACGGTCATTTTGAGTTGTCCAGCGGGCTGCACAGCGGGATGTATGTGCAGTGTGCGCTGGTGCTGCAATATCCGCGATTTGCGGAGAAGCTGGGGCAAAATCTGGCGAGCTTGTTCGGAGACCTCGAGCTGGATGCGGTGGTGTCGCCAGCCATGGGCGGATTGATTATTGGGCATGAAGTCGCCCGAGCGCTGCCGGAGGGGAAAAGCTACGGCGACGGGCCTGTTGGCTCGGGCGTCCCGGCAATTTTTGTAGAGCGCGATGCCAGCGGCTCGATGACTATGAGAAGAGGGTTTTCACTGCGTGATGGACAGCGCGCGCTGGTCGTCGAAGATGTGTGGACGACCGGGGGGTCGACGCGCGAGGCGATCCGCGTAGTCGAAGAAATGGGTGGGCACGTGGTGGCCGCCGGAGCGTTGATTGACCGCAGTGGCGGAACGATTCAGCTTGGCGTTAGAACTGAGGCGTTGCTGGATCTTGCGATCCCGAGTTATCCGGTGAAGGATTGTCCGTTGTGCGCGAGCGGGAGCGTAGCCGTTAAGCCTGGCAGCCGGTTTGCGCGTGGTAGCGCGGATTCCTCCGGCGGCAGCGCAAATGCGCGGACGACTGTTGGCCGCTGAAAATCTACTTCGCTTGATAAGATTGTCCGTCGGCTAATTCCTCATGCGCTACTTCAGGCTGACCATTGCGTATGACGGAACGGATTTTCACGGGTGGCAAGTTCAAACCAACAAGCCCACCATTCAAGGCGAGATCACAAATATTCTGGGGCGCTTGACGCAGGAGCGCGTGTTGCTTTACGGGGCCGGGCGTACCGATGCGGGTGTGCATGCGTTGGGGCAGGTAGCCAGCTTTAAAACGTTGTCGTCGCTTTCCGCCAGCGAATTTCAGCGCGCGTTGAATGCGCTGCTACCTCCCGCCATTCGAATTGTGGGCGCCGATGAAGTCGGACCCACGTTTCATGCGCGCTGGTCAGCGCGCGGGAAAATTTACCGCTACCGGATTTATCGCGGCAAAGTGGTGCCGCCGATGATCTGGCGCTACGTGCTGCATTATCCATTTCCCCTAGACGAAGAGGCTATGCGAGAAGCCGCAACGCGATTTGCCGGAGTGCACGATTTCGCCTCGTTCGCGGCGTCTACTGGTTCGGAAGATGACGATCAGGAGCGCTCGACGGAACGCGAAGTGTTTTCATCTGATTTGGAGCGCAGCGCTGACAATGAGGAGTTGGTGTTTACGGTAAGCGGGCGTTCGTTTTTGCGTTATATGGTGCGCAAAATGGTGGGGACGCTGTTGGACATTGGCAGAGGCAAGCTGACGCCCGGTGACATCGAGCGGCTTTTCGAATTGAAGGACCGATCTAAATCGGGGCCGACGGTTCCTGCGCAGGGATTGGTGATGGTGGCGGTAGTCCACGAGGAGTCGTGGCGTATTGGGGGTGAGACTTAGAGGGGGGAACGAAAGAGCGAGAAATCGGTTACAGTGATTGTGAATGAAAGATGACTTGATCTACGACTGGAATTTGGCTTCGCCGCCGGCGATTCCGCCGGGCACCCGGGTTTTGTTGAATGATGAGACCCTGCGTGATGGTCTGCAGAATCCTTCTGTGGTTGATCCTCCCATTGAAGAAAAAATTGAAATTCTGCATTTGATGGAGTCGTTGGGAATTGATTCCGTAAATATTGGGCTTCCAGCTGCGGGGGCGCGGGCCGTTGCGGATACCGAGGCCTTGGCGCGCGAAATCGCCAACAACCGGATGAAGATTAAGCCGAACTGCGCGGCGCGTACCGTTGAATCGGATATTTTACCGATTGTGGAGATATCGCAGCGGGTGGGAATCGCGATTGAAGCCGCGACATTTTTGGGGTCGAGTCCCATTCGTAGGCTTGTAGAGGATTGGACCGTCGATCACCTGGAACGCACTACGGAAAAGGCAGTGCGCTTCGCAGTGGAGCATGGACTGCCGTCGATGTACGTGACGGAAGACACCATTCGCACCGACGCCGATACCGTAAAGCGGTTGTACAGCTGCGCGATTCGCAACGGCGCGCGAGCCATCGTGTTGTGCGACACCGTGGGACACGCCACCCCCAGTGGTGCTTACAACCTGATGAAATTTGCGGCAGACGAAGTTGTGAAGCCATCGGGCGAAAAGATTCGCATGGACTGGCATGGGCATAACGACCGCGGGCTGGCGGTGGCCAATTCGTTGGCAGCGATTGCGGGCGGGGCGAACCAGGTGCACGCGGCGGCTAATTCGCTTGGCGAACGCGTCGGAAATACCGCGATGGAATTGATGCTGGTCAATCTGCGATTAATGGGATTGATTGGACAAGATCTTTCGCGCTTGAGGGAATATTGCGAGCGCGTGGCGTCGGCGACGCATACCAGCATCCCGGCGAACTATCCGGTGGTGGGGCGCGACACTTTCCGTACAGCGACCGGGGTACACGCAGCGGCGATCATTAAGGCGTTTCGCAAAAATGACCGGGAACTGGTCAACGCTGTATACAGTGGAGTGCCTGCACATCTTTTTGGGCTGGAGCAGGTAATCGAAATCGGTCCCATGAGCGGAAAGTCAAATGTGCTTTACTGGCTGGAAAAACGTGGGATGAACGGCGATGAAGCGCTGGTAAATCGCATTTACGAGGCGGCGAAAAAGTCTTCGCGGGTGCTGACGGACGCGGAAATCATGGCGCTTTGCCAGAAATCGGCAGGGAATTGAAGCGGCGCGACGAAAACCGCACGATGAAACACTTTTTAGTTTGGGTTATTCTCCTAAGCATGCCGCTTCGTTCCCCGCTTGCTGCTCAACCGCCCCGCCAAGGAAGTACGTCCGAGATTACCAAGCACCCGCAGACCCAGACCGCGCTGGACTGGTTCAAGCCGCACGAGTCCCTAATTAACGACATCCAAATAAAACTTGCCGAGATTCCTGCTCCGTCTTATCAGGAAGAAGAACGCGCGGCTGCCGTCGAAGCACTGCTTGGTACCGCGGGATTAACCACGCATCGCGACAAGATTGGGAATGTCATCGGAGAATTGCGCGGCGTAAACGAGAGAGAAGTTGTAATTCTGTCGGCGCATCTGGACACCGTGTTTCCCCCCGGCACAGATGTGAAGGTTCGTCACGAAGGGGAGCGGCTCAGCGGGCCTGGAATTTCCGACAATGGCACAGGCTTGGCGGCGCTAGTAGCCATTGCGCGGGCGATGCAGGCAGCGAAAATTAAGCCGCGCCGCACGATTTTGTTCGCCGCTAACGTCGGAGAAGAGGGAGAAGGCAATTTGCGCGGCATGCGCGCGTTGGTGGATGCATACCGGGCGAAACTGAAGGCGGTAATTGTTCTGGACGGCTCGGGGACGGACCATGTCACGACGAAAGCGCTGGCCTCTCGGCGGCTTGAGGTGGATATCACTGGGCCGGGCGGACATAGCTGGTCGGATTTTGGAATGGTGAATCCGATTAACGCGCTGGTCCGCGGCTCCGTGCGATTTATTAATACGAAGGTTCCCATGGCGCCGCGAACAACTTTTAATTTAGGGGAGATTGAAGGCGGCACGTCGGTCAATTCCATTCCCCATGAAGCCAAGTTGAAGGTGGATATTCGTTCGGAGAATGAAGAAGAGTTGACACGCCTCGAAGCTGCGTTGCGCGAATGCATGGCTGCGGGCGTGCGCGATGAGCAGGAGTCGGCGCGCGACCGCTCGAAAGGGCGATTGGAGCTGAAGGTCGAGCTGCTGGGCAGCCGTCCCGGCGGTGAACTGGCTGCGGGCTCGACGGTGCTGGCTGCGTTGCGTTCCGCAGATGAGTTTGTCGGGAATCATTCACGGCTGGAACGGTCGTCTACGGATGCAAACATTCCGCTGTCCATGGGGATTGATGCGATCGCGATTGGCGCCGGCGGGAATGGCGGCGGGGCGCATTCTTTGCAGGAGTGGTATGAACCGTCCGGGCGCGAGATGGGATTGAAGCGCGCGTTGTTGACTTTGCTGGAAGTTGCGGGGATCGCTGACGAAAAAACGAAATAAATAAATGAAGAGCTTCGCGGCTTAAGTAGTGGCAGTTCCACGTTACAAAACCCACCCTCCAAAAATCGGAGGGTGGGGCATCCTCCGCGTTATTTGAGTTCTAGCTAAAAAAATTTAGTTGGCGGGGGAATAATTTTTTACGTCGACAGCGTCGAACATTGTGGCGGTGGCGGCGTGGGTTTTTTCGTAGGCAGTGATTTCGGGTTCGTGTTTTAGCGTGGTGCCGATGTCGTCGAGGCCCTGGAGCAGAACTTCTTTGCGGGATGGGGCAATTTCAAATTTGTAGCTTAGGCCGCGGTTGTCGCTGACGGATTGGTTGGGGAGATCGACAGAGAGCGAGTAGCCTTCGTGTTTTTCGGAGCGCTTAAAGAGCTCGTCGATTTGTTGCTCGGTCAGTTCGGCTGGGAGGATGCCGTTCTTGAAGCAATTGTTATAGAAAATGTCAGCGTAGCTCGGAGCTAGAATGACGCGGAATCCGTAGTCTCCGATGGCCCAGGGTGCGTGTTCGCGGCTCGAACCGCAGCCAAAGTTCGCGCGCGCGAGTAATACGGATGCGCCTTTGTACCGCGGGAAATTCAACACAAACTGCGGATTTGGTTTTTCACCCGGCAGGTAGCGCCAATCGTAAAAGAGTATGCGTCCGAAGCCCTGGCGCGTCAGCGCCTTGAGAAATTGCTTGGGCACCATTTGATCGGTGTCCACGTTGACGCGATCAAGCGGCGCGACTAGTCCGGTGTGAGTGATGAACGGTTTCATTGGGTGTTCACTCCACCGATTCGACGGCGAATTCGCGTACATCCACGAAGTGGCCGGCGATGGCGGCTGCTGCGGCCATTACTGGGCTGACCAGATGGGTGCGGCTGTCTTTGCCTTGACGGCCCTCAAAATTGCGATTGGAGGTGCTGGCGGAGCGCTCGTGCGGCGGGAGCACGTCAGCGTTCATGCCTATGCACATGCTGCAGCCTGCGTCGCGCCATTCGAAACCGGCGGCGGTAAAAATTTTGTCGAGGCCTTCTTTTTCGGCTTGCGCTTTTATGCCGCGGGAACCGGGGACAATCAGCGCTTGCTTGATGCTGCGCGCTACATGCTTGCCTTCGACAAAGTGGGCAGCCGCGCGCAGATCGTCGATGCGTGAATTGGTGCACGAGCCGATGAACACCCGATCGACGGGAATGTCCACGATGGGCGTGCCCGCTTTCAACCCCATGTACACGAGCGCGCGTTCGGTGGCTTTCTGGTCGTTAAGGTCTGTAAACGAACCCGGGTCAGGCACTCGGTCGGTGACGCCGGTGACCATGCCCGGATTGGTGCCCCAGGTGACTTGCGGAGCAATCTTTTCGGCTTGCAGTTCGACGGTCGTGTCGAATTTCGCGCCGTCGTCAGTTTTTAATTTCTTCCAACGATCGACCGCTTCCTGAAACGCCTTTCCTCGCGGCACAAACGGGCGGCCTTCCAGGTAGCCGAAAGTGGTTTCGTCCGGCGCGATCATTCCGGCGCGGGCGCCCCCTTCGATGGTCATGTTGCAAACGGTCATGCGACCGTCCATGGAAAGTTCGCGAATGGCCTGGCCGCTGTATTCAGCAACGTGGCCAGTACCGCCGCCGATGCCGATTTTCCCGATAATCGCAAGGATGATGTCCTTCGCGGTGACGCCGTGAGGGCGTTTGCCATTTACAACGATGTTCATTGTTTTCGAACGCGATTGCATCAGGCATTGCGTCGCGAGAACGTGTTCGACTTCGCTGGTGCCAATGCCGAACGCCAGAGTTCCGAATGCGCCGTGAGTGGAAGTGTGGCTGTCGCCGCACACGATGGTCTGACCCGGCTGGGTGATGCCCAGTTCAGGGCCGATAATGTGCACGATGCCTTGATTTTTGCTGTGCATGTCGAAGAGGCGCACACCAAATTCGCGGCAATTTTTTTCCAGCGCATCGAATTGCAGTTTGGCGTCTTGATCGAGAATGGGCAGCGTGCGGTCGGTGGTGGAAACCGAGTGGTCCATTACCGCGAAGGTCAAATCTGGGCGGCGAACTTTGCGCCCTTCGACGCGAAGCCCTGCGAAGGCTTGCGGCGAAGTGCCTTCATGAATCAGGTGCCGGTCAATATAAACAATGGAGGGCTGCCCGGCTTCTTCACGAACCAGGTGGGAATCCCAGATTTTTTGGTAGAGAGTTTTAGGCGGCATGGTGGCTCAAGCGATTTTAGCACTCGGCTGGTGTAACTGGATAGTCGGAGCGCGCGAAACAGTCGGAGCGCGCGAAACAATGTGATACTTCAAATCCATGAACCGCTTCTACTTCGTCACTTTCGCTTTGATGATCCTTGGGCTTTTGATTTTGTGCGCGCATGCGCCATGGACGCAGCCGGAATCAAATAGTCCCAATATGCACCAAACCATCGGTTACGCGCCGGTTTGGTCGAATGCCTACGCGCAAATCCCTGCTGCGCGCGTGGATTGGAACGGAGCTTTTGCGGCGTACGGGGGTGGTATTGTTTTCTTTTCGATTGTTCTAGGCGGGATCGCGTATTTCTTTAGAGAAAAACGGGGAAAGCCAGCCACTCACCGAATAAAGTCCAGCTCAGCGTCTGCACTTGAAAAATAGATAACCGTTTTTGCTTAGAACGGCGTGCTTATCGCGGCCACAAAGCGTGGTCATGTTCTACGTTCTGGTTGTCATTAGTGACAAATTTCGTTGACGCGTCGGGCGCGGATAGCGTCGCCGAGAGCGTTTGCCGCAGCGAAAAATTGCAACTCGCGGTCAGGCATTGCCAGTGCCGCGATTCTTCCGTGCGGTTGCCGATCGATTCCTTTGCGTAGCCTACGATCGCGGGGAAATGCATGGGATCATAGGTGCAGCAAAGAATCTCCGCGCGCACCACAAAGTTTTGCGCGTCCGCCACGTTCTTCAGCTCAAAATAACCCTGCGCTTGAGTGTAACGAACCGCGCAGCCGTTATAACTGCAGCGGTATGAAGGACCTACCTTGCTGCTGCCCGAATCATGCGCCATGCGCCAGTGATGGATGGGGCAGAAGGGCTTAATGTCGTTGCGCATCCTGTCCGGAGACAACACGTGTTGGGACATAACTAATTTCCTCGCTTGCAATGACTTTGAAGCGCGGAAGATTTCTCGTCTACAGTACCGGCGTACTAAGGATTCACATTTCGAATTTCTGGGTGTTTGATCCGACGAGGAAGAAGTGGTTTTGGAAGCGGCAGATAGCGGGCTAACGGCAATTTTCTCAATGGAGTATAATTCCGGCGATTTAGGAGGATGTAAAATGATGGACGCACTTCAACCGCAACAAGCCACCGCATTCTTCAACACGTTTTCATTACCGGCTCTGAAAAATGAGCATCGCATCACTAAGCAAATTATCGAGACGATTCCGGCTGATAAAGGCGACTACCGGCCAGACGCTGTTTCCAAGACAGCCCTCGAATTGGCCTGGCATATCGTCGCGGCGGAGCATCGATTCATGGAGGGTATTGCGGCTGGACAATTTGATTTCACGCCCAACCACCGGCCTGATTCAATGCGCGATTCCGCCGGGATCGCGGCATGGTATGCCAAGACCTTTGACGCAGATTTTGCCCGACTGTCCAAGTTGAGTGGCGAACAGCTGACCAAAGTGATTGATTTTCGCGGCATGTTTCAACTTCCAGCAATCGCCTATGTGCAGTTCAACTTACATCACAGCATTCATCATCGCGGGCAGTTATCGATGTATCTGCGGCCGATGGGCGCAAAGGTGCCGGCAATCTATGGCGAAAGCTACGATTCGGCGGAAGCTAAAAAAACGGCGGCCAGCAACTAGCCAATTTCCGCCCTCTGCATGCCACGTCGAGCCCAGGACGCCGCCGGGCGCGTTATCCAATCGAACCGTCGCGCTTTGGTAGGAAAGACGACAGAAGTCCCTAACGGTCCTGCTGTACCTATATATGCAGTGAATGCCTTATGGCCCCTTGGAATTACTTCATGATAGTAAGAAAGGAGACTGCAGAACTGGATGAGCAGATATTTGTAAGTTTGTTTTGAGGAACGTGCCCGGCATCAACTGAGGTGACAAGTGATACCGGTTCGATTGGTTTTGGCTGACGACCACGAAATTATGAGGGTTGGCCTTCGTTCGCTACTGGAAAGTCAGATCAACTGGTCGGTGGTGGGAGAAGCGATTGATGGCGAAGAGGCTGTCGAAATGGTGCTCTCGCTGAAGCCGGATGTTGCGCTGCTGGACATCGCTATGCCGAAGATAAGCGGACTGGAAGCTGCGCGTCAGATTTTGTTACAGGTACCCCGCACCAAGATATTGCTGCTGTCCGCGCATGACTCGAAACAGGTGATCGCGGACGTCTTGGATTCAGGCGCCAAAGGGTACGTGCTGAAGAGCGATGCCGCGCGTGACCTGGTGGCGGCGGTACAAGCGTTGTATTCGAATCAGACCTTTTTCACACCCAAAGTAGCGGACCTGGTTTTATCGCGGCACATGAAGAGGGTGCAGGATCAGGTTGACCGCAATAAGAAACATTAACAACTTCTTGGAAACTCACATCTCTCCTCCCAATTTTATTTCAAAACGGTGTCGACCTGATGCCGCCATTCTGTTTATGAAGAGAGCGTTCCGCGCCAGCATAGCTGCACATTTGGTTTTGGGCGCCGCCGCGCTGACGTCCGTGGGTTTCCCGCAGTCTGTTCCAGAGACAAAGCCGACGCCGCACACGGTGCGCTTGAAGGGTAAGAGTTCGTTTTTGTTGTTGCTGCCCGAGGATTTTACGATTGTTCCCGCCGCCGAAGGATTGAAACGTGTGCGATTTATGACTAAATCGCCTGACGGACGGATTTTCGTCACCACAATGCACGATCTTTCGGACAACGATGAAGGAGCCATCTATATTCTGGACGGATTCGACGAGCAGCGCGGCAAATTCGCACGCGCGATTCCGTACCTTACCAATCTGCACAATCCAAACAGCATCGCTTTTTACCAGGATGCGCAAGGGCAAAATTGGTTTTACCTGGCCCTTACTGACCGGCTGGTGCGCTACAAATTCGTGGGTGGAGAAGAACGGCCCACGTCACATCCCGAAGTGCTGGCTACTTACCCGGCCTATGGGCTCAGCTACAAATACGGCGGATGGCATCTGACTCGCACGATCGCCTTTGGGCCAGGCGATAAGTTGTATGTAACCGTGGGCAGCAGTTGCAATGCGTGCGATGAAAAAGAGGAGATTCGGGCCACGCTGTCGGTGATGGACGTGGACGGGAAGAATCAACGCATAATCGCCCGAGGCTTACGCAATGCGGTGGGAATGCGTTTCGTAGGCGACAGTTTGTTTCTGACCAACATGGGCGCGGACCATTTAGGGGATATTGCGCCTGACGATCCCATGTTTTCCATTAGTCCTAGCGCATTGCGGGAAGCGAAACTGGATTACGGGTGGCCGCATTGTTACTACTCGGGAGGAAAACCCACCACGGACGCTCGCTTTCAACTACGACCCTCGCGAATGGATTGCCAGACCACACCGGACGCGTTTGCGTTTTTTGGGGCACATAGTTCTCCGCTGGGTCTGGATTATTTTGGAGTGGAGTCTACGGCGCCGCTCTTGAAGGAGCATTTCCTCGTCGCGTTACATGGGGCGAGCAACAAAAAATTGGATCGCGGTTATCGCGTCGTGAGTGTCGATGCCCACGGACAAGTGCAGGACCTTATCACCGGCTTTATTAGAGACGGATTGGTGCGAGGCCGGCCCTGCGACATTTTGAAGTTGAGCGAGAATTCTTTCTTGTTGTCCGACGACTACGCGAATGTGATTTATTACGTTCATGCAAAATGATGCGCGGGAGTGACCACGAGAAAGCTGGGTGAGGGAGTGGCGAAGAGAATAGTGAAATGGGGTGTTTTGGGCGCGGCGTCGATTGCCGTCCGCAAAGTGATTCCTGGGATGCAGCAGAGCGAGTACTGCGATGTGGCGGCTATCGCCTCGCGCGATCTGTCGAAGGCGAAGGCTGCCGCTACCACGTTGAAGATTGGCAAGTCGTATGGCTCGTATGAAGAGCTGCTCGCTGATCCCGAGATCGAGGCGATCTATAACCCGTTGCCCAATCACTTGCATGTACCGTGGTCAATCAAAGCCATGGAAGCAAGGAAGCATGTGCTGTGTGAAAAGCCGATCGCGTTGAACGCGGCCGAGGCCAGGACTTTGTTGCCTGTGCGGGATCGCGCGGGCGTAAAAATTGGCGAAGCGTTTATGGTGCGGACACATCCTCAATGGCTGCGCACGAGGGAATTGATTCGCGAGGGACGGATTGGGGAATTGCGGGCGATTGTTGGAGTCTTTAGTTACTTCAATCGCGATGCCAAAAATGTTCGGAACAAACCAGAGTGGGGTGGCGGCGGGTTGATGGACATCGGCTGTTATCCGATTACCATGTCGCGTTTTCTGTTGGCGACGGAGCCGGTGCGAGTTAGTGGAGTGCTGGAACGCGATCCAGAGTTTGGTACGGACAGGCTGGCTTCCGCGATTATGGAATTTGGCGCCGGGCAAGCGGTGTTTACGTGCAGCACCCAAATGGTTCCATACCAGCGCATGCAGTTTCTCGGCACCAAGGGCCGGATTGAAATCGAGATTCCGTTCAACGCACCGCCCAACAAGCCAACTCGGATTTTTTTGGACGATGGCAGCGACGTCGGCGGCGCGGGAATAAGAATTGAGACAATTCCTGCTTGCGATCAATACACGATACAGGGGGATGTTTTCTCCAAGGCCATTCTCGAGAACCGCGACGTGCCGGTGCCGTTGGAAGATGCAATCGCCAATATGGCCGTGATTGATGCGATATTTCGCTCTGCGGAATCAGGTAAGTGGGAGAAGCCAGCGCGCTGATCACGATCAATCAATTGCCCGATACGATTATCAAATCTGCGCTGAAGGTGTCTGCCTACGTTGATTCGCCCTGAAGACAACGGTATAATATATGTTACCATCAAAAAACGATGGTTTCGCGAATATCAAGACCGAGGTGGTTACAGCGCTTTTCGCGAATGGTATGACAGATTAAATGCTGAAGCCGCACGGAAAGTGACGGCGGCTCTATACCGCTTAGGACTGGGAAATTTCTCCAATAGCAAAAGTGTTGGTGCTGGTGTTCACGAGTGCAAGATCAATTTTGGCCCAGGTTATCGAGTGTATTTTGGGAGAGATGGCGAGCAGACAGTGATCCTTCTTGGGGGCGGAACGAAACAACGCCAACAGAACGATATCAAACTGGCACTCGAACGATGGGCAGACTACAAGCAGAGAAAGAAGCTGCAAAAGAAAAAGAGGGGGAATGAACATGACACTGACACGAGATTTTAGAGAGACCGTTCAAGCACGCGTGAAGCGCGACGCCGCCTTCCGAAAAGGGCTTCTGAGCGAGGCTATCGAAAGCCTTCTTTCAGGCGAGGTGACGCTCGGCAAAGAGCTATTGCGTGACTACATCAATGCCACAGTCGGCTTTCCCAAGCTGGCAGCGCATACCAAGATTCACGTAAAGACTCTTCACCAAATGTTTGGCCCGAACGGGAATCCGACCGCCAGCAATCTGTTTGAGATCGTTGCCTATTTGCAACAAGCGGAGGGTGTACGCTTCGAGGTCCGATCGACACGCGCTGCGTTGCGAACCAAGCAGCGGCCATCTCCTCGGGCGGCAAAACGCACTGCTGCTGCCGCCTTGAGTCATTGATCTCGGACACGCGCTAGATAGAGAACCTCGCCGGCGACAATCGGAATCTTTTTCTATGATCGAAGCCTTTAGCTAGTCCCGTCCGGCGAATAGCGAGATCGATTCGGAACTATCGGCCACGTCTACTACGTAATGCTTTACGCGCTTGTCGTAGCTGGTGAGCAATGCGGCCGCTTCCGGGACCACAACGGCAGCCTCGCAGTCTGACCCTGCGAAGGCCTTAATCGCGGCTAAATTTTTCCAGAAGGTATTCACCACCACCTCGGTTTCATTATCCAGATCGCGCGTTAATACCAGTGCGGACGCGAATCCGTCATAGCGTCTCAAGTCCGGCAGCACGTTTCTCGAGAAATGCTTCAGATAAGCCTTCAGGTTGGACTTCGTCACCCGACTCGCCCATACCCGAGCAATCATTGTAAGCGTCCACCTGATGGCGATGCGATTTTCGAGGTTTGCCCGACGACAGTCCAGGGACGCACTGTCCATTTTTTGACCAACCCGTTGACGACGTAAGGGTCTCGGCGCGCGAAGTCTTCGGCAACGGATTTGTCCCCGCAGTGAAAAATAATCAGGGCGGTGTCGGCGGGTTCAGCAAAGGCGCCGGCAAGAACAATTTCGCCGCGATTATGAGCTTCGCCGGCCAAGCGCAGGTGTTCAGCACGCAACGGCACACGGCGTGCGACAAAATCGTCTACCACCTCATAGAGCAAGGCAAAGTATGGCATCGCACTAGTGGAGAATTTTTTCAGAAGCCCCGGTAGTTCGTCAATGTGGGAGATTACGTAGCCCGCGATGTTCTAGCCGCCCGCAATGGAAGGAACCAGCAAGACGCGGTCGCCGTCCTTGATGGAGCAGGATTCGCCGCCGAGAAAACGGATGTCTTCGTCGTTGAGGTATACGTTGAGGAATTGGCGAATTTGTCCCTGATCGTCGCGAACGTGACGGCCGAGGTCGGGAAATTTGGAGGTCAATTGATTCAAGGCTTCGGCAATCGTTACGGCACTACAATCGATTTTGGGCTGGCCACCGGTAAAGCGCCGGAAGGCCGTTGGGATTTCGATAATTACTGGCATATTTGTTGCTCTCTCCATCTTGACATTTTTTATAAAACAAAAATTCTAAAATAACAATCTATGCTTTATGTGCAGCGAGCACTCGACCGCTGGCGGCGAACTGCGCGTCCATGAGTGCTTCGAAGGCTTCAATTTTCGGAGCGATGGCCTCGCTAAGTGGATATTCGCCGATGACGGCATCGGTGGTCTTCAGGCCGTTGCCGGTGATGCACACGACGGTGGTTTCTTCCGGCGCGATCCGGCCCTGATCGATAAGCTTTTTTGCGACGCCGGTGGTAACGCCGCCTGCGGTTTCCGCAAAGATGCCTTCGGTTTCAGCGAGAGCCTTTATGGCGGCAACAATTTCCGGATCGGAAACATCTTCTGCCCAGCCGCCGGATTCACGCATTAATTTGATGGCGTAGCCACCGTCGGCCGGATTGCCGATAGCAAGCGAGCGCGCGATGGTTTTAGGCTTTTGCGGCTCGAAGCGCGATAAATTGCGTTTCACGCCATCGGAAATGGGTGAGCAGCCGGTAGCTTGTGCACCAAAGAATCGTACTGGACGAGGTTCAACCCATCTCAGTGTTACCAATTCTCTAAAAGCTTTGGCGATTTTGGTAATCAGTGAGCCGCCGGCCATCGGCACCACTACGTTGTCAGGCAGACGCCAGCCAAGTTGTTCGGCAATCTCGTAGCCGTGAGTCTTGGAGCCTTCCGAATAGTAGGGGCGAAGATTTACATTCACGAGGCCCCAATTAAAGCGATCGGCGATCTGGGCGCAGAGCCGATTTACGTGGTCGTAATTTCCGTCGATGCGCACGATGCGCGCACCGTATACCGCAGTGTTCAAAACTTTGGCGGGCTCAAGGTCCGCCGGGATGAAGACGCAAGCATCGAAGCCTTGCTGCGCGGCTTGCGCTGCGACGGCGTTTGCTAGATTGCCGGTAGAAGAACAGCCCACGGTCTCAAATCCAAACCGCCGAGCGGCAGCCAGGGCTGTCGCGACGACGCGGTCCTTGAAAGATAAGGAAGGGAAGCACACGGCGTCATTCTTAAAGTAAAGATTTTTAAGGCCCCATTCGCGCCCAAGCTTGCGGGACGCCACGAGCGGAGTTCCGCCAACGGCATTGGGACCGGTGTAGTCCTTGGGGAGGGGCAGGAGCTCTGAATAGCGCCACATGTTGAAGTCGCGGCCGGCCAGATTTTCGCGTCGCACGGATTTCCTCAGGGAGTCGTAATCATAGACAACTTCGAGGGGGGAAAAACATTCTTCGCAGAAGGAACGAGGCGCATTACCCCAGGATTTTCCACATTCTCGACATCGCAATTCATACAGATCGGACATTGGCGTTACCTTTAAATTGACTCTGAGGCAGTAATTAAGCCTGAGCCAGACGGCCGTTTAAATTTGTGGGACGCGCAGCAGGAGAGTGAAATGAAAAAACCCTCCGTGCCAAAGTGCCTCGGAGGGTCTCAGAAAATCTTTCTGGGATGCTCTACCAGCTCTTTAGCAGTTTTTTACGTGGAGCAAGTTGCCCTAAATCGCCACGTGCGCCGCCACTTCCGGCTACTCTTTTTATGCGCCTTACCGCCAAAGATGTCAAGCCAGAAAAATTGTGGCGAGCTATCTCAAGAATTGACGGTCCCAAAACCGTCAAAGCGGAGAACGCATAGAACCCGCGCCTGAACCTTGACAAGGAGCCGTGCTGCCACTACACCACAGGCCCATGCATCGGAGTATATTACTAATATATTAATTACAACACATTAAAACATGCTTCGTCGTTGTAGTTTCTCCATGTCTCTAATGAAACTAGTGCAAATGATGCTGCTCATGAAGGCGGTGAACAATTTTAATCTCAAATATCGTGGGCCACTCTTTTCCAGTGACGAACAGGCGGTCGCGTTGCGAATCATAGGCGATGCCGTTGAGGACCGCTTCGGCGTCGATCTTTTGGGCGGACGGGAGTAAACCGGTGAGGTCGATCCACCCCATCACATGGCCGTCTCGCTGAGAGATTCGCGCTTCCTGTCGGAGTGCCAGATATTTGCGTAAATCTCGCCCTTCACGAATTCGAGTTCGTTGAGATTGTCGATAACTTCGCCGCCATCTTTCACTACGATGTGGTGGGTTCCTGAATGGTGTTTGGATCACGGAAGCGTAACGTCGCAGAGCCATCGCTAGTAATGAGCTCCGTGGTGTTGTGAGTCATGCCCCATCCCTCACCGGTGAAAGTAAATTGCGTGACCGGTTGGAGTGTGAGTCGGTCGTAGACGAAACAGACGTGCGATTTCCATGTCCACCCGAGAATGTAGGGGCCCAGTCCACTATCCCCTCACCGAAATATTCTGGCGGGAGATCGCGACGGGCAATGGTATTACTGGTGTACGGATCGAGAGCCGTTACAGCCGAATGTCCATTTCGGCCAGTGCCCTCATAAAACATCCCATCTAGATAAAAAAAGCCTTCGGTGTAGCTCTCAATGGAATGCGGGAACTTTGCCACTACTTTGTAGCTGTCAATGGAGGCCGCGCTAGCTCTCAGGCCCGTGAAGAGCATGGCAAGAAAAGTTAAGCACAATGGAGTGCGACGATTACGGCTGTTGTGACCAGTATCATTTCGGACCATAGGGAGCGAAAAATCAGCGAGTCCCAGGTAATCGCCTAAAGCTAATATAAAGGCATTACAACAGAATTAGTCCCCCATGCGTCAAATAGAAAGGCAAGCAAACTGCAAGCGGCAAATTGAGCAGGGGTGGGCACCCGTCCTTCCGGACAGTGTTGATTCCAGCGCACAAGTTGAGCGCAGCAACCGGGCCGGATTTGCGGTGTTATACTTACATGTCAGCGGTCACGTGCGCCTCCATGGCGCACCGGTGTGACGCCATAGGAGCTTCAAGATGGGTGAGCAGGTAAAAGAGATTTATAACTGGGCGCGCCGCAGGAAGATTATGGCGGCGTTTTTTGTATGCCTAACGCTGTTAGTGGGAATCATGATCGGGTCGGTCGTTTCCGGTCGGGTATCGGCGGTTAAGAACACCGCATTCGCGGGAACCAACGCGACGCCGCTGGCGGTGCCAGATCCGATTCCGTCGTCTAATTCTTTCTCTGGGATTGTGAATCGAGTGGAACCTGCGGTGGTGAACATTGCCACGACACAGGTTCTGGAGCATCGTGCTCCTTCGGCACGGCGGAAGCGCTCGCAGCCGGATGATCAGGATGATCCTATGCAAGACTTCTTCGACAAGTTTTTCGACGGGCAGAAGGAAGGCCCGGCGCAGGCCGAGCGCAGCCTCGGTTCCGGCGTAATTGTGGACAAGCGCGGCTACATCCTGACCAACAATCACGTTGTGGATCAGGCCACCAAGGTCCAAGTGCAGCTCAATGGCGAAACCGCCCGCTACACCGCGAAAGTGGTGGGCGTGGACGAGGACACCGATCTAGCAGTTCTGAAAATTGATGCGGGCCGCGATTTGCCGACCGCGAGACTCGGGAATTCAGATGGCGTGCAAGTAGGCGACTGGGTGCTGGCTATCGGAAGTCCGTTTGGCTTGCAAGCTACGGTGACCGCCGGAATCATCAGCGCCAAGGACCGTGGCGGCATTGGCCATCAGTTTCAGCGCTTCTTGCAGACCGACGCGGCGATCAATCCGGGCAATTCCGGCGGACCCCTCGTCAGCCTGGGCGGCGACGTGATCGGGATTAACACCGCGATCATAACAGGCAGCCGCGGCTACGAAGGCGTGGGCTTCGCGTTGCCTTCGACGACCGCTATCAATGTTTACAATCAGATTATTGCCCAGGGTCGCGTGACCCGCGGATCCATTGGTGTGAGCTTCCAGGAAGATCTGGGCACCAACGCAATCACGCTTAAAGCGCTGGGCGCTCCGTACGGCGTGGTCATCGAAGGCGTAGAGCCGGGCAGTCCGGCGGAGAAGGCTGGATTGAAGGGTGGCGACGTAATCACCAGCGTTAACGGCACTCCGGTTAAATCCGGCAACGACCTTGTGAATCCCATTTCGCTGGCTCCTATCGGCAGCAAAGTGAAACTGAGCTATGTTCGTGACCGCACGCAAAAAGAAGCTACCGCAACAGTGGAAGATCGCACCCGAGTCTTCCCGAATACCGCTGGGCGCATGGGCGATCAACCGGGCGGAGAAGCTGCGCCAACCGAATTCGGGTTGCACGTCCAGGATCTGACTCCTGACCGCGCGCACCGCGTCGGGATGGACTCGCAGAAAGGCGTGCTGGTTACGGAAGTTGAGCCAGCGAGCTTTGCCGAGGACATCGGATTCGCGCAACGGGACGTTATTGCCGAAGTGAATAGACAGGCGATCAGTTCCGTGGAAGACTACCGCACCGCGATTGGTAAGCTGAAGGCTGGCGACAGCGTCGTGTTCAAGGTGCTACGCCATCAGGATACCGACCGGGTATTGACGGTGTTTCTGCCAGGCGTGGTTCCGGCAGAAGACAAACGATAAGGCGCTCGAAATAATTCGAGTTAGAAAAAATATATGAACCGATTCATACGGCCGATGCACCTGATCCTGCTGTCCCTGTTGGTGGTGGGATTGGGTGTGTCGCCGTATTTGTCGTCGGCGCAGACTGCGGCGAAGAAAAAGGCCAAGAGCAGCAGTACTTCTCACAAGGGTAAATCTGGGAAATCTTCACGCCGGCAAGTAGGGCAGAAAGCTCCCACGCCACAACGTATTTCTGAAATTCAGCAGGCACTAGCCAGGAATGGCGCCTATACGGAAGCGCCAAATGGGAAGTGGGACGCTTCGACCGTTGAGGCCATGAAGAAATTTCAGGGCGCGCACGGTTTAACTCCTTCAGGAAAGCTGGACGCCAGGACCTTGCAACAACTTGGGCTGGGCTCGCAGACGGCAGGCATCGCCCCTCCCACGCCGGCAGTTAGAATTTCCTCTGCCAATACGCCACAGAGTGGCCCACAGGCCGACACCATAAGCAGCAATTATAAGTCCGGCAGCAAACAATAAGATTCTCTCTGCGATTTTTCCAGAGCAAATGCGGTCCTCTGCTCGGTGGTGTGCCAACCAACACCAAATCGACTATCATTGTAGGTATCGCCACGCACAGAATTTGCGCTTGAAGTACGCGTCCACGGAGGAAGCCATGGCAACAGCTGCATCACCTCGCGTTTTCAAAAATTTTATCAACGGTGAATGGGTCGAGTCCCGCAGTGGCAAAGCCTACGAGAATCGCAATCCCGCCAATACCGATGAGCTGGTGGGCATTTTTGTGTCTTCCAATTCGGAGGATGTGAATGCCGCGGTGAATGCGGCCAAAGAGGCCTATAAAAGCTGGCGGCTCGTGCCGGCTCCTAAGCGCGCGGAGGTTTTGTATCGCGCCGCGGAATTACTGCTGCAAGGTAAAGAAGAATTCTCGAGCGACATGACTCGGGAGATGGGCAAGGTCCTCGCCGAAACGCGCGGCGACGTGCAGGAAGCCATCGACATGACTTACTACATGGCCGGCGAGGGCCGGCGTTTGTTTGGGCAGACCACTCCCTCGGAGTTGCCCAACAAATTTGCCATGAGCGCGAGGCAGTCGATTGGCGTCTGCGGCATGATTACGCCTTGGAATTTTCCCATGGCGATTCCGTCGTGGAAAATGATGCCGGCGCTGGTTAGCGGAAACACCGTGGTGTTGAAACCGGCGGAAGATACGCCGCTGTCGTCCTATCACTTGGTGCAGATTTTGATGGAGGCGGGCCTGCCAAATGGTGTCGTCAACCTGGTGAGCGGGGATGGCCCGAGCGCGGGAGCGCCTCTGGCAGGGCACAGCGATGTGCCGGTGGTCAGCTTTACCGGCTCTACGGCGGTTGGACGAATTATCGCGGAAACGTGCGCCCCGGATTTTAAGCACTGCAGCCTGGAGATGGGCGGCAAAAACATCATCATCGTGATGGATGATGCGAATCTTGACCTCGCAGTGGATGGCGCGATCTGGGGCGGCTTCGGCACTACTGGGCAGCGTTGCACTGCGGCGAGCCGCGTGGCGGTGCATAAGAGCGTTTATGGTGAATTTGTTTCGCGCTTCGTAGCGCGCGCAAAGAAGCTGCGTGTTGGAGATGGGCTGGATGCCACGACCGACATGGGTCCGTGTATTAACGAGCAGCAACTGAAGACGGTAATGAGTTACGTGGAGATCGGCAAGGCCGAGGGAGCAAAGTTATTAACCGGCGGAAATCGCCTTACTAGCGGAGCGTACGCCAAGGGCTGGTTCCACGAACCCACAGTCTTCGGTGATGTCGCGCCGAATATGCGCATCGCGCAGGAAGAAATCTTTGGCCCGGTGGTGTCGGTGATTCCCGTGGATAATTTTGAGCGCGCCATCGAAGTAGCTAACGGCGTGCCTTTTGGGCTCTCAGCATCGATTTATACGCGAAATGTGAATCTGGCGTTTGCAGCCATGCGCGATCTGTATACCGGCATCGTCTACGTCAATGCGCCAACGATTGGCGCTGAAACTCATTTGCCCTTCGGTGGGACGAAACAGACGGGTAATGGACATCGAGAGGCTGCGATCGCGGCAATTGACTTTTTCACCGAGTGGAAAACAATGTACATCGATTATTCAGATAAGCTGCAGCGGGCGCAGATCGACAACGCGGAGTGAGGCCGGCAGACAAGAGCTGTATGCGCGCCCGCGCCACTGTCGGGCTGCTGCCGTTGACCGTACTTGACACGATTCCTAAAATATATGAAGTGAGCCGTTTTACCCGGCTTGCGTGTAGAGTGCTGATATGAGGGATGCTGCGCTTCAGGAACGCCGGAATCGCCAGATATTGGCAGACATCGTGCGGACGTATATTGAGACGGGCGAGCCGGTATCTTCGCGTGTTATTTCCCAACGGTTTGAGGAAACGCTCAGCACCGCCACGATTCGCAACGTTATGGCCGACCTGGAAGACGGCGGGCTTCTTTATCAGCCGCACACTTCAGCAGGCCGCGTGCCTACCGCCGCGGCGTATCGTTTCTTTGCGCAAGAGATCGCTTCTCGTGCCACGTTGAGTATCGAAGATCGCGACTGGATCAAGAGCGAGTTCAACGCGGCGTCCAGTTCCGCGGACATGACCGAACGCGCCGGACACGTACTAGCGAAAGTTTCCAGCGGATTGGGCATCATCGTATCTCCACCTTTAGCCAAAACCGTCCTCGAGCACGCCAGAATGTGGCTGTTGCCGGACGGGCGAGTGGTAGTGGTCTTGATTTCACACGGCGGTATCACACGCGACAAGATTTTGCGCCCGCACCGCTTGTTCTCGCAACCTGAGCTCGACAGCATTGCCGAGTTTCTGAACCAGCATTATTCCGGCTGGACGCTGGAAGCGATTCGCGGGGACCTGCTGCAAAAGTTGGCAACCGAGCGCGAACGCTATGAGGGCATTGTGCAGGGGGCGTTAACGCTTTGCGATCCGGCTGTTTTGGGCGTCGATCTCGCGGCCCAGGTGCATGTGGAAGGCACTGCGCAGATGATTGGCGCGACGGAGTTTACCGATCAAGCGCAATTGCGGGATTTGTTGGCGGCGATCGAAGAGAAGCACCGGCTGGTGACGGTTTTGAATGCTTGTATCGATACTCCGGAACCTGTTTTCGTGAAAATAGGCGTCAAAGAAATAGCTGCGGCTGGTGAACACCTGGCGCTGATCAGCGCGCCGTACATGAGTAACGATCTGGTGCAAGGATCGCTCGGAGTGCTGGGGCCGACCCGCATGCCGTATGAGCGCGCGATGACCGCGGTGGCTTACGTCGCGCAACTTTTCAGCGAAGCGCTGAGCAAAATTTGAAAGATTTTTGGCAAAAGAGAGGCTGGAGCGTCATGGGAAACGATTCCAAAAAGAGCGGGGAAAACAACTCCGAGAGTAGTGCCCCCAATGCTGCGGCAGATTCGTCGCCGGAAGTTAATCCGGTTGACGCGGAATATGCTAATGCCGATGCGGAAGTTGGTAAGCTTGCGAAAGATCTCGAAGATCTGCGCCAGACACTGTTGCGACGTCAGGCTGATTTCGATAATTACCGCAAGCGGGTGGAAAAAGAGCGCTCTGAGGATTCACGGCGTACAACTGCCCGGCTGATTGAGGTCTTGATTCCGGTGATAGACAGCTTTGACCAGGCGCTGGCTTCCCACCGCGAACCGGAATACGCGAATTATCGCAAAGGCTTCGAGCTCATTCACAAACAGTTGCTAGACAATATTGGGAAGTTGGGCGCGGAGCGCGTCGAACCGGTGGGCGAGAAATTCGATCCTCATTTGCATCAAGCCATGGATCGCACGGAAACCACGAATGAGGACGAAGGCACAATTTTGCAGGTTTTTCAGCCGGGTTATGTGTTCCACGGGCGTGTCTTGAGGCCCGCCATGGTACGCGTAGCGGTTCACCCCGCCGCCGCATCTAAGACAGCAAACTAAAAAATACACGGGAGCCGACATTCGATATGCCCAGGTCGACACAAAAGGATTTCTATGAGGTGCTCAACGTCAGGCGCGAAGCCACGATTGAGGAGATCAAGGCGTCGTATCGCCAGAACGCGCTGAAGTGGCACCCGGATCGCAATCCGGTAAATAAAGAAGAGGCGGAGATAAAGTTTCGCGAATGTACCGAAGCATACAGCGTGTTGAGTGATCCGCAGAAGCGTCAAATCTACGACACCTACGGCCACGATGGACTGCGCGGTTCCAACGTAGGCACGGACTTCAATAGTTCCGTGTTTCAGGACTTCCATGACATTTTTGGCGATTTTTTTGGATTCGAGGATTTATTTTCCGGCGGCCGCCGTGGACGAGGCCGCAACCAGCGCGGCGCGGATTTGCGTTATGACATGACGCTGACTTTTGAAGAAGCGGCCGCTGGCGTCACGACTAAAGTTAAGTTACCTAAGCAGGAGTTTTGTTCGGCATGCAACGGCACGGGCGCGAAAAAGGGCACAGGCGTGACTGCTTGCCAGACCTGCGGCGGCCGCGGGCAGATGGCTTACCAGCAGGGGTTTTTTACCATTACGCGCACTTGCCCGGCGTGCCAGGGCGCGGGACAAATTATTCGCGAGCGCTGCCTGGAATGCCGTGGAAATGGTCGCGTGGAGCGAGAGAAAATTATTGAGTTGCGTATTCCTCCCGGAGTGGATACGGGGACGCGCCTCAGAGTTAGCGGCGAAGGGGAACAAGGTCCTAATGGCGGGCCTGCGGGCGACTTGTACGTGGTGTTAGACGTCAAAGAGCATCAATTTTTTGAACGGCGTGGTGCCGATCTGTATTGCACGATTCCGCTGAGCGTAGCGCAAGCGGCGCTGGGCACTGAGCTGCAGGTTCCCGGCCTGGGCGGCGAAGAAAAATTAAAAATCCCTGAGGGTACGCAGAGCGATGCGGTTTTTCGCGTCAAAGGTAAAGGGCTTCCGGACCCGCGCGGCGGCGGCAAAGGCGATCTTTATTATCACGTGCGAGTGCTGACCCCTACCAAATTGACTCGCGAACAGCGCAAATTAATGGAGCAGCTGGGAGCTTCGCTGAAAGTCGAAAACAAGCCTGCGGACCGAAACTCTTCCATCTTTGAAAAAGTGAAAGATATTTTTGGTTAAGCGCCGACGGCGGCGTCGCGTTGTAACGCTTCTTTCAGTCCTAACCTGCTCTCAAGTCCAGCAGCCATCGCCATCTAGGATAGAATCGTCGCGTGCGGCGGCGATTTTTCGTTGAAAAATTCGAAGGACAACGGGCCCTGGTTTCGGGTGATAGAGCCCATCACCTGGGGATAGTCTTACGCGCGCAAGTTGGGCAATATTATGAATTGAGCGATGGGCTACGCGTGTGTCTTGGGCGCATCGAAAAAGTAGCACGCGACGCTGTGGAGTTTGCGCTGCTGGAAGAATTGCCTGCCAATGATCCAGCGTTGCACACCACGCTGCTGCTCTCCGTAGTCAAATTCGATTCGTTCGAATGGGCCGTAGAAAAAGCGACAGAACTTGGGGTTAGCGAGATCGTGCCACTGGCTGCTGCGCGCAGTGAAAAGGGTTTGCTTGCGGCGGCGGAAAAGCGGTCCGAGCGTTGGCGGAAGATTGTTCTGGAGGCTGCGCAACAATCGAGGCGCGTGAGGTTGCCAGCCCTGCAGCCGGTGGCGAAGCCGGAACCGGCTTTTTCGTCGCTGGCGGATCGACTGGGTATTTTTTTGTCCGAGCGGGCTGAGGCACCTGTATTGCGTACCGTGCTCAGTAGTCGCTTCGCATCCAAAGTGATCTTGGCTATCGGCCCGGAAGGCGGTTGGACCGACGAGGAGCGTGACGCCGCATTGAAAGCTGGCTTTCACGAGGCTTCCCTCGGGCGGCTAATTTTACGAACAGAGACGGCGGTAGTTGCCGCGCTGGCTTCGTTGTCATATGCGCTAGGGGAGTAAATTTCAGAATTCGAGGAGAGGACGGAATCCATACACTGCGTATGTGCGGCACCCTAGCTACGAAGACCCACAACCCACCCCTTTGCTGCGGTTTATTCGTTGATTAGGCAACGGGAAGTTCTTCTAACGGTATCTCACTTAGTACACGGAACGGCATCAAAGCTGTAGGCCCCGGTTCGGGCGTTGCTGCGCAGGCTGCAAATCAAAACGGAATCTGGCGCGTTCTGCGATGCTCATGTTATAAATACGAGGCAGCGAAATGGAACACTCCGACGAGAAACCTCGGGCACTGAGCGTAAGTTCGAACGCCTCTGCGACTATTTCTCCCAGCACATCCCCTAGCGCCTCCACTGAACAAGCTCCATCTCTGCTTTCTTTGCGCCACGAAATTCGCGTGTGGACCCGCGATTTGCTTATTGCGATTGGCTTGGCGCTGGTCATCATTGTCTTTCTCTATCAGCCGGTGAAGGTGGAAGGCACCAGCATGGCGCCCCTGCTTTCCGATCAGGAACGCATCTTCATCAACAAATTTGTATATCGCTTTGAGGCCATTCATCGCGGGGACGTGGTGGTGTTCTGGTATCCGTTAGACCGCTCGAAGTCATTTATCAAGCGGGTGATTGCGCTGCCAGGCGAAACCGTGACGATACGACAGGGTGTGGTCACCGTTAACGGCACGGTGGTGCCGGAGCCTTACGTTCCGCCGCAATACGAAGACGTCAGCGATTACGGGCCGACGCGCGTGCCGGCTGACAGTTATTTCGTGATGGGCGATCACCGCATCAGTTCAAATGATTCGCGCGTGTTTGGGCCGGTCCCCAGCCAGTTCATTTACGGTCGGGCGGTGTTTGCCTACTGGCCCGTGGATCATTTCGGTTCGCTGGCGATGACGGAAGCGGAAAGCAAATAGTTGAAGATCCAGGTTCCTTTTTTAACTGCGGATCTGTTGCACCCTACTAGTCACTTGTTTCACTTCCTTAGGACTGCGATGATAAAAACAGGGGGCTCCACTGACGGAAGTCCAACATCGACCCGCCACACTTGCGCTGGAAGACGGGCGCACATTTAACGGCCGCGCGGCCGGCGCGATCACGCGCCGCGGGGGCGAAGTCGTTTTTAATACCAGCCTCACCGGTTATCAGGAAGTTTTCACCGATCCCAGCTACGTGGGCCAGATTGTCTGTCTGACTTATCCGCACATTGGAAATGTTGGCGCGAATCTCGACGATGAGGAGGCTCCGCGCCCGTACATCGAATCACTGGTGGTGCGCGAATTTTCCCAGATGTCTTCCAACTGGCGATCCTCGGAGACGGCCCAGCTATATCTAAACCGTCACCAGATTCCGGTGATCTGGGATATCGACACGCGCGCGTTGGTGCGCCACATCCGAAGCGTCGGCGCGTTGCGCGGCGTGGTGGCGACGGACGGCACGGCCGCCGAGCAGCTTATTCGCGAAGCAAAAAGTCTGCCCAAGATGGCGGGCCAGGAATTGGCCAGCCGCGTTAGTTGCAACAGGGCGTACTCGTGGGATAAAGGATCCATCGAGCTGGCCTCTGCTCCCTGGACCGAGCAGTCCGCATCCGCCGGAAATCAGAATGAATCGCGGCGATTTCGCGTGGCCGCGTACGATTACGGCATTAAACAAAATATTTTGCGCATGCTGATCGATCATCACTGCGAAGTGCTGGTGGTTCCGGCGCAAACCTCCGCCGAAGAGGTGCTCGGTTTGGGACCGGATGGCGTTTTCTTGTCGAACGGACCCGGAGATCCTGAGCCTGTCGATTATGCGGTGCAAAATATTCGTAAGCTCATCGGAAAAATCCCGGTGTTTGGAATCTGTTTAGGGCATCAGCTCTGTGGCCTAGCGCTGGGCGGCAAAACTTTCAAGCTCAAATTCGGGCATCACGGTTCGAATCATCCGGTGCAGAATCTGCTTACGCAGAAAATTGAAATTACCGCGCAAAATCACGGTTTTTGCGTGGACCCCGAGTCGCTTCCTTCCAGTGACGTGGAAATTACGCATGTAAATCTGAACGACCACACTAACGAGGGAATGCGCCACAAATCTTTGCCGTTGTTCAGTGTGCAGTATCATCCGGAAGCATCGCCGGGCCCGCACGATTCGCATTACCTGTTCACCCAGTTTACGGACATGATGAAAGAAGCGCAGCGATAGGATTTATCTCTTATTAATGACGGAGAAAGATAATAATTCAGGCTGGAAGCCTGCTTACGCGGATGCCTAAGCGAACCGACATAAAGAAAATTATGATCATCGGATCCGGGCCCATCGTTATCGGGCAGGCCTGCGAATTCGATTATTCCGGCGCGCAAGCCTGTAAGGCACTGCGTTCGGAAGGCTATGAAGTGGTGCTGGTGAATTCGAATCCGGCGACCATCATGACCGACCCGGAAATCGCGCAGCGCACCTACATCGAGCCCCTCACCAAGGAATACCTGGAAGGAATTATCTCCCGCGAAAAGCCCGACGCGTTGTTGCCCACTGTGGGCGGTCAAACTGCGCTGAATCTTGCCGTGGAGCTTGCGGAAGGCGGCATTCTTGAAAAACACGGCGTCGAAATGATCGGGGCCTCACTACGCGCCATCAAAGTGGCCGAGGACCGGCTATGGTTCAAGGACGCTTGCCGCAAAATTGGACTGGAAGTTCCAGCCTCCGCGCTAGTTAATAACGCGCAGGACGCGCTGCGGCTTTGCGATCAGCTGGGATTTCCCCTGGTGATTCGCCCCTCGTTTACTTTGGGTGGCACAGGCGGCTCCATCGCGTATAACCGCGAGGAGTTTGGCGAAGCGATTTCGCACGCGCTGGACATGAGCCCGGTGCACGAAGCGCTGGTGGAAGAATCGGTGCTCGGGTGGAAAGAGTACGAACTCGAGGTGATGCGCGATTACCGCGACAATTTCGTGGTCATCTGCACCATCGAAAATTTTGACCCCATGGGCGTGCACACCGGCGATTCCATCACCGTGGCCCCGGCCCAAACGTTGACCGACAAGGAATATCAGCGCATGCGTGATGCGGCCGCCGCGATCATCCGCGAAGTCGGCGTGGAGACCGGCGGGTCGAACGTGCAGTTCGCCATAAATCCTGAAAACGGCAAGATGACCGTGATTGAAATGAATCCGCGCGTATCACGCAGTTCGGCATTGGCCAGCAAAGCTACCGGGTTTCCGATTGCAAAAATTGCGGCACGCCTGGCGGTGGGAATGTCGCTGGATGAAATTCCCAACGATATCACCAAGCGAACGCCTGCGTGTTTCGAACCAACCATCGATTATGTAGTAGTGAAAATCCCCAAGTGGCAATTCGAAAAGTTTCCTGGCGCCGACAGCACCTTGGGAACGCAGATGAAGTCCGTCGGCGAAGTGATGGCCATCGGCAGAACCTTCAAAGAGGCGCTGCAGAAGGGCATCCGCTCTCTTGAGCCCAGCACGCCGTGGCGCGCGCCCGCGGAGACGCCGGACTCTTTGCTGCGCGAGAAGCTTGCCACGCCGCGTCCTGACCGCATTCATTGGCTGCTCACCGCCGTGGAGCGCGGTTTACCTGCTCAAGAAATTTGCGAGCTTACAAAAATCGATCCGTGGTTCATACAACAGATCGAAGAAATAATCGCCATGAATCGCCGCGCCGCCAAGGTCACCGTGGAGACGGCCTCGAAAGAATTACTGCGCGAAGTGAAACGTCACGGAACGAGCGACGAGCAGTTGGCGCAGATGTGGAAGACCACGGCGGCTGCGGTGCGGCTGCAGCGTGCGCGTTACGCCGTCGGGCCAGTTTTCAAACGTGTCGACACTTGCGCCGCAGAATTCGAATCGTTTACGCCGTATATGTACTCGACCTATGAAGACGAGGACGAATCCGACGCGCAATCGAAACCCAAGATCATCATTCTGGGCAGCGGGCCAAACCGTATCGGACAGGGCATTGAATTCGATTATTGCTGTTGCCACGCATCGTTTGCACTGCGTGAAGATGGTTTCGAGACCATCATGGTCAATTGCAATCCAGAAACCGTCTCGACTGACTACGACACTTCGGACCGCCTTTATTTCGAACCGCTGACGCTGGAAGACGTCTTGGCGGTGGTTGAGCGCGAAAAGCCTCACGGCGTGATCGTGCAGTTTGGCGGACAGACTCCTCTGAACCTTGCGCTGGAACTGAAACGAAACGGCGTGCCGATCATTGGCACTGCGCCAGAATCGATTGACTTGGCCGAAGATCGCCGCCGCTTCGGGCGATTGCTGGACGAGTTGCGAATTCATCAGCCGCGAAATGGCACCGCGTTAATTCCCGAAGAGGCCGCGCGCGTAGCCGGCGAGATTGGCATGCCGGTTCTGGTGCGGCCCAGCTATGTTTTGGGCGGCCGCGCCATGGTGATCGCTTACGACGTCAATACCGTGCAGGAATATGTGGCGCAAGCTGCGTTGATGGGTCCGGCTCGTCCGGTACTGATTGATCAATTTCTGGAGGAAGCCACTGAAGTCGATGTTGACGCCCTGTGCGATGGATCGGAAGTGGTGATCGGCGGAATCATGGAGCACATCGAGGAAGCCGGCGTGCACTCCGGTGATTCTTCCTGCGTGTTACCGCCGGTGAGCTTGTCGCCGAAGATTTTAGATACCATTCGCGAATATACGAAACGTCTTGCGCTGGCTTTGAAAGTCGTGGGCTTGATGAACGTGCAATATGCCATTCAGCGAGACACGGTGTATGTGCTGGAAGTGAACCCACGCGCATCGCGGACCGTTCCGTTTGTCAGCAAAGCGACCGGGGTGCCCATAGCGAAAGTTGCAGCGCGCTTGATGGCCGGTAAAAAGCTATCCACCATGAAGTTGCCGCTGGTGGTTCACCACGGCGTTTCAGAAATTGCCGTGCACGAATTTTATTCCGTGAAGTCTCCGGTTTTCCCGTTCAACAAGTTTCGCGGCGTGGACACCATCCTGGGCCCGGAGATGCGCTCTACCGGCGAAGTCATGGGGATTTCAACTTCGTACGGACTGGCGTTCGCCAAGGCCCAACTCGCCGCAGGGCAACGCCTGCCGCGCAAAGGCACCGTATTCATGAGCGTCAACGACCGTGACAAAAAACACGTTGGGCCGCTGGGCAAAGAATTGCAAGCGCTGGGTTTTAAATTGCTGGCCACGCGCGGAACCGCGGCGGCATTGGCCGATTCGGAAGTGGAAGCGCAGGAAGTTTTTAAGGTAAACGAGGGGCGGCCCAACATCGTGGACCTGGTGAAGACCGGGAAGATCGACCTGATCATCAACACTCCACTGGGGCGCGAATCTTTTTACGACGAAAAATCTATCAGGCGCGCGGCGATTCGCTATAACATTCCGTGCATCACCACGCTGGCAGCGGCACACGCCGCGGCTCGCGGAATACAGGCGTTGCTGGAGCAGGGAACGGAAGTTGCGGCGCTGCAGGATTTGCATCGCGGCAGCGTGGCGGCCTCGCAAAGCCCGGCTCCCGCCGATTGATGGTGGCAGACTAATTTTTTGCAAGCTGTCTTAAGCTGACAATGGGGAATTCAATGTTGGATCTGGCAGGAGTCTTTCCCGCTCTAACCACACCGTTCGCGGCGGATGGTTCGGTGTCGCTCGAGGGCATGAAGCACAACATCAGCCGCTACAACCAAACCGCACTCGCGGGATATGTTGTGCTCGGCTCCACGGGTGAATCCGTGCTGCTGCGCTCCAAAGAAATGGACGGCATACTTGAGGCCGTGAAGCAGACGGCCGCGCCTGGGAAAAAACTCCTTGCGGGCTGCGGTTCGGAATCCACCGCGGAAACTATTGAACGCACCCAGCGAGCTGCTGCTCTTGGATACGACGCCGCGCTGGTAAAGACTCCTTACTACTACAAGCCTGCTTACAAACCGGATGTGCTCATCGCGCATTACCGTCGCGTCGCCGATGAGTCCCCCATCCCGGTAATGCTTTATTCCGTACCGATCTTCACCGGACTGGCGCTCGAAGCGCCCGAGACAATCGCACTCGCCGAACATCGAAACATTATCGGTATAAAGGACAGCTCGGGAAATGTTCACCGTATTTCGGAGATGATAGCGGGCGCGCCGCCACAATTTCAGGTGCTGGTAGGCGCTGGAGCCACGGTGTTTCCTTGCCTTGCGGTTGGCGCACGCGGAGCCATACTGGCTTTGGCAAGCGCACTTCCAGAGAAATGCGCGACCCTCTACGAGCTCTTCCGCCAGAGCCAATGGGAGAAAGCCCGCGAACTGCAAAAGGTATTGCTGAACGCCTCCAACCAGATCGTCTCGAAATTCAGCATCGCCGGTGTTAAGTACGTTATGGACCAGCGCGGTTACCGCGGAGGAAATCCCAGGCTGCCGTTGCAGCCCCTTACCGACGAGCATAAGTCGCGAATCAGCTCAATTTTGGCCACGATTGAACAACCCGTTATGGCGTCGGCGTGATCTGTAAAAATTAGGCCCTTTGATGAGACGTTTCCGCGCGGGTATCATCTAACGGCTCATGGACTGTCGTGCCCTCGCGTCCCACAAGCTCCCCCACCAATCGAAGCTCTTCCTCGAATATCTGAATAATTTTTCAAAGGTGCAGGCGTTTTATGCGCACGCGCCCAAAATGTCTTCCGTTACCGCGGTAGCCCGCGAATTGGACTTTCCCAAAGAACGCCGCAGTGCCGTTGCCACAATTCTACGCGCGCAGAACACCGCGTTTGGCGCTGGACCGGCGGTCTTTGAAAATCTCGGTCGGTTGGAAAGAGGGGCTGTAGCCGTTGTCAGCGGCCAGCAGGTCGGACTCTTCAGCGGTCCTGCGTACTCCTTTTACAAGGCGCTCAGCGCCGTTCAAGTTGCGAATGAATTGACCCGCTCAGGGATTGAGGCGGTGCCCGTTTTCTGGATGGCGACCGAAGATCATGATGTTGACGAAGTGCGCCACGTGAGCTGGTTTCAAGAAGGGCAGCTGAAGCGCTTCGAGCTTGCCGCGCCAGATGAGAAGCACGCCGGCCGCCCGGTCGGGAAAATATTGCTGGACGCGCAGATCGACGAACAAGTCCACGAAGCTGCGGAATTGCTGGTCAAACAGGGCAGCTTGCTACTGGCCCAGTTTTTGAAAGAGAGCTATAACCGGGGCGAAACGTACGGCAGCGCCTTCGCCAAATTATTTGCCAAATTGTTTTCGCAACAAGGCCTCATTCTCCTTGATCCACTGGACCCGGCGTTGCACCGCATCGCGGCTCCCGTCTATCGCCAGGCTATCGAAGATCGCGATGTGTTGAATGAACATTTGTTGCGCCGAGGAAAAGAACTGGAAGCCACGGGGTTTGCTGCGCAAGTGAAAGTTACCGCGAAAAGTACATTGTTGTTTTACATGGGCTGTGAATGCGGAGACAAGTCTCAGACGAGTGACGGAGTGCGAAAAGCGATTGCCGCGACCGGTCACAAATTCCAAGCGGGAGAAAGGCAGTGGGCCAGTGCGGAATTGCTGAAAGCAATCGAAAGCAAGCCAGAAGATTTTAGTCCCAGTGCGCTTTTACGCGCTGTGGCTCAGGATTATTTACTGCCCACCGTGGCGTACATTGGTGGAGCGGCAGAAATTGCTTATTTCGCGCAATCCGAGGTGGTGTACAAGCATGTGCTTGGACGCATGCCGGTAATATTGTCGCGCCCGGATTTTACGCTGGTGGATATCAAAGCTGCCAAATTACTTCGGGCCTACAAGCTTAACGTGGAAGACATTTGGTCTGGCTCGCAGGAAGTTCGCCGCAGAATGGAGCTTGCGTCCGTTCCCAAGGATCTGTCCCGCGACTTCGATCGCAACCTCAAACAAGTTATGAAGATGCTGGATCAGTTGCACGATCAGCTGAAGAAGCTGGACCCTACTTTGCAAGGCGCGGTAGAAACGGCCCGCAAAAAGATTGAATACCAAATCGATAAGCTGCGCCGCAAGACCGGCCGCGCTCAAGACGCCAAAGCGACCCTGCTCGCGGTATATGAGAATTTCCTCGAGCAGTTGCTCTACCCGCACAAAGTCTTGCAATCGAGGGAGCTTTGTCTTTTGCCCTTTCTGGCACGCTGGGGCCCGGGCGGACTGACGGAATTGCAAAAACTGTGCGGCAGCAAAAATCTTGGGCGTCACTGTATAGTCCAGCTGTCATAACCTCGTCGCGAAAACTGGTGCCTGGTGCCGATCCACACGTTAAAAGTAAGAACGACTCGTCGTACGCAGCTTGTTAACGTGACCGCACAGGTGCAGCAAGTGGTTGAGAAATCGCGTGTGCCCAACGGTGTTTGCTATGTGTACGTGTCGCACATTACCGCCGCAGATCAACGAATGTGCCGACCCCGATGTGGCCAGCGAGCTCAAAGGCGCGTTTGACCGCTTGATCCCCTTTGAAGGGCCATACCGCCACGCTGAAGGAAATTCTGATTCGCACATGAAGTCCGTGCTGGTCGGAGCAAGCCAAACGATTTTTGTGGAAGACGGCAAGCTGCTGCTAGGTCGCTGGCAAGGTATCTTCTTTTGCGAATTCGATGGGCCGCGCGAGCGACACCTGCAAGTAAAAGTTATTCCGGATTTACACTGATTGAAAGACTGCTGACACCTGTCGCCGCCTGCGCGCAATGCGGCGCTGTGTTAAAGTTTTTGTGCAAATGACGAGCCTCGGCATTTACGTACAAGTTCCTTTCTGCCAAACGAAATGCACGTACTGTAATTTTCATACTGGCGTCGTCTCTTCCTCGCGATTTGCTCCGTACGTGAGCGCTGTTTGCCGTGAAATGAGAACTTACCGGGATCTGTATGCGGCTGCTGGCATAGCACTTGGTCCTGCGATAGCAGAAAGCGCGATCGTGGACACGGTTTATATCGGCGGTGGCACTCCAAGCTTGCTTGATCCCGCGCATCTACAAACTGTTCTGGATACCATTCGCGATTCGTTCGGCTCCGATCCATCTGAGGTGACGCTGGAGGCCGATCCCGAAACCGTTGACCCGCAGAAGGCCTCCGCATGGGTGCGCGCCGGGATTAATCGCGTCAGTTTCGGGGTGCAATCTTTTGCTGACGCCGAGTTGGCCGCTTCGGGGCGCATGCACCGTCGTGCCGATATTTACCGCGCCGTTCCCATTCTTCGCGAAGCGGGCATTGCAAATATCGCCTTCGACTTGATCGCCGGATTGCCGTTGCAGACGCCAGAAAGTTGGCGCGAATCGGTCGACCGCCTTGTCGAATTGGCTCCAGAACATGTTTCTGTGTACATCCTCGAAGTGGATGAGAAGAGCCGCCTCGGGACCGAGCTTTTAAAAGGCGGTAAACGTTATAGCGCGGGCGCGGTGCCCAGCGAAGATCAGATGGCCGAATTTTATGAACTGGCCCAGACTTCATTTTCTGGCGCGGGCTATCACCACTACGAAATATCCAATTGGGCCAAGCCGGGATTCGAATCGCGTCACAATTTGAAATACTGGCGCCGCGAAGCTTACCTGGGATTTGGCGCGGGCGCGCACTCCTTCTGCGGCGTGCAGCGGTGGGCCAATGCGCATGACGCGGCCGGTTACGTAAACTCTATTCAAAATGGATGCTTGCCGGTCGAGCAATTAGAACGTTTAACATCCGCAACCGCACTCGAAGAAGAATTGTTTCTGGGTTTGCGGCAGTTGGATGGCATTGACGTGTCGCGAATTGAAAAAGATTACGCCGTGAAATTGGCGTCGCGCTTCGATCCGCTGGCATCCTCGGGCTTGTTGGAATGGAATGGCTCGGTGGTTCGACTGGCGCCTTCACGGCTGAGCGTTTCGAATGAGGTTTTTGTGGAGCTTCTGAGATGAATTTGGGATTTAGATCCTCAATGGAGGTTCAGTTTTGGGCGCAACAGAAACAGATCCAGTAATGGCTATGAACTCACGGGCTTCCGGCCCGGCATTGAACATCGTCGATTTGCGCAGTGACACCGTCACGCGGCCCACGCCGGAAATGCGCCGCGCCATGGCCGAGGCCGAAGTCGGCGACGATGTGTACGCGGAAGATCCCACCGTAAATTTGCTGGAACGCGAGGCCGCAGAACTTTTCGGCAAGGAGGCGGCGTTATTCGTTCCGACCGGCTGCATGGGCAATCTCATCGCGATAAAAGTGTGGACCCATCACGGCGATGAAGTGATCTGCGAAGAGCGCAGTCACGTAAATTTGTATGAACTGGCGTCCATGTCGGCTGTGGCGGGCTGCATGCCGCGGATTGCGCGCGGTGAAGACGGAATTCTCTCGTGGTCGCTGATCGAAGCGGTAATTCGGCCCCACGTTTATTACGATTCGCAAACAGCGTTGATTTGCCTGGAGAACACCCACAACATGGCCGGCGGCATGGTGTATCCCACCGCGACTGTGGATGACATTTGCGATCGCGCTCACGCCGTTAATTTGAAAGTTCATCTGGATGGCGCGCGCGTTTTCAATGCAGCAGTCGCGCTTGGCGATTCCGTCGCGCGCATGACTCGCGGTTGTGATTCGGTGATGTTCTGCCTGTCGAAGGGACTGGGCGCGCCAGTTGGTTCTATGGTGGTTGGTTCTCGTGCCTTTATCGAGAAAGCGCGGGTGTACCGCAAAATGTTTGGCGGCGGGATGCGTCAGGCTGGCGTGATCGCCGCCGCGGGCCTGATTGCACTGCGAAAATCTCCTTCACGCTTGCATATAGATCATGAGAATGCGCGGTTTCTGGCCGAAGGTCTTGCGAAGATTCTTCAATTAAAAATTAATCCAGCGAAAATCCAAACCAACATCGTAATTTGCGATTGTTCGCAAACAGGGAAAACAGCGGTGGAGTTTTGTGAAGAATTGTACACGCACGGGGTTTGGGCACAGGACACGGCGCTGCACTCAGTGCGTTTCGTGACGCACTGCAATGTCAGCCGCGAGGGAATCGAACGAGCGCTGCCGATGATTCGGCAAGTTGCGGCCAACACCAGGAAGGCTAAGGCATGAAAATTACCGCTGTTCGGCGGCATTTGATGCTCGGATGTGTGTGTGCCGGCCTGTTCTTGGCGCAGATTATTTCGGCGCAAGAGCGTGCGCCGGCAAAACAGGAAGGCAGTGCCCCGACCATTGAGGAGGCCAAAGCGTTCCTTGATGACGCTGAGGCTCGCCTTTTTGATCTGGGAAACAAAGCGCAGCGCGCCGCCTGGGTGCAGGAAAATTTTATTACCGATGACACCAACCAAATCGCGGCCGATGCGGGCGAGATAGTGAATACGCTCACCGCCGAACTAGCGAAAAAGGCGCATCGCTTTGACAGCCTGAAGTTGCCGCCAGAGATGGCGCGAAAAATGTTGCTGGTGAAACTGTCTATCGGGTTTCCCGCGCCTTCAAACGCCGCGGAGCAGAAAGAATTGGCAACGATTTCCACCTCGTTGGCCGGTGATTACGGCAAGGGCAAGTGGTGTCCCACGGCGGGCGTGGATTCCAAGTGCCTGGACATCACCGCCATTGAACACATTTTGGCTACGAGTCACGACCCCGAAGAATTAAAAAATGCGTGGATCGGATGGCACGCAATTGGCGCTCCTATGCGGCAGCGTTATGCGCGACTCGTGGAATTGGGAAACAAAGGTTCGCGTGAACTCGGATATTCGGATGTGGGCGGGATTTGGCGGTCGATGTACGACATGCCTCCCGATCAGTTCACCAAAGAGACCGACAGGCTCTGGGAGCAATTGCGGCCGCTGTATGAGTCTTTGCACGCGTACGTTCGTGGACAACTGGCAAAAAAGTATGGTTCAGCGCTAGTACCCGCGAAGGGTCTAATTCCTGCGCAGTTGCTGGGAAATCCGTGGAGCCAGGAATGGAACAACGTTTATTCGTTGATGGATTCGCCTAAGCCGGCGCAAAGTTACGACCTTACAAAAATATTGCAGGAGCGCCACACCGACGCGCGCGGGATGGTGAAGTATGGTGAAGGATTTTTTACTTCGCTGGGATTCGCGCCGCTGCCTTCGACATTCTGGGAACGCTCGTTATTCACCAAGCCCCGCGATCGCGAGGTGATTTGTCACGCCAGCGCCTGGGACGTGGATTCCAAGGAAGACTTGCGCGTCAAGATGTGCATTCAGATTACCGAAGAAGATTTTCGGGTGATTCATCACGAGCTTGGTCACAATTTTTATCAGCGCGCCTATGAGAACCAGCCGCCGTTGTTTCAAAACAGCGCCAACGATGGTTTCCACGAAGCGGTGGGCGACACCATCGCGCTGTCGGTCACCCCTGAATATCTGAAGAAAATCGGGCTCATCGAAACGGTTCCGGCCAGTTCCGAGGACATAGATTATTTGCTGCAGCAAGCGCTGGAAAAAGTGGCTTTTCTGCCGTTCGGGTTGCTGGTGGATAAATGGCGATGGGAAGTCTTTTCCGGCCAAGTGAAGCCCGAGCAATACAACAAAGCGTGGTGGGATTTGCGGCTTAAATATCAGGGCATAGTTCCTCCGGTGCAGCGTACGGAAGCGGATTTTGATCCCGGCGCAAAATTTCATGTGCCCGGGAACGTGCCGTACATGCGTTATTTTCTGGCACGCATTTTGCAATTTCAATTTCAGCGCGCGCTTTGCCGCGAGGCTGGATACTCAGGGCCGCTACATCGCTGCTCGATTTATGGCAACAAGGCCGCTGGCGAAAGGTTGAATAAGATGCTTTCAATGGGCGCGAGCAAGCCTTGGCCGGAGGCGCTGGAAGTTTTGACCGGCGACAAACAACTGGATGCCAGCGCGCTAGCCGATTATTTCGCGCCGCTAAAAACCTGGCTGGATCAACAAAATAAAAAGAATAATTACCCGGTGGGCTGGTAAGCAGGAGAACGCGTGGATTTCGGATTAACAGAAGAACAAAAGCAGCTGCGGTGCAGCGTGCGGGAGTTTGCCGAGGGTGAAATCGCCCCGCACGTCATGGAATGGGACGAAGTGTCGCATTTCCCGATGGAGATCATGCCCAAGCTGGCAGAGATGGGCTTGCTTGGTGTGATTTTTCCCGAGGAACTCGGAGGCGCGGGCCTCGGTTACATCGAATATGCCATTGCGATTGAGGAATTATCTCGCGTGGATGGCTCCGTCGGCATCATCGTCGCGGCGCACAATTCGCTGTGCAGCAATCACATTTTTAAATTTGGGAATGAGCCGCAAAAAAAGAAATATCTTGTGCCGCTGGCGCAAGGCAAGAAGATTGGCGCTTGGTCGTTGACCGAACCGGAAGCCGGTTCCGACGCCGGAGGGACCCGAACCACCGCGGTGCGCGATGGAAATTTCTGGGTGTTGAATGGCGCCAAGACCTTCACCACCAACGGCCATTACGCGGACATTTGCGTGGCCATGGCCAAGACCGACAAATCGAAGGGCTCGCACGGTATCAGCGCGTTCATTCTGGAAAAGGGCATGCCTGGGTTTAAGCCAGGAAAAAAAGAAAACAAGTTGGGTCTTCGCGCGAGCGACACCTCGGAAATAATTTTTACGGATTGCCGTGTGCCTCACGAAAATCTTCTGGGTCCTGAAGGCGAGGGCTTTACTGGGAGCCTCAAGATTCTTGACGGCGGTCGCATTTCCATCGGCGCTCTGGCGCTGGGCATGGCTCAAGGTGCGCTCGAGGCGGCTACGAACTACGCGAAACAACGTAAGCAATTTGGACAGCCGATTAGCGAATTTCAAGCCATCCAATTCAAACTGGCGGATATGGCTACCGATGTGGAAGCAGCGCGACTGCTGGTGTATCAAGCAGCCTGGCTGGCCGACAAGAAAGATGTGCGTTTTACTCGGGAGTCCAGCATGGCGAAGTTGTTTGCCAGTGAAGTTGCTGTGCGCGTGGCCAATGAATGCGTGCAAATTCACGGCGGCTACGGATTCATCAAGGATTACCCGGCGGAAAAATTTTATCGTGACGTGAAATTGTGCACCATCGGGGAGGGCACCAGCGAAATTCAGAAGCTGGTGATAGCCCGGCAACTGCTGGGAAAGAAATAATCATCGAGGTTCGCGGCGTTTTTGTGGAAAGTTCCAAAGGAAAACATGGCAGCGGCGGTTGAGAAATGGGCGGAAGAGGTGCGTGCCGGGGACGTGCGGGCACTATCTCGCGCGATCACCGCGATTGAAAATCATGACGTTAATGCCGAGCCATTGCTGCGCGTCCTGTTTCCTCACACTGGCGAGGCTTATCTGATTGGTGTGACCGGCGCGCCCGGTACGGGCAAGAGCACGTTGGTGGACCGGCTCGCTGCGCATTATCGCAAGCAGGACGAAGCCGTCGGAGTGATCGCTGTTGATCCGACCAGCCCCTATTCCGGTGGCGCGATTTTAGGCGATCGCATTCGCATGCAGGGCCATGCTGCCGATGCCGGGATGTTCATTCGCTCGATGGCTACCCGCGGTTTTTTGGGCGGCTTGTCGCGCACGACGTCGGAGGTCGCGTTACTTCTGGATGCCGCGGGCAAGCGCCGGATATTAATCGAAACAGTGGGCGTCGGGCAGGACGAAGTCGACATTGTCAGACTGGCTGACTGCGTGGTCGTCGTAGTGGTTCCCGGGATGGGGGACGACATTCAAAACATGAAGGCCGGCCTGATGGAAATCGCAGATATTTTTGTGGTGAACAAGAGCGATCGCGAAGGCGCGGAGCGCGTGGAGCAGCAATTGAACGCCATGCTTTCACTGGTGATGCCGCAGCATGGCTGGCATCCTCCCGTGGTCCGAACAGTAGCATCCGAGAATCGCGGCGTCGACACGCTCGCCGAAACGGTCGCCAAATTTCGTGAGCATTTCGCGTCTCGGCCAGAGCGGAAGAAGAAACACGTCGAACACTGGAAAAAACGGCTCCTGGAACTCCTGGAATCACGTTTGCTTGAGCGCGCGGTTGGCGGAACGACCGGCGAGTTGCAGCTTGAAAAATTGGCATACGAAGTCGCCGAACGGCGCAAAGATCCCTTTACCGCCGTCAACGAGATTCTTACCCGGAGCGGTCTGGGCTCGCGGAGCCAAGCCTGATGCATTTTGGCGAAATTGAAGTTTTGCCCTTGCACGGGGGAAACTTTTATCTCGATGGCGGCGCGATGTTTGGTGTTGTGCCGAAACCGCTCTGGGAAAAGAAAGCGCCTGCCGACGACCGCAATCGCATTCGATTGGCTGCCAATTCGCTACTGGTACGAGCCGCGGGCAAAAATATTGTTGTGGAAACCGGCAATGGCACCAAGTGGGACCCCAAGCTGCGAGATATTTATGGCATTCAGATGGGCGATCCTTTGAGAGATGCGCTCTCGAAGGTTGGTGTCGCTCCGGAGAAAGTCGATATGGTCATCAACACCCATCTGCATTTTGATCACGCAGGCGGAAATACGCGAGTTGTCGGCGATCGCGACGTGCCAACTTTTCCTAACGCGCAATACGTCGTCCAGCGCGCGGAACTCGAACACGCCATGAATCCCACCGAGCGCGACCGCGCCAGCTACTTCGCAGACAGGTTTGTTCCTGTGAGCGAAGCAGGCCAATGGCGGCTCGTCGATGGCGATGTGGAGATTGTTCCGGGGATCTCGGTGGTGCGCATTCCCGGGCATAACGCGGATATCCAGGCGGTCAAAATATCCGGCGGCAATCGCACGGTGATTTTTGTAGCGGATATGCTGCCAACGCGGCATCACCTGCCACTCGCGTGGATGCCCGGATACGATCTGTACCCTTTGCAAACACTGAAAACGAAACGCAAGCGTATCGCGGAAATTGTAGCGCAAGGTTGGATTGTGGCCTTTGGGCACGATCCGGATTTTCCCACGGCCACCTTGCACGACCGCAATGGCAAAATCGACTTTGAGACTGTTGATCTCAGCAAATAATTTCAGGAGAACGTAGCATGGCGGTAGCAAAACGAAAAAGCTCGTCTGTCGCGAGTCAATCAAAAACTGCTTCGCAAGCGAGCATCGGCATTATCGGTGGGAGCGGACTTTATTCGATGGCGGAATTGACCAGCCCACGCGAGATTAAGGTTAAGACTCCGTTCGGCGATCCTTCCGAGGCCATTGTCCTGGGAACATTGGAAGGGAAGCGGGTCGCGTTTCTCGCGCGCCACGGCCGCGGCCACCGAATTCTGCCCGGCGAAATTAATTATCGCGCCAATATTTACGCCATGAAGTTGCTGGGCGTGGAACGAATTATTTCCGTGAGCGCGGTGGGCTCCTTGCAGGAAGAATTGCGCCCGGGAGAATTTCTGGTGCCCGATCAATTCGTGGATCGCACCCGGCAACGAGTGTCGACTTTTTTTGGCGAAGGGCTTGTAGCGCATGTGTCCTTCGCGCATCCTACTTGCGCGCAGGTGGGCGCCGCGTTAGCCGACGCCAGCGTGCATTGCGGCCTGAAGGTGCACCGCCGTGGAACGTACATTTGCATGGAAGGACCGCAGTTTTCCACGCTCGCGGAAGCCAACATGCATCGCCAGTTGCACTTTGAAGTGGTGGGCATGACCAACGCCACGGAAGCGAAACTTGCTCGTGAAGCGGAGCTTTGTTACTCCACGATCGCGATGATCACAGACTATGATTGCTGGCATCCTGAACACGAGTCCGTTACGGCTTCGCAAATCATCGCTTTGCTGAACCAGAATGCAGAAAATGCGCAACACGTTTTACGTGAAGCGGTGCGCGCCTTGCCCACAGACCGCTCCTGCAAGTGTGGATCGGCTCTGCAACACGCGTTGGTCACGGATATGAAGCTGGTTCCCCCGGCTACCAAAAGGCGTCTGGCCGCCATACTCGCCAAATATACCTAGGAGAAAATTGTGTCCCTACTGGTCGTCGGTTCGGTGGCATTCGATTGTCTGGAGAGCCCGTACGGAAAAGTGGAGCGAGCGCTCGGCGGGGCCGCTACCTACTTCGCGGTGGCGGCCAGTCACTTCACGCACGTAAACCTCGTGGGTATCGTGGGTGACGATTTTACGTCGAAGGATGCCGAAATATTTCGCGGGCGGACCATTGATATCGAAGGATTGGAGCGGGCCGCGGGCAAAACTTTCTTCTGGTCCGGACGCTACTCCGAAAATCTTAATGAACGCATCACGCTGGCGACGGATTTAAATGTTTTCGCCGACTTCAAGCCGAAGCTACCCGAAAAATATCGCAAATCCAAACACGTTTTTCTTGCCAATATCGCTCCTGATCTCCAGCGCGATGTGCTTCAACAGGTCACCAACAGGCCAAAAATCGTTGCGTTGGACACCATGAATTACTGGATCGAGCGGACCAACGCAGAGCTGCGCGAAACGTTGAAGCACGTTGATATTTTGATGATCAATGATTTTGAAACACGCCAACTCTCCAGCGAACATAATTTATTGCGCGCTGCGAAGCATATTTTCAAGATGGGCCCTAGCACGCTGGTGGTAAAGCGCGGTGAATACGGGGCCATGATGGTCGACAAGCGCGGCGTATTTTGCGTTCCGGCGTTTCCGCTGGAAGAACCGCATGATCCCACCGGTGCAGGGGATAGTTTTGCGGGCGGATTTATGGGTTATCTTGCCGGTGCAGGGCAAAAAAATGACACCGCCCTGAGGCGCGCCATGGTATACGGCTCGGTATTAGGCAGTTTCGCCGTGGAAAAATTTGGGTTGGACAGGTTGCGTTCGCTGAAGCGTAGCGAGATACACGCCAGGGCACGCCACTTCGCGAAATTAACGCAATTCTCGCTATAAACTGTAAACTTTCCCAGGGTTTCGGGACACAACCGAAAAGCATGGTTCCTCTCAACGATATAATCACGCGCCTGCTCTGGGCTGCTCTGCTGGGCTCCGCAATTGGTGTGGAGCGCGCCTGGCACCGTCGCCCAGCCGGCCTACGCACCGGCTTGTGTGTGGCCGTGGGCGCGGCTTTTTTCACCATCCTCTCCATAGAAATAGCGCGAAGCACAGGCGATGCCAGCACCACGCGCATTGCCTCCAACATCGTTCAGGGAATCGGTTTTCTCGGCGCTGGAGTTATCTTGCGCGATCGCGGCGGCGTCACCGGGTTGACCACCGCAGCCACGATTTTTGTGGTGGCCGCGCTGGGCATGGGCGCCGGCGCTGGACTGTTTCGGGCCTCGGGATTTGCCTGTGTGTTGGTGCTTTTCGCGCTGGTCTTTCTTGTGTACGTGGAAAACTGGATTGGCTTGAAGCCACGGTACATGTTGTTTCGCATTTCCAGCGATCAGACTGTAGATCTCGTTTCTGAAGTTCATCAATGTTTCTCCAGCCTTGGAATTGCGCTGGATAACTTTCAGGTATCCATGGCCGGCGACAAAAACCTCATCCAGTTTGATGCGGACGTCAGTCATCGCAAACAGGAAAAAATCTTTGCCGGGTTGACGCGGCCCGGCGTGAACGTCGAGATGCTTCCGGTCGAGAGGCAGCAACAGGCATGACGACTCGTTCTGGGGTGCCCATGCCGCGCGAGTCAACTTCGCAAAGTGAACGCAGCAAGGTGCGTAAGCCCCGAGCGCTGACTCCGCGCAGCATGGTCATGCCTTTCGCTCCCGCTTCCCCGGCTGAACCTTCGAGAATCGAGGCAGGCATCGCGGAGCTAACGCGTCTGGGATTGCAGGTTGCCGAACGACCTTCCACCGAAAATGATGGCTACTTTGCAGGAACAACGGCGACACGCCGTGACGAACTGATCGCCGCTTTGGAACGCGACGATATCGCGGCTCTTGTGGGCACCCGTGGCGGATACGGTTCGAACTACCTGTTGGATGAGCTGTATATTTCTAAACCTGCGAGTCCTAAGATTGTTTTAGGTTTCAGCGACCTGACTTCTTTGGAGATTTTTTTATGGCAGCGATTTCAATGGATCACGTTTTACGGCCCGATGCTGGCTGCGGGACTGGACGCTGGCTCTGGCGCGCCAGACGGGTACGACAAAAAATCGTTGCTGGCGGCGGTACAAAACACTGATACCGGTTGGACACTGGACCTCCATGGAGAAGTTTTGTATCCCGGCGAAGCTCCCGGGCGGGTGCTCGGCGGGTGCTTGACTCTTGTGGAAACGGCCATCGGAACGCAGTGGGATTTGCAAACCGATGATGCGATTCTTGTTCTGGAAGATCGCGGAATGAAGCCGTGGCAAGTGGATCGCGCTTTGATGCATCTGAAGCAAGCGGGGAAGTTCGCGAACGTTCGTGGAATTTTACTCGGCGATTTTCCTGAATGCCAAGCGCCCGTGGCGGGCAGTGCAACGGTACGCGATGTGTGCCAAAGGATTCTTGCGCCGCTGGGCGTCCCAACCATTTTTAACGCGCCCATTGGCCACACCACGCGTCCAATGTTAACCGTGCCGCTGGGCGTCAAAGCCCGTTTGTCGACGAAAGGAGCAGGCGTGCTGGAAATTCTTGAACCGGCGGTGGTGGCTTGACGGACCCGAAGCACATCCACATAATTGGAATCGGTGGTTCCGCGATGGCCCCGCTTGCGGGCATGTTGCGGGAACGCGGTTTTCGCGTCACAGGTTCGGATTCGGGTGTGTACCCGCCGGCTTCCACCTTGCTCGAGAGCCTGGGCATCTCTTTCTTTCATTCCTTCGGCGCGGCGAATTTGACGCCTGCTCCTGACCTAGTGATCGTCGGGAATATCATTGCGCGAGGCAATCCGGAACTGGAGGAAGTGCTCGATCGTAAAATTTCCTACCGTTCCATGCCGGAAATTCTCGAAGAAATATTTTTGCCTGGGCGGCACTCTATCGTGGTCAGCGGCACGCACGGCAAAACCACCACCACGGCCATGCTGGCGTGGATTTTCGAGACCGCAGGCAAGAAACCTAATTTTCTGGTTGGCGGAGTAGCTGAGAATTTTGGCAAAAGCTATGGCCTCGGAGGCGGCGAAGAATTTATTTTGGAAGGCGATGAATACGAAACCGCTTTTTGGGATCGCGGGCCGAAGTTTTTCCATTACCATCCCGACGACCTGATCATCACTTCGTTGGAATACGATCACGCCGATATTTATCCAGACTTCGAGACTTATGAATTGGCATTCCGTCGGCTCGTGAACCTTGTGCCACGACGAGGCCGAGCCGTGATTTGGGGCGATATCGCTGAGTCTGGACCGGCGTTGCGTCGTGCAGCACAGAAAGCTCTATGCCAGGTGGAAACTTACGGATTCTCCGAAGGCAATGATTGGATTGCGAGCGACGTCGCGATTGAAAAAGACGGCGTGCGCTTCGTCGTAACTCATCATGGCCAACGATTTGGCGAATTTGTTCTCGCGGCCACCGGCAGGCACAACGCCCTGAACGCGCTTGCATCCATCGTGGTTGCGCAGGGCAGGGGAATCACTGTCGACGCCATTGGTAAAGCACTGAAAACTTTTCGCAGCGTGAAGCGGCGCATGGACATCAAGGGCGAATTTGGCGGTATTTTGCTGGTCGATGATTTTGCCCATCATCCCACCGCGGTTAAAGCCACTATCGAAGCAGCGCGCGCACGGTGGCCGGGACGCCGGCTGTGGGGCATTCTCGAGCCGCGTTCAAATTCGATGCGGCGCAAAGTTTTTCAGGAGACCTTGCCGCAAGCGCTGGCGTTGGCGGATCGCGTTGTTCTTGGCGGAGTGTTTCGTTCGAATCAACTCGGCGATGACAATCGCCTCGATCCCGAAACCGTGGCGAAAAGCATTCGCTCGCTTGGAAAAGGCGCGCGGGTTTTTGGCAGCAGCGACGAAATTGCCGGCGTGCTAGCGGCCGAAGCCGAGCCCGGCGACCTTTTACTGGTCATGTCCAACGGCAGCTTCGATGGATTGTGCGACAAATTAATCAAGAGGCTAGGTGAAGAGGTTCGCGTGCCATCCGAGGCCACCAGCAGGTGATTGGTTTCCATTTCGGCGGTGCGCGATTTTTCGGCCTCTTATCAGTCCTCCTCGGTTTTGCATGTTGCTCCTCACTACAAGCCACGATTCGTTATGAAGTTTCTCTCGCGCATCCTGAGCAGCACCTGTTTCATGTCACCATGACCATCCCGGATGTCGACAATGACGTCCTCATCCAGATTCCGGCTTGGAACGCGCTCTATCAGATTCGCGACTTCAGTTTTCACATCCAGCAAGTGGAAGTTCGCCAAGCTCCGGTTCAACCTGGATCTTACGCCGGAACCGATGTCACCCCGCCTTCCATCGAAAAAATTGACAAGCAAACATGGCGCATCACTGGAAATGGAACGGTGGTCGTGCGATATGCAATTTACTGGGATGAGCCCGGTCCCTTCGCCACGCAAATGAACCGCGAGCATGCCTTCATTAACCCCGCCATGATTTTGATGTATGCGGCAGAGCGAAGAACTGAGGCGGTACATCTTTTGTTCCTCGACATTCCCGGGACCTGGCAAGGAGCAGGACCCGGAATTCAGGGGTCGGAATCCATGGGCATACCCCGTGCGTTTCCTTCAGATTTCCCGAATTACGACGCGCTGGCCGATGCCCCAATCGAAATGGGCAAATTCGAAGAATTTCAGCTTCTAGGAATGAGCCCTGAAATCTGGGTCATCATTCACGGCGACACCTACAAAAAGAAGCAGGTAGAAACCGAGTTGAAGCGAATATGCGAGTACGAATTAAAGTTGATGGGAAAAGCGCCCTACTGGCGCTATACGTTTGTCTTACATATTGGCAAAGCTGCGGCCGGCGCAGGCGGTGGAATGGAACACGCTGACGCTACCGCAATTTCCGTGCCGTCTGGAGACTCTCTACCCGGCGTAGCCGCGCACGAATTTTTCCACTTGTGGAATGTGAAGCGCATCCGTCCCGCCACCTTATACCCGATCGACTATACGAAAGAGCAATACACTCGAGCGCTGTGGTTCGCTGAGGGCGTCACGAGTACCTACGGCTCGTATACGTTGGAGCGCTCCGGCCTCTGGAGCAAACAGCAGCTGTACCACGATCTCAGCGAGCAGATTACCGAACTGGAAGCGCGCCCCGCGAATCGCTGGCAAAGCGCGGAACAATCCAGCTTGGACGCCTGGCTCGAGAAATATCCGCTGTATGAAAATCCGGAATATAGCGTTTCGTATTACACCAAAGGCCAAGTCCTGGGCGTGCTTCTGGATATTTTGATTCGCGACCGCACCGATAATCAGAAAAGCCTGGATGACGTGATGCGCCAGATGAACGAAGATTTTGGTATGACTGGGAAACCCTACCGCGACAGCCTGGACGTGCAATTAACCGCTGAGAAAGTAGCGGGCGGCTCGTTCGAGGATTTCTTTCAACATTACGTCGCTGGCTCGAATGGCTTGCCGTACCAGGAGATATTTCCACTGGCGGGTCTGGAATTACGCCAAACTACCCGACAACACGCAGCGCTCGGCTTCGCCGCCGAGGGCGCTCTTAAAGGGCCTCTGGTCGTTCGCACCGTGGATGCCAACAGCACGGCGGCGGAAGCTGGGCTGCAAACCGGCGACTATATTTTGAAATGGAATGGCGCAGACCCACCGCGGCGAGTCAATGATTGGCTGCGTCAACACAAAGCTGGGGAATTGTTGCATCTTGTTATCCGGCGCGAAGGTGCCCAGCTGAAGATTGATTTTCATCTCGGCGAAATCACGGAGACTTTTTATGACCTTGCGGAAGACTCCCACGCGGGAGACAAGGCGCGGCACATCCGCGAGGGATTGCTTCACGGAGTTACCGATGCACCCACCATGCACGCAGCGAATTGACCGAGCCTGAGACCTGATGCGATCGCTCCAGAGCTTCGTCCCGCTCGAATTTCAGCCGGTGTGGAAAATCCCATGATCCGTACTCTCATGGTCAGTTTATTTTTGTCGCTGTACATCCTCTTTGTCGGTCCGCCGCTGCTTATATACACGCTCATCACGCGTAATCCCGATCCGCTCTTTCGTGCAGGTATCGGCGGCGTGATGTTTTTTGTGCGTGCCGCCGGCGTGCGCGTGCGTGTCAAGGGCATAGAGCGCATTCCACCCGTTGCATGCCTGTTTGCCGCCAATCACACCAGCACTCTGGACGCTCCTGCGATTGTCGGTGCCATTCCACGTCGCATCGCTATCCTGTTGAAGGAATCGCTTTTTCGCTGGCCCGTCGTGGGACAAGCCTTCCGCCTGGCGCACTTCATTCCCATCGAACGCGGTGGCCGGGATTCCGCCGTGGCCAGCCTCGACAAAGCAATGGAAGAACTTCGCAACGGACAATCTTTTTTAATTTATCCGGAAGGCACGCGTAGCCCGGACGGGCGATTGCAGAAATTCAAGCGAGGCGCGGTAGTAACGGCCATCAAAGCCGGCGCTCCGATTGTGCCGGTGGCATGCTCCGGCGCTCACCGGCTGATGAAGAAACGGTCCCTGGTCTTGCGGCCTGGCGAAATCCTCGTGGAGTTTTTGCCGCCTATCGATGCTTCGGCCTATTCGCTTGAGACTCGCGACAAGTTGAACGACCTCGTTCACGACAGCTTGGCCGCGGCTCTCCCTCCGGAGCAGCGGCCTATAGGATTTCCAGGAGCAACATAGACTTGCAGAAATAGGTTTTGGAAATAGTTCTGCAACTAGCTTTTCCGCGCTTTTGTTTTTTCGATTTCTTCTTCCAATTCCCAAACGCGTTTCTGCAGTTCTGGCAAGCGGTTCAGCGCCGCCACTGATTTCAACCATTGCCGGTTGTCGACCGCCGGATAACCCGAATACATCGCCCGCGCGGGCACGTCATTGGGAATTCCGCTCTGGGCGGTAACCACCGTATGGTCACCGACGCTAAGATGCCCCGCTGTGCCAACCTGACCGGCCAGAATCGCTCCGTGACCGATGTGAGTGGAGCCCGCCAAACCAACTTGCCCACACAACATCGCGTTGCTGCCGACTTTTGATGCGTGCCCCACCAGCACTAGGTCATCCAGCTTGGCCCCCCGGCTAATGCGCGTCTCGCCCACGGTAGCGCGGTCCACGCATGCATTCGCCTGTACTTCCACATCGTCTTCAAGAACCGCCATGCCGGATTGCGCCATTTTGTACCAACTGCCATCTTTTCGTTTCGCGAAGCCGAGACCATCGCCACCGATAACCACTCCATTTTGCAGAATGACGCGATCGCCAATCACGCAAAACTCGCGAACCACCGCGTGAGCGTGTGCGAAAAAGTCTGCGCCAATCTTTGCGCCCCGGTAAACCGTAACGAAGCTGTGCAGCACCGCGTTGCGTTCGATTTGCGCCTCTTCGTCCACAAAGCAGTACGGACCGATGTGCGCGCCTTCACCGATTCGCGCGCTCTTCGCAATCACCGCGGTGGGGTGAATTCCCGGGTCGTACCTTGGTGGTTGGTAGAAAAATTCGATCACTCGCGCGAAATCGAGATAAGGGTTCTCGCTGCGCAGAGCAGAGATCCGCGACGCACCAGGTGCCCTCTCCAAAGTGATACCTGCCTGCAGCAGCACGGCGGATGCTTGGGTCGTTTTCAGAAGAGGGAAGTAACGCCGGTTGGCCAAGAAAGTGACGTATCCGGGCTTAGCGTGGTCAATTCCAGCGACGCCGGTTATTTCCGTGTCCTGCGGCCCCTCGACAGCGCAGCCAAGCTTGCGGGCAATTTCCGATAGCTTCATGAACGACGCTCCTGACACCAGTGCGAGTCTCGCACAGCGTCAGCAGCGAAGTATAGGCAGTCGCACCTGGACCTGTTGAATGAATGAATCGAAGGGGCCCGAAATCGGCGCAAAACTGCTTTTACCCGTTAGAGTTTTGGACACCCAGGGAGCAACGCAATCACCACAGGATGACTCTAAGGAAAAGCCACCTATGCGCATTCGCGCACATTTTTACGGCTATTTGCGGGCCGCACCACAGGCCAATCAGGCAGAGAACAGATACGGCAAGTCTGACGCAGATTTCAGACGCAAGAAAGAAGCTTGTGAGACGATTACTAGTGATGACTAAACGAACGGATTTGGGCCTGCGGGTTTGCTTCACAGCCATCACGACTCTTTTGATTGCACTACCCGGATTTGCACAACAAGAGAAAATGGATACGCCGCGACCGACGTTTCATTTTCAGTTGGCGCCAATCGCGCAACCTGCGCAGCCGTCCGGACAGGTGCCGGCTGAACAAGACGACAAGAACAAAGCCAAAGAGCGCAAGACCCCAGAAGAAAAAGCGGAAACGGCCGCCCCCGCCACGTCCAACGACCGGCTGTTCTTCGCGCTACCGAACTTCCTAACCCTTGAGAATGCCGACCAAGTTCCGCCACTAACCTCGAAGCAAAAGTTCTCCGTAGTGACCCGGTCTTCATTCGACTACATTCAAGTCCCCTGGTATGCGTTCCTGGCGGGGATCAGCCAAGCGCAAAACAGTGAGCCTGGTTACGGCCAGGGCGCGGCTGGTTATGGTAAGCGCTTTGCATCGGCAGCCGCCGACGGCACCATTGAAAACTACTTCACCTCCGCAATTCTCCCTTCGATCTTTCATCAGGATCCGCGTTTTTTTCAATCGGGGAAGGGGGGCTTTTGGCGTCGCACCGGATATGCCATGAGCCGAATAGTCGTGACCCGCTCGGACGCGGGCACCAGCCAGTTCAACGTCTCTGAGGTGTTCGGTAGCGCCATCGCCGCGGGTATTTCGACCTACAGTTATCATCCCCATGCCGACAAAACGGTGTCGAATACCGTGAGCGTGTGGGGCAGCCAGATCGGTATCGACACAGCGACGATCGTTCTGAAAGAGTTTTGGCCCGATATTCGGCGAAGAATCACTCACAAACGCAGCGAGCCGGTCCCTTAGCATTCCAGTAATGTCACCGCGCTCGTGAATACCAACCAACTAATGACCAGCCGTTTGGGGCGCACATAACAGATTCTCGTCGCAGCCGTGCTAGGCCGCGGCGGTTCGGGCGGCGGGGGCGGGTTGACCAGCCTCCAATGACAAGTCTGACTTCTGTTGGCGTTCTTGCTTGGCCTCGCTCTTGGCGAACAATTTTGCGGTGAGCAACATGGCCGTAAAAGTGGCCGTCAACAGCCCGAGTTGCTTCCACCCGTTGAGCATCGAGGCGTTGCCCATCAGCGTAAGTCCCGCAAAGCAAAATAGCAGGTGCACGCAAAATACTTGCAGCGAAGATTGACCCATCAGCACCAACGGCTTGATTGCCAAGGGCTTCAAGATCGATTGGAAGTGGACAACCACCGTTGCAGCCGCCGCGAAATTTACCATACGCAGGATTCCCAGGTGCCATTTGTCAAAAAGAAATTCCGCGGCGCCTAACTCAAATCCATGGGATATCTCGCGACGCAGAACAAAGAATGCGATAACCAGCACGGTAGCCGGAATTACCAAGCGTTTGGCCCAAATCTCCAGCGGAAGTCTGTCTTGCGCCCAACGCACTCCGCACCAGATGCCCAGGATCCACAGAAATTGCCAGGCCCACAGATCGAAAGAGCCCATTTCATTAAGAGGGATTCGTGTGGGAATGAAGCGCATCATGAAATTGTGTTCCGCGCTGCGAAAACCGAATTGGGCGAGGAAATAAAGAACGAAACCTCCCCACAAAATAAATTTCCATCCGAACCTGCGCGACAACAGAAGCGCGGCGGTCGTTAGGACCAGAAAAATAATGTACATGGGCAAAATGTCCAGAAGTGGTGGACGGTAGATCAGAAGAAATGCTTCGCCAACGGCGCGCCTTGGCGCATAGAAATAAAAATCCAGCAGGTTATGCAAGCCCGGGCGGTTGCCGCGAGACGCGATAGGCACCGCAACCAGAAACGCAAAAGCCAACAACAGTGCATGGTAGCCGTACAAACGCAAGGTGCGGCTCCACAACTTGAAAATGGTGGCCCGATAGCCATCGTGTTCCGCCATGCGAAAATAGATCCTGCCCGTGAACAGCGCGGAAAGGAAAATGAATCCTTCAGCAGCGGATACTATTCCAAAGGGTTGATTGACGTAGGCGCTGGCGGCGGTGGGCAGGTGGGTGAGCGTAATCCAAACCAGCATTAGCCCACGCGCGGCGTCGAGTTCCACTCGTCTTCCGGATGGTTTTGGCTTGGCGTCGCCCATCGGCTCCGTGTTGGTGGTTGCCATCTTAATGTTTGATTCGCCGCCAGTATGGACGGTTTCTAACTATATTGAATACAGCAAGTACGGGATTGGAATGCATCAAATCAGGGAGCCAATATTAGCATTCATGTTAAAGTTCAGCATCCGGAGGCATGCGAACGTGTGGTTTCGCCCGTTACTATTTCTATTCCTCGGTCTGGGGATCGGAGTTCCCGTCTTCGCAAAGAGCCATGAAACGGGCTTTCTAGATCGAACCATCACCCTTCAGGGTGTGATCTACAAATACCAGGTCTTCATTCCCGATAATTGGACACCCAGGCAAAAATGGCCTGTCATTCTCTTTCTCCACGGCTCCGGCGAGCGTGCCGACGATGGTTTGCAGCAGACTGATACCGGTATCGGCACGGCCATCCGCGTGGATCGCACCCGCATTCCAGCGATTGTGGTGATGCCCCAATGCCGAAAAAATCTTTGGTGGGTTGAGCCTTCCATGGCTGAGCTGGCCATGGCCACACTGGATGTCGCTAGCAAGGAATTCCACGGCGATGCCTCACGAACCTATCTGACCGGGCTGTCCATGGGAGGTTACGGCACCTGGTACCTCGCGCAAAAGTATCCCCGCCGTTTCGCGGCTCTGGTCGTGATTTGCGGAGGCATTCATCCTCCCGCTGCAACGCTCAAAGCTCACCCGGAGCTGGTAAAATGGGCACCCGAAGACGGGCCCAAGAGTTATGCCGAAGCTGCCAACCGGATCGGCAAAGTGCCTGTCTGGATATTTCACGGCGCCGACGACGAGATCGTCCCGGTCACCGAATCGCAACGAATGCAAGCGGCCATGAAGCAGGTTGGCGCTGAGGTTCACTACACCGAGTACGCCGGTGTGAAACATGTTTCTTGGGATAAGGCGTACGACGAACCGAAGTTGTTTCCCTGGCTGTTCTCCAAGTCTCTGCCCGCAAAATCAAATTAACTTTGAACTAAGCATCGGAACCGGGCCTGAGGTTCCGGCGCTATTCATTGAACAGCCGCGGCTGCGCTGCAGCGGGAGCCGCAGCTGGCTTACGGCGCGCAATGCCAACCACTCCCAACACGGTAATTTCGCGTAAAGCAGCACGCGGCACGAAGATGCGGTCGGTGTTCGAATTCAGATCTGGCGGGGTGATTTGTACCCCGTTATCCAGCAGATTCAACAAATCATTGGGAATGACGCCCTCTAACGTCTCCCCGTCGCTATAACGTAACCGCACCCACAACCCATCCAGCTTCGGCCTGCTAAGGAAGGCTTTGCGTTCCGGCTCGAAGTCGTCGTTGAATTCGCGTACAAAATAAATCGAGCGCAACTTGTCTAGCGGGATTTCTGTATGCTCGCCGTCCGGGCTGAGAAGGTCTATAGGGCCGTTCTGGCCTAGCCTTGAAGGATTCAAATACCCGCGTTGCGACTTCTTGTCCGCAAGGACAACCACCACCTTCTTATGCGTCGAAGTTGGAGCGCGGTTTTTCAAGGAGTTAGCGGCTCGAAACGCCGACGGGGCGAAAATTTGCCAATCAGCGGGATGTATGTTATGTTAAGCAAGTTTTCCTGTCAACCTACTGTGTTCATTAGGGTTAGGCCCGGAGTGCCGCCCGTTGACCGAAAAGAAGCAGATCCTAAAATCCGCCTCGATCATCTCTCTTGTCACCATTGCTAGCCGCATTCTCGGGTATGTCCGGGACCAGCGCTATGCCTTGCTCCTCGGCACTTCCCACATAGCCGACTCCTTCATCCTGGCCTACCGCATCCCCAACCTTTTCCGCCGCTTGGTAGGCGAAGGCTCAATGAGCGCGTCCTTTATACCCGTATTTACGACCTATATGCGCGAGAAATCGCCCAAAGAGGTCTGGCAGTTCGCAAATAACCTGTTTTGGACCCTGGCCCTGGTTCTGGCGGTGATTACTGTTTTGGGTATGGTCTTTTCACCTGCGGTAATTCATACCTTTATCCCAGCGTCCGCCCAGCATCTAAATTGGGATGACGCTATCACATTGAACCGCATTATCTTCCCTTATCTGTTTTTTATTGGCCTGGCAGCCCTGGCTATGGGCATTTTGAACTGCTTTCACATTTTTGGCTTACCCGCCTCCACGCCGGTGCTTTTGAACCTGTCGATTATTTTCTTTTCGGTAGGCGTGGTTTGGCACTATTTCAAGAGTCCTGCCATTTCGCTCGCGGTAGGCGTACTTGTCGGAGGAGCGCTTCAATTTCTCGTCCAGGTGCCCTCCCTGGTGCAGAAGGGCATGCAGTTCGATTTTGGTATTTCTTTTACGCACCCCGGCATCCAGAACGTGGCCAGGCTGATGATCCCGCGTTTTTTCGGCATTGGCATCGGGCAAATCAACTTTTTTGTGGATACCTATTTCGTGAACTCCGCGAAAATGCCGCAAGGCAGTTTGACCGCCCTGTATCTTGCCGACCGCGTGATGGAGTTGGTTCTGGGCGGTTATGCCATCGCGGTCGCCACAGCTATCCTGCCTATGATGTCCCATCAGGCTGCCGCAAAAGATTACGACGGACTAAAGCGGACGCTGTCGTTTTCCGTGCGCATTGTGGCCTTCATCACCATTCCTGCCGCTCTGGGGCTGATGATTCTCCGGGAGCCAATCATTCGGGTGCTCTTCCAACACGGTCAATTCGTGGCGGCATCCACACAGTTGACCGCCAGGGCATTGTTTTGCTACGCGGTGGGGCTGCCGGCGCTGGCATCGGTAAAGCTCATCGTGCCGGCCTTTTATTCGACTCATGACACCCGGACGCCGGTGGCCGTCGCTTCGGTGTCTCTGGTTTTAAACATCGTGCTGAATATCGTTTTCCTGAGATATTTGTTTGACTACGTGCAAAACGGTGGTCCGGCGCTGGCTACCGCGATTGCCTGCTTCGTGGATTTCTTTGCGCTCTTCATTATCTTTCGACTGCGCTACGGGCGCATTGGCGGAAGGCAAATTTTCACTTCATTCGCCAAAATCGCTTTATGCTCGGCGATTATGGGCGTTGCGTGCTGGTTCGGTATGCACTATACAGAGTTCACTAGGCACTCGCGCTTCCTGGTGCAACTGTTGACCTTTTTGGCGTTGCTCGGCGGCGCGACGCTTCTTTATCTGGGTACGGCCTGGCTTTTTCGGTGTCATGAACTGGAAGAGATCTACGGCATAGCCACTCGCCGGAGATCCCCAGCTGACACTGGGTACGCGGAGCCGTAATGGAAATATCGGCTACTATTTCGTCTTTCCTGACCTACGTAAAAGTAGAAAAGGGTCTATCGTCCAACACCGTTTCGGCCTACCGCCGGGATCTTGCTAAATTCGATGTGTTCGCGCAGAAGCACAAACTATCCCTCGAGTCCGTTTCGCGCGACGACCTCGTGGATTTCTTGGCCAGTCTTTATAGGTTGAAACTCGAGAGCCGCACCGTGGCTCGCCACCTGGTCACCCTGCGCAACTTTTTCCGCTTCGCGCAGATTCAGGAATTGATTACCACCGATCCCTCCATCAATCTGGAATCGCCAAAGATTCGCCGTTCTTTACCGGGGTACTTGCGGCTGGAAGAAGTCGAGCGGCTGCTCGAACAGCCCGATTCAAATACCGCTTTGGGGTTGCGCGATCGAGCCATGCTGGAAGTTTTATATTCCACCGGCCTGCGCGTTTCAGAATTAATTGGTTTGCGTGTCAGCGATCTGGATAGCAAAGTCGGATGTGTTCGTTGCATCGGCAAGGGTGACAAGGAGCGCATCGTTCCGGTGGGCCGCAAGGCGTTGCTCATGGTCGAAAAATACCTTCGCGACGCGCGTCCGAAGCTGCTGGGCAGACTCAGAGGCAGCCCCACGCTGTTCGTGAACCGCAGAGGTGTTTCTCTAAGCAGGGTAGGGGTGTGGAAGATTTTGTCGGGATACGGCAAGCGCGCTGGGTTGCGCGTTTCGCTCACTCCCCACATGTTACGCCACAGTTTTGCGACGCATCTGCTTGAACGCGGCGCGGACCTGCGGTCGGTACAGTTGATGTTGGGTCACGCTGATATTTCCACGACGCAAATCTATACCCACGTCGTGGAAGAGCGGTTGAAGCAGATTTATAAAGCGCATCATCCCCGGGCATGAACATGTTGCATGCGCGTGCAGCGGGACGGATGTTTATCGCAGGTGTTTTCGCGATCTTCGCCAAGACATCCTGAAGAGAGAAGAAGGAGCGCAATGCCAGATTATATGTTTTTGCTGGAAAGCCGGCTCTCGCCGGAGCAGCGCGCCGTACTTACGCGCGTGCAGGAACTGTCCGCCGCCATGGGGTTCAATGTCTATCTGACTGGCGGCACGGTTCGCGATCTGGTTACCGGAGCGTCGCTGCGTGATTTAGATTTCACCGTGGAAGGTAACCCCGCGAAGATCGCGCGCGAACTCGAAAAAGGCGGCGCCAAAACGCTCGTTGAAGACGACAAATTACGGCATATCGAATTGCTCTTCAGCGGCGACGTGGAAGGCAGTATTTCCGCCGCGCGCGACGACCACTACATTCGGCCCGGCACGCGTCCGGAAGTTCGCTGGTCCACCATCATGGAAGATCTTCGCCGCCGCGATTTTTCCCTGAACGCCGTGGCCATTTCTCTTAATCCCGCTTCGCGGGGATTGCTTCTCGACCCCACGAACGGGCTTTCGGATATCGAACGTGCAGAAGTTCGTGCGCTAACCATTCACGCGTTTACCAATCAACCGGTGCGGCTCCTGCGCGTGCTGCGCTTTGCCGCGCGTATGGGTTTCAAAATTGAGGCCCGGACGCAGGAATGGTTCGACCTGGCCATCGAGAGGGAATTGCCCGCGACCATTACTCCGGAAGATGCAGGCGCTGAACTTCGCGCGTTGGCTCGCGAAGAGCGCCCCGCAGTGGTTTTAAAAGCCTGGGAAGATCACGACCTGCTCGAGGCTGTAAACCCCTTGCTCGCGAAGAAGCGTCCAGGCTACGACGCGATTACGCGACTCTCCAACGTCCGCGAAGATTTATTTACCGCCGGCTTGCGTCCACGTCTTGCGACGCCCATGCTGCTGGCTATTCTTGCGCGGCTGAAAGACCGCGAGCAGAGCGGCGTGCTTTCCAAGGCGGGCTACCGGTCTGCTGAAGCGCAGGAAGTGTTGAACTTTGACAAGCACGTTCAAGGTGTCCAGAAAGAATTGACTGGCAAAAAAGTTAGCACCCCGCTGGAAGCGTATAAATTCCTGGAAAAACTTCCCGTCGACCAGATCGCTTACATTATGGCGGAATCAAATAATTCAGCAGCAGTCTCCAAGATTCGCGCTTACCTGAATAAATGGCGCCCGCTGCGTTCCGGACTTCAGCTGGTGGTCAACGAATTGACCGCGCTCGGAATGCCAGCCGGCGCGAAATTCGAGGCTATCGTCGAGCAGGTTTTTGGCATGCAGCTAACCGGAAGAGGCAAGACTCCCGAGGAACGCGAGAAAATTCTGCGTAAACTTTCGGGCATCAAAGAGCAGCCCAAAAAGAAAGAGAAAGAGAAAAAGTCCAAAGCAGCCGAGAAGTCTCAGGCCGCGCTTGCCATGGGCACCGCAGCCAAACAGAAACATGCGGACGCCGAAACAGCGGCGAAAAAGGCCGGGAAAACTGGCGGTAAAGGCGCTCACAAGGCCGCGGACAAACGCGAACCTGCGCGGCACAGCGCGGCCAGATCGCACGGCAAGAAGAGTCACACGCGCAAATAGTTTCTCGCTGGGGCAAAAAGTTTTTTGGATGGCAGAGTTTTCAACAATGCCATTCGCAATTATCCGCGCAGAGATTTAGAATCGAGGTCCATGGGTCAGCCGCAGTTTGTTCATCTTCACGTGCATACCGATTTCAGCCTGTTGGATGGAGCTTGCGAAACTAGCCAATTGCTCGACAGGGCCTCGGAGCAGAAAATGCCGGCAGTGGCCATCACTGATCACGGCAATCTTTTTGCCGCGGCAAATTTCTTCAATGAAGCGAGCAAGCGTGACGTCAAGGCCATCATCGGCTGTGAAGTCTATGTGGCTAGAGGCAGCCGCCACGAACGCGGGGAAAAAACCAACGGCGCCAACGGCCAGGAGCGCGGAGACGGGGAGCCCGCCGGTCGTGGCAGTAATCATCTCGTCCTACTTTGCGAAAACCAGGAAGGGTATAAAAATCTAGTTAAGCTGGTTTCAGCCGGTTTCCTCGAAGGCTTTTATTACAAGCCGCGCATCGATTACGACCTGTTGGCCAAGCACAGCAAAGGCTTGATCGCGCTATCCGCATGTTTGCGTGGCGTTGTTACGGAGGCGGTAGTCGAAGAGCGCTACGATCAGGCGCGCGAAAATGCCTACCGGCTGCGCGATATTTTTGGCAAAGGCAATTTTTTTCTAGAGATTCAGGATCAAGGCCTGGATATCGAGCACACCGTTAATCCCCATATCGTGCGTCTTTCGAAAGAATCAGGAATCCCCCTCGTTGCTACCAACGACTGTCACTACTTGAATCATTCCGACGCGCACGCTCAAGAAGTTTTGCTGTGCATCCAGACCGGCAAGACCATGAGCGATACGCATCGCATGAAATTTCCTACCGACCAGTTTTATTTCAAGACCGCCGCTGAAATGGCCCAGGTCTTCCGCGAATTACCCGAGGCCCTCAGCCGCACTGTGGATATTGCCGCGCGTTGCAACGTAAAGATCGAGCGTGTCTCCAATCCATTTCCTGAATTCAAGGTTCCTGACGGCCATACGCCGGGAAGTTATTTTGAAATGGTGGTGCGCGAAGGCTTTGCCACTCGCGTTCCGTACCTGGAGCGCCTGGCGAAACAGGGCCTCCTGCGAAACAGTCTCGCCGAATATGAGCGCCGCTTGTCTTTTGAGATCGAGATGATCCAGAAGATGCGCTACGAGGGTTATTTCCTGATCGTGTGGGATTTTATACATTACGCACGAGGGCAATGCGTTCCCGTGGGCCCGGGCCGCGGTTCGGCTGCAGGCAGCCTTGCAAGCTACGCTTTGCGCATCACCGACGTTGATCCGCTGCAATACAACCTAATTTTTGAGCGCTTTCTGAATCCTGAGCGCGTGTCCATGCCGGATATTGATATTGATTTCTGCATGCGCCGCCGCGGCGAAGTAATCGATTACGTCACCCAAAAATATGGCCGCGAAAATGTTTCGCAGATCATTACCTTCGGCACCATGGCGGCCAAGGCCGCAGTAAAAGATGTTGGCCGTGCCATGGATATTCCTTATACAGAAGTGGATCGTCTCGCGAAGTTGATCCCAACCACCTTGGGCATCGAGTTGCCCGATGCGCTGGAACAATCCCCTATGCTGAAAGCAGCTATCAATAGCGATCAGCGTCTCAAGGATTTGATGGCCGTGGCGCTGCGCCTGGAAGGCCTCGCTCGTCACGCCTCTACGCACGCCGCGGGCGTGGTGATCTCCGCGCGGCCGCTCACCGACATCGTTCCGATTTACAAGACCAACCGCGACGAAATAACCACGCAGTACGACATGAATGCGCTCGAACGCATTGGCTTGCTGAAGATGGATTTCCTCGGCCTCACGACCCTCACAGTGCTGCACGACACCGTGAATATGATCGAGAAGAATCGCGGCGCCAAAGTCGACATCGATAATCTCTCGCTCGACGATGCGGAAACCTACAAACTGTTCGCTCGCGGCGACACCACCGCCATTTTCCAGTTTGAATCCCACGGCATGCGCGATATCTTGCGCCGCTACCAGCCCACGCGCATAGAAGACCTCACCGCCCTCAATGCGCTCTACCGCCCCGGCCCTATCCAGGGCGGCATGATCGACGATTTCATCAACCGTAAGCACGGCAAGACGAAAGTCAGTTATGAACTGCCGCAGCTTCAGGAAATCCTGGAAGAAACTTACGGCGTAATCCTGTATCAGGAACAAGTGATGCAGATTGCCAACAAATTGGCCAGTTTTTCTCTCGGCGAAGCGGACATCCTTCGCCGCGCCATGGGCAAAAAGAAAAAAGAAGAAATGGCCGCGCAACGTGCCAAGTTCATGGCCGGCTGTCTAGCTAACAAAGTTCCAGAGAAAAAAGCAGAGCGCATCTTCAATCTGATGGAAGAGTTTGCCGGTTACGGTTTCAACAAGTCGCATTCCTGCGCTTACGCTTTGTTGGCCTACCAGACGGCGTATCTCAAGGTCCACTATCCCGTGGAGTTCATGGCCGCGCTGCTTACCTCCGACGCCGGCAACACCGATAAAACCGTCAAGTACATCAACGAAGCGCGCGGCATGAGTATTTCAATTCTTCCTCCCGATGTGAATGAGAGCGATCTGTACTTCACGCCTGTGAACGAAGCTATTCGCTTTGGCTTGGCGGCTATCAAGAACGTGGGAGAGAACACCGCCAAGGCCATTCGCGAATCGCGCGTCGCTCAAGGTGAATTCCGGTCGCTTTACGATTTTTGTGAACGCATCGAGCCGCGCTTTCTCAACAAGCGCGTCTTCGAAAGCCTCATCAAGTCCGGCGCCATGGATTCGCTAGGTTCCCGCGAAGGCATGCTCGCGTCCGTTGACGATGCCATCAACGCTTTGCAGCGGGCCTCGCGCTCGCGCGAATCGGGCCAGCACGGACTATTTGGAACCGGCGCCACCCCCGCGCCCATTTTATTTGAACTCCGGGAAGCCGCACCCTGCAGCGAAGAAGAACGCCTCACCAGCGAATATGCGATGCTGGGTTTTTATGTCTCCGGACATCCTCTCGCTCGCTATGCCTCGCGCCTGCAGGACATGAAAGCGCTGACGCTCGATCAAGTGGAAGGTCAACGCAACAATAAAGAAATAACTGTCGCCGCTCTGATCGTCGGCATCCGCCCGATGCGCACTCGGAAGGGCGCCCGCTGGGGCATCTTTACTTTGCAGGACATGACCGGCGTCCAAGAAATGCTGGTGTTTCCTGAAACTTTTACGCGTCTCGAAGCCATGCTCAAGCCCGGCGTTCCGCTGTTGCTCAAAGCGAAAATACAAGTTGAGGAGGCCGGAACCAGGCTTTCGCTCCAGGAAGCGCGCCGCCTCGAAGATATTGCGGAACGTGCTGCGCCCCAGGAGTTTCGCGTGCGCATCGATATGCACTCCATCAGTCCCGATTCACTCGATCGCCTTGAAACGTTGTTCGGAAACTTCCCCGGTTCGTGCTTCGTAGTGTTTGAGTTGCGTTACGCGGATGGGTCGATGGCGCTGCTGCAAGCCCAGCAACGCGTGCGTTCCAATCCGGAACTTGTCGAAGCGGTGCGGCAGATTTGCGGCGACCGCGCTGTGGAAATGGCGGCCACTGCATGAGCGCCAAAGATAAAGAAAAAGATAAACAGAAGGACAAAGAGAAAGAAAAAGACAAGATCAAGTCCAAGCCCAACCACACTATCGCGCGCCAAAAGGAAATCGAACGTCTCGAAAAAGATGTGGAAGATTTGCGTAATCTTGCAGGCGATGAAGCCGCCGACGCGGAATTCGAACGGGTAAGTAAACAGGTCGCCGAACTTCGCCGCGAATTCTATTCCCATCTTGGCCCTTGGCAACGCGCACAGATTGCGCGGCACCAGAACCGCCCTTACACTCTCGACATCATCGGCATGCTTTTCACCGATTTCATCGAACTACACGGCGACCGCAATTTTGGCGACGATAAAGCGCTGATTGTCGGTTTGGCCAAATTTCATGGCCGCCCCGTGGCGGTCATCGGCCACCAGAAGGGCCGCGATACCAAACAGCGTGTAGAAAGAAATTTCGGCCAGCCCAAACCCGAAGGCTATCGTAAAGCGCTGCGCGTGATGCAGTTGGCCGCAAAATTCTGCCGCCCGATTTTCACCTTCATCGACACACCCGGCGCGTACCCCGGTATTGACGCCGAAGAGCGCGGTCAGGCCGAAGCCATCGCTCGCAATCTTCGCGAAATGTCCCGCTTGCCGGTACCGATCATCGTCACGGTTACCGGCGAAGGCGGTTCCGGCGGCGCCTTGGCCATAGCAGTCGGCGACCGCGTAAATATCTTCGAAAACAGTTTTTACTCCGTCATTTCGCCCGAAGGCTGCGCGGCTATCATGTGGCGCGACTCCACCAAAGCGGAAACAGCCGCGACCGCGCTGAAAATCACCGCCACGGATCTTAAGGAATTTGGAATCATTGACGAAATCGTTCCGGAGCCCGAAGGTGGCGCGCACACCGACCCGGAAGCCGCCAGCCATCTTCTCGATGTCGTCCTTGACCGCCAATTGCTGATGCTCTCCCAGCAGCCCCAGAAAGAGTTGCTTAACGCGCGCTATGACAAGTTCCGCAAGATGGGCCAATTCTTCGACTTAGGCAGCTAACGCTAGTGAACTAACGTCAATGGTAAATTGACGTCTCGCTTACCCTTGGCACATTCGCAACTCTGCCCAATACCTCTGGTTGTTGCCCTCCCCTCATGGGACTAATCTGAGAGCGTGTTCGGATCGCCTTGAGTCTGGGCCCGGGCGCGGAGGAATTTGCAGATGTCCGAGCCGTTCCGCCCTTACGAAAAACTCGTGGAGATCACCTTACTGGGAAAGAAATTCCAGGTCCCGGAACGGAACTCGCTGTTGCGCTGTTTCCAATTCATCAGTCCCGAAACGATCCCCTACGGGCGCTTCTGCTGGAACCAGGAGTGCCAGTATTGCCGGGTTTCATGCCAACTCCCCGATGACGACGAATCTCGCGAAATGTTGAGCTGCAAATTTATCGTCATGGCCGGAATGGAAATCACTGAAATCAGCCAGGAACTTAAATGGTGCCTGCGCGCGAAGCTGCCTGCGGATACGCCCGTTTCCTCTTAATTCCGCGTTCTGTTGCTCTCGTCGGCCCGCTGCATTACATTGCTAAGCAGCGATGACCGCGAACACTTCAGAAATTTTGTGTGACGGGTGCGGCCAGCCTGCTCCCCCTGAACATATTGCGCGACGTTTGCAGCGTCTGGAATGGGCCACACGATACCGACCTATTCACCTTCACACCCTGTTGCTCGGCGCGATTTCACCCCTATCGCCAGCGGATTTCCTGTATTCGCCGGAGGACGCACACTCGGGAGAAGCCGCGAATCTCGTGGCTGCCGCGGGAATCTCTACATCCGGTAAATCCGCCGATACGATTCAATCGGAGTTTCAGCGCCGTGGGATTTACCTCACCCACGTGCTCGAATGTCCTTTGGACGTCCCCTCCACCGGGCCTGATTTCTTAACTAACGCGTTCCTCATGCGCCTGCCGACCCTCTTCACGCGGATTCGCCGCTCGCTAAAGCCCAAGCGAGTAGCGTTCGTTTCACGGACTCTGACTCCCCTGATCGAGCGCTTCGCCTCCGCGCAACTAGGTTGTGAATTGGTTCTCGACGACGGCCGAGCGTTCGCGTTAGACCATTCAAGTCCTGCCGAAGTAACTGCGGCAATCGCACGCATTCAAGACGTTCTTTCCGTGCCTGCAAGTCGCTAGTCCGGCGGGATTTGCCTCCGGTCCGTGAGACCAAACTCACTTTTTTGAGCTGTGATAGAATCTCCCTAATCGGGCATCGGGGACATTGCGAGGTGTAGTCGTGCAGAAACGCACGAAGTTTGGGATTGGGATCGGCGTCATCGTTATCTCGCTGGGTTTTCTCGCCTGGATGGGATACGGGGAGAGCAAGACCTACTATCACACCATTGCCGAACTGCAAACTCTGCAGGGTGCAGCGCTAAGCCACCGCATGCGCGTGGGCGGCACCGTTGAACCGGGCAGCATTCGCCGACTTTCTGGTCGCGTGGATTTTGTGTTGCAAGGGGAAGGGAAGTCGCTACCGGTAAGTTACGTCGGCAGCGAGCCTCTGCCCGACACCTTTGTGGATAAATCGCAGGCTTTAGTCGAAGGCCGTCCCGCAGCGGACGGCCGTTTTGTTGCTGAACACGTACAGGCGAAGTGCGCGTCAAAATACGAAGCTGCTCCGGGTGGCACGCCAACTCCTGCCGGAGGGGAAGCGCGCACCAGCACTATGTAACACTCCTCTTTGGGGAGGAAGTGGGGACTCGGTGGATGTTTTTGGCTCGTTTGCGCTGCTTTTGGCTTTCGTTTGTGCCGTGTACGCCTTTGTTGGCGGCATTGCTGCCATTCGCACACGCCACCCGCTGCTGGTAAAAAGCACGCGCCAGGCGGGACTTGCTACCTGCGGCCTGATATTTCTAGCTACCTTCAGCCTCGAATACCTCTTCTTCAGCGATAATTTCTCCGTCGCCTATGTTGTAGCTCACAGCAATCGCAGCCTGTCTCCCTTTTATAAAGTTGCCGCGCTTTGGTCCGGCCAGGAAGGCTCGCTGTTGTTCTGGAGCTTCCTCCTTGCGGTCTATGTTTTTTCCGCGCTGATTGCCTATCGAAACAAAAACGGCGAGTTGATGCCTTACGTCGGTGTAGTCCTCGCCGGCGTGCAGATATTTTTTCTTACGTTAAACAATTTCGTTGCCAGCCCCTTCAAGGCTTTGGGCGTTGCAGGCGCGAACGGCGCGATGGATCTTGTCGCTCGCGGCGACGGCAATGGCCTCAATCCTTTGCTGCAATATCCGGAAATGGTGATTCATCCACCGAATCTTTATTCCGGTTACACCGGCTTCACCATTCCGTTTGCATTCGCCCTGGGCGCCCTGCTGGCCCGCTACCCCGGCGAAAAGTGGATTCACCTCACCCGCAAATGGACCATGATTGCTTGGGGTTTCCAGACCGCCGGAATTTTACTGGGCGCCCATTGGGCCTACGCGGTTTTGGGTTGGGGCGGATACTGGGCCTGGGATCCAGTGGAAAACGCTTCGCTATTGCCGTGGCTTACCGGCACCGCGTTTCTGCACTCCGTAATGATGCAGGAAAAGCGCGGCATGATGAAGGTCTGGAACGTGTGGCTCGTCTTCTGCACCTTCCTGCTATGCATTCTGGGTACGTTTCTAACCCGCAGTGGCGTGGTCAGCTCGGTGCATGCCTTTGCCAGCTCCAACATTGGCAACTGGTTCGTCGGATTCATCCTCATAATTCTTCTCGTATGCCTCACCGCGTACTTCAAGAATCGCGATTATTTGAAGAGCGAAAATCAGTTGGACTCCATCGTTTCCCGCGAATCCAGTTTTCTTTTTAATAATTTGATCTTGCTGGTGTCTTGCGTTGCAGTCTTGTCCGGTACGCTTTTCCCTGTTTTCTCCGAATGGTTCACGGGAGACCGCATCAGCGTCGGGACGCCATTTTTTAACAAAGTGAATATCCCCATCGGCTTGTTGCTTTTATTCCTCACTGGAGTCGGGCCCTTACTCGCCTGGCGCAAGACTTCGCTCGATAGCCTTAAGCGCAACTTTGGCTGGCCTCTGTTGATGGGCCTCATCGCTGGAGCCATCGCCTTCCCGCTTGGCGTTCGCGAATTTTATTCTTCGATCTGTCTCATTCTCTGCGTCTTCGTAGCCTCAACCATCACCATGGAGTTTTATCGCGGCGCTAAAGTCATTCGCGCTCGCTCGGGCGCTTCATTTCTTGCCTCCGCGGTGGATCTGACCATGCGCAATACCCGCCGTTACGGCGGTTACATCGTGCACATGGGCATGGTTTTTATTTTCATCGGCATCGCCGGTACTGCATTTAACAAAGACGTGCAAAAAGAAATGCAGATTGGCTCCAGCATGCAGTTCGGTCCCTATTCCTTGCTGCTGCAGAACTTCGACACCAAGCAGGAAAAAAACTACACCGCCGAGCGCATGATCATCGAAGTCACCCGCGACAATAAGCCGGTCATGATGCTCTACCCCGAGCGCCGTATTTTTCCCGCCAATCAGGCCTCCGGTACCATGGTGGCCATTTATTCCACGCTCAAACAGGATCTATATGTCGTGTATGCCGGACAAAGCCCGGACACCCAGACGCCCGTCATCCACGTCTATCTCAACCCACTCGTGAAGTGCATCTGGTTCGGAGGGGTAGTCGTTGTCCTTGGAACTTTAGTGGCGCTCTTGCCGAATCGCCGCGCCGTCCTCGTTTTATCCGCGGTGCAGGAACCCACGCGAGTCAAGTCCCTGGCGGGAACGCTGACACCATCCCCCACGCTCAGAGAGGGCCATGACTAAGAAACGCGCGATTTTCCTCGCGATGCTGCTTTGTTTGGCGGGCTCATTGCCGCTACTCGTCTCGCCGTTGCCCGCGCAACAGCCCTCCGATCGTGCTCACCAAATCGGTGGCAAGTTCATGTGTATGTGTGGCTGCAATCAAGTTTTGTCGCAGTGCAATCACGTCGGCTGCACAGTTTCTACCTCGATGCTCAAAGAAGTGGATCAAGCCCTTGCGCGCGGCGATTCCGAAGACGCCATGACCCAGGCCTTTGTTCAGGAATTCGGCACCAAAGTTTACGCCGAACCGCCGCATTCCGGTTTCAGCCTGGTGGCCTGGAGCATGCCCGCCGTTTATCTGGCCGTTGGACTCGTGCTGGTTCTCTTTGTAATCAGCCGGTGGCGTAAGCGACCAGCACACGCCGTAAGTACTGCCGCTGCCCCGAATAACCGCGGCATCTCCGATGAAACGCTGGAGCGCGCCCGTTTGCGTGCCGCGCGGGAGACCCAGGACTGATGAATTATTTCTCAGTTCTCGTTTTGGACGGCGTCACCACAACGGACTGGGCAGTACTGGGCGCATGCTTCGCACTCGCAGCTGCTACCTTGATTTTTATTTTCTATATTCAGCCCGACGCTTCCGACCTGGCTCCCCATCGCACCAAGCTCGACCAACTGCTCGAGCGTCGCGACAGTATCTACGACAATTTGCGCGATCTGCGATTCGAATTCCGCTCCGGAAAATATTCTGAAGCCGATTTCGAAGCCATGAAGGCATCGCTCGAAAATGAAGCGGCCGTGGTCCTCACCGAAATTGATCAGGTCACCGAATCGCAAGTGCGCCGGCCGCGTGGGCCTCGTCCCGTTACCGCCGCGCGAGGTCCTCAGTGAGTCGAGCGTCTCTAAAGTTCGCCAAAATATTTTGTTGCGCGGTTTTGATGTACTTCGTAGGAATCGGCACCGCGCAAGCCGGCACCGTACACGGCACGGTAAAAAACGGCACCACGGGAAAATCCGCGCCTGGCGTCGCGGTGATGCTCATCCAATTGCAAGGCGGGATGCAGCCGGTTGCAAACACGCAATCGGACGCGCAAGGACAATTTACATTCGACTATCCCAATTTGGGCGCACAGCCAATGTTGGTGCGTGCCGTGTACCGCGGCATCAATTTTCACCAGCCCGTGCCTCCCGGCAAGAGTGACGTGGAAGTCGCGGTGTACGAGCCAACTAAAGATCCCAAAGCCGTTGCCGTCACCACTCGCGTGGTTTTCTTTCAGCCTAATGGCACCACCCTGATTGTTGGCGAAGAATATTCCTTGCAGAACGACACCAAACCGCCGGAAGCCTATTTCCGCGCCGACGGCAATTTTGAATTTTCAATCCCGGAAGGCGCGCAGTTACAACAGGTGGCTGCCTCCGGGCCTGCAGGAATGCCGGTCGTGCAAGCTCCCATCGACAAGACCAAGGGCCATTTCGCCATCGCTTATGCTTTCCGCCCGGGTGAAAACACGGTTCGCTATTCTTACGAAATCCCTTATCCCAACAATACGGCTACCGTGAAAATTCCTCCTTCTACGTACGCAGCCCGCCGCCTCTTGGTCGTCGCTCCGCCCAGCGTGCAAATCGCCGGCGAAGGCTTACAAGCCGGAGGCCAGGAACAGGGAATGGCAATCTACGGCCGCGAAAATCTCGCCGCCAACACCGCTCTCGCGGTGAATATTTCCGGCACCGCTCCGCCTCCCGGCGCAAACGGCGGCGCGGATCAGGGGCAGTCCGGGCAGGAGGCGCAAGGCGCTGCCGCGTCCGCAAACATTCAGCAGGTTCCCGGACGGCTTGATGTGCTGAAGTGGCCGCTCGTGGCCGGATTCGTCGGTATCTTCGCCGTGGGCGCAATTCTGTTGGCTCGCAAGCCGGTTGCAGTGACTGTTGCGCCGCCGGAGAGTTCTACGGATCAATTCACGCAGTCAAATCTGCGGTCCCACCCGAACAAACCTTCCTCGCCCGATGCGCAAGGCAACGGTTCCGCGCCGTCCATGGAAAGTCTTAACGCCGCGGTAGCCACCAGCCTCGAGTATTTGAAAGATCAGCTTTTCCGCTTGGAGCTCCGCCATCAGGCCGGCAGCATTCCCGACGAAGAATACGCAGCGGAACGAGCACGCGCCGAAAAGGTTCTGCGCGACCTCGTTCGAGGCTGAGTTTTGACGCACCTCCCGGCATCGTTCACGCTTCGTTCGCGGTGTACCCATTTCGCTATCGAGGCCGAGCGGTGACCTCGCGCGATTTTTCTCCTACCGGCATCCGCTTTGAAAATATTGAAAAGCGTTACGGCGGCCTCGCGGCTTTGCGGCGCATCCGTTTTGAGATCGCGCCCGGCGAATGCGTAGCCCTGGCGGGCCGCAACGGCTCTGGGAAAACAACGTTGCTGCGTATTGCCGCCGGTTTAGTGCGTCCCTCGTCCGGCGAACTAACCTTTCCATCGGCCGTTGGAGCTGCTGCTGGACCGGCTCCCGTTGCGTCAAAAACCGAGCCCGTCCGCGCCAAGCCCAGTGCAGGCTTTGTCGCTCACGCCACCATGGTCTACGACGAGCTCACCGCCGAAGAAAATCTCCTGCTGTTCGCTAAGCTGCAGCAAACCCTAAGTCCTACTGAGCGGGTGGAAAAACTTTTGCACGAAGTTGGATTATTCGACCGGCGCGATTCTCTGGTGCGAACTTTCTCTCGCGGCATGCGCCAACGCGTGGCCATCGCGCGCGCGTTGCTGCATGAACCGTCGATCCTGCTGTTGGACGAGCCTAGCACCGGTCTCGACCCGCAGGGTGTAGCGTGGCTGGCCGCCACGCTGCGACAGCTCCGCGACGCTGGCTGCACCATCCTCATGAGCCTCCACGGCGAATCGGAAATTTCCACGCTCGCCACTCGCGCGATTCGCCTCGACGCTGGGCTGATTGTCGCAGACACCCGCAGCGGCGCGGAAGTGCGGTCCATCCTGACCTTCGCCGACGCCTGAATGAACTTGCTCTCCAGCACAACCGCTTTGCTCGGCAAGGAACTGCGCACGGAGTTTCGCAGCAGGGAATTGCTGACCACCACGGTGGTCTTTATCTTGATGGTCATCGTGCTGTTCAGCTTTACCTTCGATCCCACTTACAATGAATCGCGCCGCTTCGGCCCGGGACTTTTGTGGCTCGCTTTTCTCTTTGCCGCCTCGCTCATGTTGCAACCCTGTTTCCTGCGCGAACAAAACAATGACACCCTCGGCGCCTTGCGCTTATCCGTCAGCGACCCCTTCGCAATTTTCCTCGCCAAACTTATCGCCAATACTTTATTTCTGCTGTTCACCGAAGTCTTGATGCTTCCGGTCTTCGCCGTTTTGTATAACGTGCCGGTCCTCCGCGTGCTCCCGCAATTGTTACTGGTCTTTTTTCTGGGCAGCCTGGGAGTTTCGATTGCAGGCACCGCGCTTTCCGCCATCTCCGCGCAGGCTCGCATGCGAGAATTGCTCCTCCCACTTTTACTCTTACCTCTGCTCGTCCCAGTGCTGGTGGCCAGCACTCAGGTAACCGTCGGACTTTTAGACGCCTCCCCGTTTCTGGAATGGAAAGGTGTGGGCTTCCTGGTAATTTTTGATGTGATCTTTTTGACCGCACTATGGCTTTTCGGCGAATATCTTCTGGAGGAATAACCGATATGAAGAAGCAGGTTCTGTCCGCCGCGATTGTTTTCCTGCTAGTAGGCGCGGCAGCGTATGGCGCGTTTTTCGTTGCCCCCACGGAGCGCACCATGGGACCCATCCAGCGCATTTTTTACCTTCACGTTTCCAGCGCCTGGACCGGCCTCTGCGCTTTCTTCATCTGTTTTGTGGCGAATATCCTCTACGTGTTTCGTCGCCAGCCGCAATGGGATTGGCTGAGCATTTCAGCGGCCGAGGTAGGCCTGGTCTTCACCACTGTGGTCCTCGTCAGCGGCCCCATCTGGGCTCATCCAGTTTGGGGCATTTGGTGGACTTGGGATGCCCGACTCACCTCCACTTTCATCCTGTGGCTGCTGTACATGTGCTTTCTTCTTTTGCGCACGCTGGTCGAGGAACCCGACCGCCGCGCTCTATTTAGCGCCCTGTTTGGAATTTTCGCATTCCTCGACGTCCCGCTGGTGTTCGGCTCCATTCGCTGGTGGCGCACCCAGCATCCTCAGCCCGTTGTAATGGGCGGTTCCGGATCCGGTTTGGACCCGACCATGTGGAAGGTGCTTTTTTTCTCGTGGTTCGCCATGCTGGCCTTGATGACTTTGTTGATGCGATCCCGTTACGCTATGGAAGCGGCGCGCGGGGAACTCGAAATGGTCCGTCATGAAGCGGAGGCCGTGTGAAAAATCTCAACAGCATCTTTGCCGCGTATCTAATTGCCTGGGGCATTTTCTTCGCCTACTACCTGTCGGTAGCGCGCCGCGCCGCCGCGCTTCACGAAGACATCGAGCGCCTTAAAAATTCATTGCACCGGGGTAAGTGAGTGCCAGCAAAGAAACGTGTCGGCATCGTGATGTTTCAACTTGGCGGCCCGGACTCGCTCGCCGCGGTTGAACCGTTTCTACTCAATCTTTTCCTGGACCCGGACATTATCCCGCTTGGTCCTCTTGGCCTCCTGCGCAAGCCCATCGCCAAATCGATCTCTTCACGCCGCTCGAAGCCTGTCATGGGACGCTACGCGCAAATCGGCCGCCGCTCTCCCATCGCCACGCTGACCGAGCGGCAGCGCGTTCGTTTAGTGCAGGCGCTGAGGCCGTACATCGATCCCGTCGCCGTAGTGGCCATGCGTTACTGGCATCCCATGAGCGTCGAGGCCCTTGGCGTCTTACGCAACGCCGGGCCACTCGACGAAATTGTCTTGCTCCCGCTGTATCCGCATTACTCCTACGCCACCACGCTCAGCAGCATGAAAGAATGGCGTCGCGTAGCCGATGTCGCAAAGTGGACCACGTCTCGCGGCGCGCCCCCCGAACGTGTGGTAGAAAGTTTCTACAATCATCCGCTGTACATCCGCGGGCTGGTCGAAAACATCGGCCGTATGTTGCGGCAATTTCCGGATAGCTCGCGCATTCATCTGATCTTCAGTGCTCACGGACTGCCCATGAGCCTGGTCGAAAAGGGCGACCCGTATCCGCGCCAGATCGAAGCAACCGTCCGTTTAACCTGCGAAAAAGGCGCCCAACAATTTCCGAACTGGCCACGCACCCATCTCCTCTGCTATCAAAGCCGCGTTGGCCCGGCTAAATGGCTCCAGCCACCACTGACCACCACCATCGAGCGCCTGGCCCATGAAGGCGTGAAGGAAATGCTGGTAGTTCCCATTTCTTTCGTCACCGAACACATTGAGACGCTTCACGAAATCAATATTGAAGCTCGCGAAGAAGCCAAAAAGCTCGGTGTCGAAACCTTTCGCATGATGCCCGCTCTGGGCGACTCGCCCTACTTCATAGCCGCGCTGAAGGACCTCGTCCTGCGAGCTATAGGGCTCGACTCGGCGAGCGCAGTAATTCCGCCTGCGTCAAGTGTCTCCGCTACGGCATCTCAAGTTTGAGCGGCTTTCTACCGAATTGCGGTTCGCTCTCTCATTTCAATTAGTTTTAGATTTTTGAAGGATTTGAAGCCATTTTCCTGATAGCGCCATTCCGCCACTCATGTATAATCCGCCGTTGGGACTTGGGCCAATGACGACCACTTACCATCCGTCTGTCCATAAGTTTGCAATATTCGTCGTCTGCTGGACTGTCCTCCTCCTGATCGCCGGCGCTCTGGTTACTTCCAACGACGCCGCTCTCTCCGTCCCAGATTGGCCCCTATCCTACGGCACCTTCACGCCGCCGATGGTAGGTGGGATACGCTTCGAACACTCTCATCGCCTTATTGCTGGCGGTCTTGGCCTGCTTTCCATAGCCCTGGCTGTATTGGTGTGGAAGAAAGAGGAACGCCGCTGGCTGCGCTGGTTTAGCGTGATCGCTGTCGCCGGGATTGCCGCCCAAGCGGTTCTTGGCGGCGAAGTCGTGATTAAACTACTCCATTACTGGCTCCCGGTTATCCACGCCTGTTTCGCGCAAATCGTCTTCGCGGCTCTCTTAAGCATCGCGGTGTTCACCAGCCGCTGGTGGATCTCGGACCAACCTCAAGTGGAAGACACCGGCTCCCCCTCAATTCACACCCTGGCCATCGCGAACTCCGCGGTAATTTATTTTCAGGTGATTCTGGGCGCCGGCTTCCGCCATAAAGAAATTCCCGTGTGGCCGCATATGGCAGGCGCGTTAGTCGTTCTAGGTATGGTCATCTGGCTTGCCGCGGTACTGCGCAGGCGCTTTGAAAAATCCGCAGCCATTTCTAAAACGCGCATCTTGCTGCATGCCATCCTAGGCACGCAGTTGCTGCTCGGTCTCGGGGCCTACTGGTCGCGACTGACCACTGCTGACGCACCGCAGCCGATGCCGCTCATGGTTACGCTCACCGTTCTGCATACCGTGGTCGGCGCAATACTCTTTGGCGTTTCCATACTGATTGTTTTACTCTGCTATCGTCTGGTCCCACGCAAAAGGGAATTGCCTGCTACGACGCAGCGGCCGGTGGCCATTTAATGAGCACTGCGCGCACCACCGAATTAACGTTGTCCTCTCGCGCTAATGCTTTTATCACGCTCACCAAGCCTGACGTTTCTTTTCTCGTTCTGATAACTACTGCCGCGGGCTATTACATGGGTGCGCGCGGCCCGGTGAATTGGCTACACATGCTGCATACCGTGTTTGCCACCATGCTGATCGCCGCGGGAACCGCTACGCTGAATCACTACATCGAGCGCGACTCTGACCGCTTCATGCGCCGCACCGCAGGCCGCCCGCTTCCCACTGGAGTTGTTCAACCGCGCGAGGCTTTGCTCTTCGGTGTGGCCTTATCGATCGCGGGAGCGGTCGATCTCTATCTCGTGGGCGGTGTGCTGGCCTGCGCGCTTGGCACGCTCACTTGTCTCAGCTATCTTCTCGCCTACACGCCGCTCAAGAAGCGCACGGTGTGGGCAACTTTCGTTGGCGCTTTTCCCGGCGCTGTCCCACCCATGATCGGTTGGGTAGCCGCTAGCGGCTCGCTCGATCGTGGCGCGTGGCTGCTATTCGCCATTCTTTTTTTCTGGCAGTTCCCGCATTTCCACGCCATTGCCTGGATGTACCGCGAAGACTACGCCCGCGCCGGAATTCTCATGTTGCCAGTAGTCGACCGGAATGGCACGCGCACATTTCGTCAGATCGTGTGGTTTTCTGCCGGTCTCGTGGCCGTCAGCTTACTTCCTGCTCTGCTGGGTCTCGCCGGAGTTTTGTACTTTTTCGGCGCCCTCGTGGTGAGTACCGCGCTCGTTCAGGTCGCCCTTTGGGCCGCCAGCACCAAGACCAACGCGCGCGCCAAGTGGCTCATGCACGCCACCGTGCTACACATTCCGCTGCTTCTCGCTTTGATGGTTTACGACAAAATCCCGCGCTGAAGTTCTCGCTGTTTTTTCCTCACGCAATAAGTCTCGTTTGAAACCGCGACTAAACTCCATCCGAGACGGTCGAGGCTTACTTTTTAAGTTCGACGATGATGAGGTCAATGTCATCGAGTGCTTCGTCGGAATGGGTCACCGGGGCGCGTAAGGTGGTCTGACCGGTTTTAAGCTCGGTTACTGTCGAGGTTCCGTCAGGCAAGGTAGTGCGGATTTTGCCTCCCTTAACAACGTACAACACCGTTTCCGGGTGGGAATGAACGGGAGTCTTGTCGCCCTTGGAGGGAGTGAAATGCAAGACGCGGACCTTGTCATCTTCGGCCAACACTTTGATGTGTTTGACGCCGTACTGCGCCACATCCTGTGCGAACGCGCAAGTAAGCAGCGTGAGTGTCAGAGCAATCGTCGCCAGCGTTTTCATGTGAGTCTCCCTTCTCGAATTAATTAGCTTTAATTCGGCGGTAGTCTCTCACAAAAGACGCGCTTATGAATATTGGAAGATTAATCCGACCGCAGGGCCTGCATGACGTCGATGCGCGCAGCACGTGCGGCTGGGAGCGCCGAAGCGACGACCGCGGCGGCCAATAACACAAGCGCCGAGGCTACCACTGGCAACGTGCTCGGCATCTGCATGCCATCGAAATATCTGTTCGCCAGCCGCGCTAGCGCATACCCGCACACGGTGCCGCTAACTATGCCGAATGCAGCCATAGCCGCGCCTTGAGCGATGACCCCGGCCAGGAGGCGTTTCGGCTGCGACCCAATGGCCAGCCGTATGCCAAACTCGCGAGTCCGCGCACTGACCAAGAACGCCAGCACGCCGGCAACGCCAACAACCGCAATCGCCAGGGCCACGACGGCAAAGCCTCCAAACACAATCGAATTCAGCCGGTCCGCCGAGAGCACCTCCGAGCGAATATCCGACAGCGTCATAGGGTGTTCGACCGGCTGGTCCGTCGACATGTCATGGATCATGCGTGTAATCGGTGCGATCAGGCCATACGGATTTGCGCTGGTACGCACAAACAGGTTGCCGCCAAACATCAGTTGCTCGAAGGGGTGATAAATCGTCATCTGCGGGCCGGGTATGACGTGCTCGTCATCGAAATCGGCGTACACGCCCACAATGCGGATCGGCTCGGGAGTGAATCCCGGGATGAACTTTATCACTGGGTCTGTCCACGTAATATGGCGATTAACCGGATCTTTATTGGGAAACATACGCTGCGCGACACTCTGGGTGATGATGGCGACGTGCTCTCCGCCAAGGCGATCGGACTCGTTGAAATCGCGTCCCTCAACAATAGGAATTCCCAAGGATGCGAAATATCCCGGTGAGACAGCGCGAAAGTGAGCCCGTTGGTCCTCTTCACCGGCATTTTTCACATGGCCCTCGGCCGTAAACTGCAGGCCGGGACCGAACCCGCCGGCGTCACGCCAGGGAACGCTCACGGCGACTGCGACTTTGTCTACGCCCGGTAGCTCCGAGACGCGACGGATTGTTTCGCGATAGAAGCTGGCAATCTGCTCGGGCGTCTTGCCGTATGACATTAATGGAATGTCCATGGCCAGAATGTGGTCGGTGTCGATTCCAGTCTGCGCATATTGCAAATGCAGCAGGGTCTTGACCAGCATGCTGGCGCCTGCCAGAAGCAAGAAGGATGCAGCGATCTGCGTCACTGCGAATAAGCGCAGCCGCCGGCTGGTGCTGCCTGTGATGCGTACGCCGCCGCTCGGAAGACCAATACCATTAGAGCTGTCGGCAGAGGGCAGGCGCGGCACGAACGCCAACACCACCGCGGCGATTAGCGCCAAGCCGGCTCCGACCCACAACATGCTGGAGTCCACTTCTAGATCGAGCGCGCGCACCGAGAAGCGCGAAGCATAGCTCCCCAGAATGGAAACCATCGGCCTTGCGCTCATCACCCCAAGCAACGCGCCGGCGCCGCAGAGCAATACGCTTTCCGCAAGAAGTGTCCGGCGTAGCGCGGAATTTGTAGCACCCAGCGCGGCCCGAATGGCAAGCTCTCCTTCACGACGAACGGTGCGCGCAAGAATCAAATTCGCCACGTTGGAACAAGCAATAATAAACACCAGCGCGGCCGCCGCCAGAAGCACCAGCAAAATGGTTTTGGCACCCGAGGTAATCTGGTCGCGCAACAGCCTGGTTTCGATGCCGAATTTCGCACTCGCTGGATACGCGTCGGCGTGGTCTTTCATTATGGTCTGGTGAACGCTAACTAACTCCGCCCGGGCTTGTTCCAAGGTCGCGCCGGGGGCCAGGCGTCCGAAAAGTTCGGTCATGCGATGGACTCGTCCGGTGACCATGGTGGCGGAGAGGTGATGCGGACTGCAGACCACATTGACCATCATTTGTGTTTCGTCGGGATAGGGCACGGATGGCTCGAGCACGCCCACAATTGTTGCGGTGCGAGCGCCCAAGCTTTCCAGGCGAATGCTTTTACCGATGACCGAGGGGTCTTTCTTAAGAACGGTACTCCAAAACCGATAAGTGAGTACCGCTGCGCCGGCTGCGCTGGAGCCGTCATCGCGCATGTCGATCAATCGCCCCAGGACCGGGTGCAGTCCCATCACTTCAAAATAGTTCCCGCCAACGACACCGGCTCGAACTCCGCGAGGCTCGCCGAGACCAACTACCGTAAACTGGAAGTCGGAGAAATCGCCGAATTCTTTGACGCTCTTGATGCTGGTGCGAAGATCCTGGATCTCCGGCACGGAGAATGTAGTGTTGTCGGCGTTTAAGCCCGGAGCGTTTTGACGAATATAGATGAGGCGGTTTTCGTCGCGGTTTACCAGCGGCCGCAGGAGCACGCCGCGAACCAGCGTAAAGATGGCGGCGTTTGCCCCGATGCCCAGCGCCAAGGTGAGCACCACAGTGATCGTGAGGCCCTTGGCATTGGAGAGCGAGCGCACCGCAGTCTTCAAATCATTGAGGAAGAGCATGTGTTTTCCCCCGCGAAGTAAACGTAGCGTTGAATGTAACGTAGCATTGTACGGGCCAATGCTAACCCCCACATTGTAAACATTTAGGCTGCAAATTCTACGTCAGCGATGTCCGTTTTCAGAATGCCGTTGTCGCAAAACCGGACACTAATACGCGGACAGGTTGAGTTTTTAACCTGGCGACCTACTCCTGTATTCGAACAAACCCCAGTCTTGCAGGTGTTTGGATTATTCCAAAACTATTTGCGTCGTGAGCGTGGCCGGACATGGATAGGCCGTGAGGTTGCTCTTACTTCTAGCGCCAAGTCTAGCTGCGCACATCGAAAAGAAGAATTCAGGAGGGCTCTCCGGTGAAAAAAATCGATCGCATTCGAGAGAAGGTCACAATTCTACCCACTTCCGTGTACCTATCCAAGATGCACGACGCAGGCTGGAGCCTCGTGGCCCTCGAGTGGGAACGCGAGATCGAAATCTCCGGTAAGCAGCCTGAAGAACCAGCGCCCGAACTTGGCTCCGAGGAAATCCCCTTCGGCCTCCGCATCGCCGCTGACTGCCGCCACTTGGAAGACGATCCTCTTGAAACTCAGACCCTCAAATTCCTTGCCGAAATGATCGTTCAGGATACTTCCTTCACCAGCATGGCCGATGCTCTCAACATCCGCGAATATCGCACCCGTGACGGCCACCCGTGGTCCGCCGCCAAAGTCTTCAAACTCATTCCTCGTCTGATTGACGTCGCCCCTCGGTTGCTCTCAGGCTCCGAATGGGAATCCCGCAAACAGCAGCTCTCCAAAGTCGCCTGGAACTCGTAGACACGCTCCCTTCCTTCAGTGCGACCGATGAAATACCAGGTTCTTAATATCCGGCCAGAATTCCTCAAAAACGTTGCTGGCGAACCGTCCGGCGAAGCCATCCGCCGTCCTGATCACCGCATCGTGAGTGTTGGCCTCACTATCGACACGCCATGTATTTGACAGGAAATTGTTCCCGGAGATCGCCATATAACGAGCATAGGCAGGCGCGAAGTGTCCGTCACGCCTGCGAGCCACGAACGTAAGTTGCACCGTATTGCTCAACCTTCTTTTAAAGGATTCGCCGGGCACGCGAAAATAACGCGGGTCTTCTCCCCACAGCGCTCCCACACTCGCTTCGATTACGTTTCCGGTGGAAATTCCGGTGAGCCGCATGCCATACCGGTCGCCGAATCCCGCCCATCCCGGCCCATATTCTTTCGGCCTATTCACCGCAGTGCCAAAAGCCGAGGTAAACAGGCCTCCAACAAGATGCGGCGGCCCAATCGTGCTGGTCAAGAACCATCGCATCCGTTGACGCCCAGTAATCGGGAGGTAAGTGGCGTCTTCCGTTGCGGGCTTCAGGGGCGTCAGCAACGACGGCTTGTTTTGATTCGCTTCTTTGTTTTCCGTGTGCGTGGCAGGCTCATTCCGCTGGCTCAGAGACGTTTGCGCCCGGGTAGGGAACCATGACACGAACAAAATCGTCGCTAAGAGTGTAACGCATGGCCGCACAATCGTCTTGGATGCGATCACCAAGCCATTAGACGCATGATTTCTTCAGCAAGTTTCTTCGCACACTTCGCGCACAAAAAAATGCGGCCAGATAAATTTTCTTTAATACAAGCGAGGATTTATCCGCGTCCAACATGTGCCGCCGCGTCACGCTCTCAACCGCTGCCGACAGCGACTCGCATTGGTGTGAGGCGGATTTGTTTGTCAGCGCGAATTGGAAAGTTATTCAGCGAACCGCCCACCGTCACTTTTTACATCGTCAAAACGACACGGAACTGCGCCTTACCGCTCATCATGCGCGCGTAAGCCTCAGCCGCTTTCTCGAGCGGGTATGTTTCAATCATCGGACGCACCCCGGTCAGTTCGGCGAAGTTCAGCGTGTCCTCGGCATCAGCTGGTGTTCCGGAAGCCCAGCCTTGAATCGCGCGACTGCCAGTGATCAGCTGTATCGGGGTGACCGAGAGGGAATCCGCTGTCGCACCCACGACCATCAGCTTGCCATTCGGCGCCAGACCCTCGATCACCTCGGACATTGCTTTCGAGCTTGGCGCTGTCGCTAAAATTACTTGCGCGCCACCCAATTTTTGCAATGCCTCCGCTGCATTCGTAGTTTTATTGTCGATGTATACGCTCCCTCCGAGTTTCTTTGCGAGCGCTTCGTTTTCCGATCCACGCCCGATGGCCGCGACCCTGTAACCAAACTTGTTCGCGAATTGAATTCCGAGATGACCTAACCCGCCGATTCCCAGCACCGCGACAAGGTCGCCAGGAAGCGCGCCGCTGTGGCGCAGCGCGTTATAAGTAGTGATTCCCGCGCACAGCAGCGGTGCTGCTTCGACGTCACTCAAACCCTCAGGTATCGCCGTCAACGCCTCCGCCGGAGTCACCATATATTCCTGGTACCCTCCGTCGTAACTGACGCCTGCTACTTTCATATTCTGACAATTTCCAAAATCTCCGTGCCGGCAATATAGACACGTGCCGTCGTGGCCTCCATGCCAGCCAACCCCCACGCGCTGTCCCTTCTTCCATTCGGTCACACCCGCACCCACTTCGTCGACAATGCCCGCGACTTCGTGCCCCGGCACGCGCGGGTATTCGATGCCCGGCCACAAACCTTCTTTAGTGAACATATCACTGTGACAGACACCACAGGCTTGCACCTTGATGCGCACCTGTTGAGGACCCGGCTGAGGAATCTCACGGTCGACAATCTGAAAATCGGCCCCTGCCTTAGGAATCAGCGCTACCTTCATCGGCGCTACTGCGACCTTGCTCGTTGCCATATGCCCTCCTGTGCTTCATCGAATTGTTGTCGAAGTTCACTTGCTGTTCAGTTCGATGAATCCTGCGATCCGAAAAGCACAAGAAATTTGTCAAAAATCTAATTCACGCTATTTAGGCACGTAATGGGTAAAGGCAAAATCGTGCGCCTTAACAGACTCATGCGCAACCCTGCGAGCTTCAACGTCACGCCTTCGCCTACGTCGGCAGTTCGGTACCGGCTTGCTCCGCCACCATGTAGCTGGCGTACCAGTCGGGCCAGTTGCGATCCGCCGCGCCGATGCGCTTCTCGTGCTCGCCATGAGCGGCCTCAGCACGCCTCAATGCGCTTGCCAGATCGTTCGCTGACGCAAAAGTCGTGGTTGCGGGGTCGATGCGACCGGGAAGCCGCGTCGTGATTTACTGGAACAGCCATCCGTTGCCGTCCGGATCTTTAAACGAAGCGAACGAGCGGTAGCTGCGATGCTCGGCATCCGGGCCGCTGACTCGGACCCGTCCAAACAAGTAAGGCTCGTCCGTCCCTGCATACCTACCAGCGGCGTCGTGGAACACCTCACTGATCTCGACGCCGCGATCGAGCAGTTCTTTGCGGGCGGCCTGGATCTCGGAGACCACCAGGTACATGCCCTGCGCAGCGCCGGATGCCGCCGGAGTAACGTTCTTTCCGAAGATGATCGAGCACCCCGAGCCCGGCGGCGTGAACTGGACCACGCGGAAATCTTTACCGCTGTCGAAGTCGGCGTCCAGCCGCCAACCGAGCTTGGCGTAAAACTCCTTGGCACGGTCGACATCCGAGACAGGGATGACGACAATTTCGAACTTCATGTCTACTGTGGCGACGCCAACGTTGCTGCTCGGATCATTAGTGCGGACTGCCTTGGTGCTCATCATTGCCTCCTTCGTTGCCAAAACTACACTAACAATAGAATCAGTACTACGCACTCATTCGTAAGGTTTTGTGCGCATTGCTTCCAGCTCAAAGTTTCAGAAAATGATCGGAATGCCAGGGAAGGGCGCCAAGGACTCACCGGTCTCTCCCTCAGCGGCTGCCAATTTGACTCAAGCCAATCCTGTTGTCAAGGCGGAGAGCTATAACTTTTTTGTCATGGAATGAAGTGCTTCTGTCGCTTCTTCATTTATTCTTTAAAGGGGAAGATGCTCCTCGATTTAGAACCGGAACAAGATCGCCTACTTTAGAGCGGCGATCACTGCTTCGGTAAATTCATCCGTGCCCGCCTGCCCGCCCACGTCGCGCGTGGTGTGCACGCCTTCGCGATAAACTTTTTCCAGCGCCTTCTCGATGTTTCTCGCCGCGCCGCGCTCCCCCAGATGATCCAGCATAAGGATGCTGCTCAAAAGTAACGCCGTAGGATTCGCGAATCCTTTGCCGGCGATATCCGGTGCAGTGCCGTGGACCGCTTCAAACATGGCCGCGTCATCTCCGATGTTTGCGCTTCCAACCACACCTAGCCCTCCGACCAATCCAGCGGCCAGATCGCTCATCACGTCCCCGTACAAGTTGGGCAGCAGCAGCACATCGAACTGTTGCGGGTTCAGCACAATTTGCATGCACGCGTTATCCACAATCATCTCAAGATATTCAATCTCCGGAAATTCCTTGGCCACCGTGCGGATCGACTTCAAAAAAAGGCCGTCCGACAATTTCATAATGTTCGCTTTATGAATAGCGTGAATTTTTTTGCGCCCCATTTTCTTGGCGTAGCTGAACGCAAATTTCGCAATGCGCGTGGACGCTCTTTCGGTGATGATTTTTAAGCTTTCCACCACCCCGGGCACAACCTCGTGCTCCAATCCCGAGTACAAGTCCTCGGTATTTTCGCGTACCAGCACCACATCCACGCCTTCGAATCGCGATTTCACTCCCGGCAGATTCTTCACTGGTCGCAAGTTTGCGTACAAATCCAGCGCCTTGCGCAGCGCGACGTTCACGCTGGGCGCGCCACCCGCGATAGCGGTAGCCATCGGCCCCTTGAGCGCCACGTGATTGCGTCTAACGGAGTCAAGCGCCGCCTGGCTGACCAACTGGCCCTTTTCCGTGCTCTTGTCGGTGCGGCCTTCCAACTCTTCCCATTCAATCTTCACGCCGGTCGCCGCCAAAATACGCCGTACTGCAGCAGCTACCTCTGGGCCAATCCCTTCACCCGGTATCAGTGTGACCTTATGTGCCATAGATGCATCACATTGTAGACGAACCTGCGCGGCTTTTTTAGAAAACTGCCACCCGGTGTTTCCAGCCGCGTGCGCCTTTGGGAACGACACGCCGTGCAGCGGGTCAAAAGGTTTGCTATACTAGTTCAAGGATCGCGGCCTGAGCCCGCGACCGGAGGCCAAAGGAATTATGATTAATCTGACGCCCGTTGCCAGCACCAAAGTCAAAGAAATCATGACTATGCAGAACCCTTCGCCGGCGGCCCTGCGCGTTGCCGTCGTAGGCGGTGGCTGCTCGGGGTTCCAATACCACATGGCGTTTGAAAACCAGACCAACGACACCGACCAGATTTTTGAGTTTGACGGCCTCAAGGTTGCCGTCGACCAGATGAGCTCCATGTACCTGGACGGCATTGAAATCGATTACATCGAAACCGTGGAAGGTCCCGGCTTCAAATTCAATAATCCCAACGTGAAGAGCACTTGCGGTTGCGGCAGCTCCTTCAGCGTTTAATTGGCCAGCATTTTCTTGACGGTTACCTCGATTTTCTTGGGCTCTTGACGTAAGTTCAGGAGCCTTTTTTTTGGTGGGAATCATTGTTTCGTGCAGCTCTGTCAGCGTTCTGTCGTTTGTCCTACATTGCTACAAAACTGGCGTCGTTTCACCACTTCTGCTATAACACTACCGTCTCCAGGCGTCCGGAGGACATATATGGCAGTTAAGTCGAAACTACCTATTAAGGTACTATTAGCCGATGACAGCGAAATTATGCGGGAAGCGATCAAAAAGCTCCTCGTAGACGAACCCCGCATTCACATTGTCGGAGAAGCTTCCTGCTTTGGCACTGCCATGCAATTAGTCGCGGATTCGAAACCCGACCTTTTGCTACTCGATTTGCACCTCCCGCAAAAGCGTGAACTGCCAGCTCCCATCGTTCGGTCCCAACTGAATTGCATTGAATATACTTTAGCCATCTCCTTCGCTAACGACGAAGAAGCCAAGTCTCTAGCTGCTAGCTACGGTGCCGCCGCGCTACTCGACAAGATGAGCCTATATACCGAGTTGCTGCCGACCATTATGCAATTGGTGGCGCCGTCCGCAAATCCGTCCTCAAATCCGTCGTTCAAGATTGGTACAAAAACCAGCAGGGAAGGAACGTCGCTGGGACTTTCGGAATAACCCCACCGCCCGCCCGCTTTTTCCACCCCGCAACATCGCATCCCCCGCCATTTGCTTTCAAGCGCAACGAACCGTATCCTGAAATCCGGGCATGAAAATAGCGCTCGCGCAGTTTAATCCCACCGTCGGCGATTTTGCAGGCAATGCCGCTCGCATCTTGAGCCTGGCCACCACCGCCCATCAACGAGGCGCGGACCTGGCCGTT
>DATBBY010000025.1:0-24351 GCA_036270765.1 Candidatus Acidiferrum sp.
ATAGCGTCGATTTTTTCTTTTATGTTGGTCTTGTAACTGGGCAGTTGATTGGTCACGTCGATCAACTGGTTTCCTACCGTCCATCCCATAATGCCGATACCAGAGACGGCAATGCCAACCACCAGAAAGATTGCAAAAAAACGCGGAAAACGAATGCGCTCGAGCGCGGTCACCAGGGGGGCCAGCACAAAGGTGAAGAGCACCGCGAGCGCCAGCGGGACCAACATCACCCGCGCGAAGTAAAGAGCGGTAATGACTACGACTGCGGCAACTAAAGTGAGGATCCTGGAAATGTCTTTGGCTGAAGAAGTGCGAGCCACTACAGAGTCACCTAGTATTCAGAGTACAAGAATTTTATCGATTTTAATGCGGGTAAGTAACTGTAGTGTGACCAACAGCAGGCCTTACACAGAATGGACCGCTCAAGCGTTGCTACTGCTGCCTGACATAGTTGCTGACAGCTTCAACTGTCGAGGCGCGCGGGGAAGTAACGCGACGGCCGGCAAGGTAGGAAGGAAGTTCTGATCCTCAGGCGCGCCGTTCTCTATTTCCGAGCTCGCACACTGGCCCAGGAAGCCGTCATCCTCACTCATGGCCGCCAAGTCAGCCATCTCCTCATAAAAACCGAGCATAAACCCCCGCATCGAGAAGCGCGCACAGAAACGTTGCCCTAAGCATACACGATCTAAGGCTCGGCGAAATACTCCGGATTTAGGGATCCTGGTTGTAGCGCAGTAATTCAAAATTTATTCAGTACCGCGAAGGGCCAATGAATCTACGCTTTTTACCGGATGGTCCAGTGAGACGCTAGGGAATACGATTCGCCAAGTTAAAGAACCGGGCCCTTTTAAGATATCCGACACATTGTGACCCGCTTACGGGACGAAAAGGAGAAATCATGGACGAGAATTATCAACAGGACTCAGGACAGAAGTATGGCGACAGCGGAACCGGAACGAGCGGCACGGCTTCCGGCACGGCTGCGAGATTAAAGGAACAAATTTCGGACAAGGCGACTGATGTGAAGGAACGCGTGTCCGACTTCGGTCGCAGGACTGCCGATAAGATCGATGCGTCTCGCGGTCCGGCTGCGGATTCGTTGAACCGCACGGCCTCGGCCATCCATACCCAGTCCGACCGTGTAGCGAGCGCGGCGCATGCCACGTCAGACCGTGTCGCCAGCGCAGCTCATGCTACGGCCGACAAGCTTCAAGCCACGGCGGAATACGTACGCGACCACGATTTTAAAGAAATGGCTGACGACGTAACCGAATTGGTAAAACGTTATCCCGGCCAGTCTCTGGCAGCGGCTGCAATTCTCGGGTTTCTTCTTGCCCGGGTGATGCGCAGCAGCGACTGATAAAGTGTCGCTCAGGGAGCCAAAATGACGACTCAAAACGGCAGAAGTGTGCCTGAAGTTCTACAAGACATCGTCGGCAATATTGAGGAGATTATTCGCTCCGAATTTCGCCTGGCGAAGGCCGAAGTTAAGCAGGAGGCCTCCAAGGCGGCTCCGCCGTTAAAAATGATCGTTGTCGGGGCCGCGATCGGTTTTTACGCCCTCGGGTTCCTCATATTCACTCTGGTGATGGGGCTTGCCACAATGATGGCAACCTGGCAGGCGGCGCTCATTGTGGGCGGAATTCTAGGGCTTATCGCACTTGTGCTCATCACCAGCGCGTCCAAGGGATTCAAGCAGGTAAATACAGTTCCTGAACGAACGGTTGAAACGATGAAGGAGAACGTGCAATGGGCGAAAAACCAGATCAAATAGAGCGACACATTCAGCATCAACGCAGCGAACTGGAAGACAACATCAGTGAACTGGAGGAAAAGGTTAAGAGCGCATTCGATTGGCGGACGCAATTCCACGAGCGCCCGGGAATCATGCTGGGAGCGGCGTTCCTCGGGGGCGCGGTGGTTTCGGCGCTATTGCCAAGCACCTCGAGCATAACCTCGAAGCTGTCTTCGCGGCGCCGCACGTCGCGGGACCCTTGGACCCCTTACACTAACCGTCAGACTCCTGACACGAGCCGGGAAACCGCGCCACACCTGGAATCGCATTCGACCGGGTCTTCCTACCCGAGTGGTAACACTGCATCGAAGACGTCGGAGACCTGGGAAAACTTGAAGAACGCGGCCATAGGGATGGCCACTACTCGTATCAGCCAATTCATTGAGGAGCTGGTTCCGGGCTTTTCTGAACACTACAACAAGGCTGCAAGCGGCCGGCCGGCTACACCTTTCAGCGCAGTGCCGAGTGCTGGCGGGAGCGGGACAGGCGAGAAGAACTGGCAGAAACCGAATGGCGGTTCGGATTACACGTCGCACTCGTAATTCGGACGGATCAAATAGAGCAAGTGCGAAGCCGCGGCTACCTCCGCGGCTTTTTAATTTTGTCGTACTAATACTACAAAATGTGCCGACCCCTACACCGTTTACCTGATGGCTCCCGAGACACATTCCCCTTACTGTCGCCCCATCTCTAAGGCGCCCGGATGGGCCGTCAAGAAGTTATTCTAAGGAGACAGGAGAATGGACTTGCTCTGGACAATAGCAGTTATCCTCGTGATTCTGTGGCTGCTCGGTCTAGTCACCTCATACACATTGGGTGGCTTTATCCACATTCTGCTGGTCTTGGCGATCATCGTTATATTGATTCGGGTGATCCAGGGGCGCAGACCAGTCTAACTTTCGCGCGGGTTTTTTGGCAATTGCGCGGAAGAGTATGACTTAAACTCAATTTACTGGATACATCTAGGTACAGTGCGCACCCGTCGCGTTGAACATGGGTGCGCGCTTCTTTGAGGTTTTGAATTTTTGGCGGTAACCCGGCAACCGAGGAGCGTAAATGACGGATAGCAATAAGGCGGATGACAAGAACGGCGGATTATTAATGAGCGTGGCGGAATCCATCGGTTCCACATTGGGCAGCCTGGCTGCCAAGGCCGGAGCGGCGCAGAAGTCGATAGGCGAAACTACCAGCGAAGTGGTTCGCAAAGTCACGCCTACCAAACGGAGAGCCTCGGCGAAGAGGGCCAAAAAAGCGACTACCAAAAAGAAATCCGCCAAACGAACTGCGAAGTCTGGTCGAGCAGGGAAGCGGGCCTCCGCTTCAAAGAGCAAGCGTTCGCGCGGTCGCTAATTCTTCAGGTATCAGAGCTTTCCCGGGGTGTAACACCGAATCGCTGGCGATGAGTTACTCATACCTTAGAGCGATGACAGGATTGACGTGCGTGGCGCGTCTTGCCGGAATCCAGCAAGCCAAAACTCCAATAATCAACAACAGGAATGGCACGACAACCAATGTTAAGGGATCGTGCGCTGACACTCCCCAGAGTTGGCTGGCAATCAACCTGGCCAGCACAAAGCTTACGCACAAGCCGATAATGATTCCTAAGGCGACCAGCCGCAGCCCAGTGCGTATCACCAATCTTTGAACATCTCCACCATTCGCTCCTAAGGCCATTCGAATGCCGATTTCGTGGGTGCGGCGAGCAGTGGTGTAGGCAATCACGCTGTAAACGCCGATGGATACAAGAATCACTCCGACTAAGGCGAAGACAGTCACCAGCAAGAATCCGAATCGCGGCTGCGAATAAGAAAAGGAGTTGATGAACTCTTCCATCGTGCCGGTGAATGTTAACGCCACGCTGCGGTCGGTGCTCCAAATCTCCTGCCGCATTGCATTCATCATCAGCATTGGCTCACCAGCAGTACGAACCAGCACTCCCCGTTGGGCGGAACCGGTAACCGTGTAGGGCACCCAAGTTTCCGGCTCGATCGGATCCTGAAGGCCGTGATTTTTAACGTCATCGACAATGCCGATCACTTCATACCAGGCGTCGGGGTTTGGATCCGGAAATTTCTCAAGCTGCAGGATATGGATTCGCTTGCCGATGGGATCTTCATCGCCAAAATACTTGCGCTGAAAGGTTTGATTGATCACCACCAGTTTCCGCGCATTGTTGACTTCCGACTCCGTGAAGCCGCGCCCCCGCAGGAACTGAATGCGCAGCACGGTAAAATATTGTTCGCTGCAAAGCTGGAATAATGAGGTCCACGTTTGGTTGTGTACTTTACCGGGAATTTCGATGTCGGAGGGAATACCGCCGTACGGTGGAAGGGTGCTTGTTTCCGTGGCGGAAACCACACCTGGCAGTGAGTTCAGGCGCTGCAGCAGGGGTCGAAAGAATCCGGCGACCTGAGCTGCCGATTTATAGCGGTCCTGCGGGAGCGGCAGCCGCGCGACAAGTATGTGATCGGGGCGTAGCCCAAGTTTCACTTCATGTAGCGCCTCGAAACTGCGCATCAAGAGTCCCGCGCCAATGAGAAGGGTGAGCGATAGGGCCACTTCAAAAACGATTACAGCGTTGCGGATATTGGCGTGGCTGGAGCCACCGCTCGTTCCTTTGCTGCTGTCGCGCAGAGAATCGTTCAGGTTGCGGCGTGAAGCCTGGAGCGCCGGGGCCAAACCAAAAATCAATGCGGTGAGAACGGCCACGGCCAGGGTGAAAAGCAGCACTGCGCCGTTCATGCGAATGACGCTCTCCGCGGGAATAATGTTGGGTGGAATGATGGCGATCAATCCCTTAAGGCCGGCCCAGGCGAGCAGCGCGCCGAATAAGGCGCCTCCAATTGCGAGCAACATGCTCTCGACCAGGAGTTGTTGAATCAGGCGTCGTCGCCCAGCTCCGAGTGCCGCGCGCACCGCGAATTCTTTTTCACGCGTGGTGGCCCGCGCCAGAAGCAAATTCGCGACGTTGCCGCATCCGATGAGCAGCAGCAATCCAACCGCAGCCAGTACGATGAACAAGGTGGCGCGAAATTGACCGACCACACCATCGGCCAGGGACATGAGCTGCACAGAAAAATGTTTGGGATAGTCAGTGGGATGTTGGGTAGCTTGCTGCTTAGCGAGCACCGCGAAGTCGGCGGCACCCTGATCCTTGGTAACCCCGGGCTGTAAGCGCCCCAACATAAACCAAAACACTGGGAACCCGTTGAATGTTTCACCTCGGACGGGAGTCTGGGGAAGCCACATGTCGGCGTCGCCCCAGGCAAAACGAGGCGGCATGATACCCACCAGAGTGCGTGACACTCCGTTCAGTGTGAAATTCTTGTTCAGGATCGAGGGATCGGAGCTGAAACGGCTTACCCACGTCTTGTAACGTAGTACGAAGGTAGGCGGCGCGCCAGGCTGGTAATCTGCGGTTTGCGCGGCACGCCCCCGCAAAGGCTGAACGCCCAGAAATTCGAAGGTATTGGGCGTGATAAGCATGCCCACGAAACGTTCGGTACCCTCACCGGAGGTATAAAGCACATCCGTTTGAGCCATCCCAATGGCGTTTTCGAACACGTGGTTCTGCGTCGAATAGTCCAGGAATTCGGCCCCGGTAAAGGCTCCGCGGCCGCCAGGATTGCTCTGGTCGGTGTCATGAATTACCAGGGACATCAAGCGTTGCGCCGCAGGGTAGGGAAACGGCTCCAGCAGGATATTGTCTATCACGCTGAAAATTGCAGAGGAAGCTCCGACCCCCAAAGCCAGAGTGATGATCGCGATTGCGGAGAAGGCCCGGTTTTTCCACAGCGTGCGGGCTCCAAAGCGGAGATCCGAACTTAGTGACTCGAGCATGGATTTCTCCCGCCACCTCGTCGACCGCGGTGGTGACTATCCTTGAGACGAATTATTCTGAAAAGAGTTGGGTGCGAGCAAATCTTGTCTCTCTAAGAAACGTGGTGAGAGCGCGGAAAGTTCCAGGCAATAGTCTTACTTGGGAAATGCTACCGGGTGCTGATGGATACGCGGCGCGTGACGTAATCGTCGATATACGCGTCGAAGAGCTCATTAAGACGCTGGGTTACCGGACCGGGGGCAGCGGCGATTTTCTGACCGGCAATCTCGCCCACTCCAATAACATTGCGATTCGTTGAAGAAATGAAAACTTCGTCAGCGGAATACAAGTCCTGGGGGCGTAAAGATTGCTCTGCAACGGATACGCCGGATTCGGGAGCGATTTCCATCAAAATTCCGCGCGTGACACCTTCAAGGCATCCGGAGCTTAGCGGAGGCGTCAACACCTTGCTATTTTTCACCACGAAAATATTGGCGGAAGTGCATTCGGAGACTTCGCTGCGTTCGTTCAGGAGCACAACCTCGTCAAAGCCCTCCTTTGCGGCTTCCGCGACGGCCCATACGTTATTCAACCAGGAGATGCTCTTGACTCCCGAAAGCGGCGCGGCCGCGTGTCGGCCGTGGGCACGCAGCCCCAGGCGGGCAACGTTGGAATACTCAGGAAGACCAGCTGAACAAATCAGAAGATCCACTTGAGGACGCTGTTCGTCGCTTTGCCAGAATCCCACGTTGTTATAAATAAGATAGATTCTGGCGCAGCCCTCAGCGATTTTGTTGGCGCGGATTACTTCGTGAAGATGCATGCGCACTTTGGCTGCTGCGTAGGGCATCGGCAGGTTAATGAGGGCAGCGTGCTTGTCCAACCGTCGCCAGTGGCGTTCGTAGGCGAAAGCCTCGCCGCGCGCTATGCGTATAGTTGTAAAAATGCCCCATCCGCAGATGAGTCCAGCTTGGCCCATGGAAAGCCTGGACTTCTCGATGGGTAACAGGCTTTCATTGTGGAAGATGTGGCGATGAATCAATGGACCCTCGAGAAAGACGCAGGATCACTGCACGATTATTGTAACTGATAAAATGGCGCAAAAATTTCGCGGTGCCGTTTCTCGAAACGCCGGGTAGGTCGAAGCCTAAGAATCAGCTTAGGGTTGGCTATTTTGCTGACGGGCTGTCGCAGGTTGCCGGCACCGCAAGAATTTGCCCAGTGTAGATAAGATTTGCGTCCTGAATGACGGGGTTAGCTTTAGCAATGCAGCCCCAGAACCCGCCGAAGCCGAGCTTTTTCTGGGCAATTTTCCACAAGCTGTCGCCTTTGCGCACGGTCACGTTGGAATCGTTTGGTGCAGGTGGCTCAACCGGCGCGGTTGCCGCGATGTTGATTGATGTGCCCGGCAGGATGTGTTCAGGATTGACGATGCCGGGATTAATGGCCGCGAGCTCATGCCAACGGTGGCCGTCGCCCAAATTTATTTGCGCCAGCTTCCACAACGAATCGCCGTGCTTGACGATGATGCTGCGTGGTGCTGACGCATTCGAAATCGCTGGAGCCGCGAGTGTTGGCTGAGTAGTCGGCGCAACAAATCCTGGTGCCGGCAATGAAACCACTTCTGGGTTTGCAAACACTGGAGCAACTGGGATCTCAGGCGCTACCGATGCGGGCATGTTCGGTTTTGAAACCGCAAACGTGGTCTTCGCCGCAATTGTCCGCGAAATCGAAGCTCCGTGAGCGGCTGTCGTCCGATTAGGCGTTGGCGCCGGCACGATTGGTGTCGGCACTACCAGCAGGGTATTCAACCTCAGCGCATTCAAGTCGGAATTTGGGAAGAGCGGCGCGGCGGGTGTGTTATGTGTCGTTAGCTCTGCGAAGTTCGGCCTTGGTGCTATAAATTCGTACTTTGCATATGCCAGCTCCGCACTTGTAACAGGCATGTGATATTCCGCGAGCTCGCCCGTCTGCGACTGATGCAACTCTTTCATTGCGCGGTACATGCGCGCGACGTCGCCCAGCGGCAGACGTTCCAACGTTTGCGCCTCTAAGGTAGAGGTGGCTTCGGCTCCGGGTACTACTGCGTCGCGCTTTTTGGCGGCCAGCAACTCCTGATCTTCGCGTGTAAGAATTCTGGCGCGCTTTAGGTCTTCTTCGGTGTACACGTGCTTTTTATGCTTGGTTTGCTGATGCTTGCGGGCTTGAGCCTGGCGCGCCACTTCCGCCACGTCTTGCGCCCACATCGGCGCTCCGGCAGCGATCGCGCAAGCTGCGAACAAGATGGCTCCGGCATGTAAGCGCTGCCTCGACCGATCCCATGCGGTCACATTAAAGTTCGGCAACCTTTGGTTAGTGTCTTCGTAAATTTTCATTGCATACCCCAAGAATTAGGCTTGGAGCCAGTTTATCGAAGGCCGGACAGGGTCAAAAAATCGATTCGCGAGAGTGCTCTGTTCGATATGGGAACATTCGACACAAAAATTCCGCGTTCAATACTCATGGGCCGAGTTACTTTTACAACCTGCGATCAGGGCCAAGACGGGACCGTGGGCGCAGGGCGGGGAGTTTCGCATGGCTGCGCGGAGGGCGAACTTGACGTAACATGTCTCCGCCCAAGTTACGCTCACGAGGTCACTAATGAAGGATGAATCAGACATGGACGGCGAGTCGCCGTTGCCTAAGGCTTCGCAACTGGATGAGAGCGAAGGCCACGATGTAGCCGGTCCCGAACTTCCCGCGCGCAGAAAATTTATCCAGGCAAGCCTCCTGGCCGGAGCCTCCGTTGCGGTGCTGTCCCCAAATCCTGCGTCCGGTGCATCTCTGAAAATCTCGCCAGCGTTTCAAACGAAGAGCTCAGCCGGGTCCTTCGAACTTGACGAAATTACCGTGGGCGAACTGCAAGAGGGCATGACCTCCGGCCGATTCACTGCGCACTCCATCACTGAAAAATACTTGGCGCGCATCGATGCCATCGATAAACATGGGCCGGCGATCAACAGTGTGATCGAAATAAATCCGGATGCGCTCGAAATTGCCAAAGGGCTTGATAAGGAACGTAAACAGAAACGTCTCCGGGGGCCGCTTCACGGCATCCCGATTCTGATCAAAGACAACATAGATACCTCTGATCGCATGATGACCACTGCTGGTTCGCTGGCATTGGTTGGCTCCAAGCCGCCGAAGGATTCCACGGTGGCGCAAAAGCTGCGCGAGGCCGGCGCGGTCATTCTAGGGAAGACAAATCTCAGCGAGTGGGCCAACATTCGTTCGAATCAATCCACCAGCGGCTGGAGCGGTCGCGGTGGTCAAACAAAAAATCCCTTTGTGCTGGACCGAAATCCGTGCGGGTCGAGCTCCGGCTCGGGGGCGGGGGTTTCCGCAAACCTGTGCGCCATCGCTATCGGAACGGAAACTGATGGGTCCATTGTGTGTCCGGCATCGGCGAATGGCGTCGTCGGACTAAAGCCTACGGTGGGGCTTTGGAGCAGGACCGGGATTATTCCCATTTCGCATAGTCAGGACACGGCCGGTCCGCTATGCCGGACCGTTCGAGATGCGGCGATTTTGCTGGGCGCACTCACGGGCGTTGATGACGAAGACAGCGCCACCTCCGAAAGCCGGGGGAAATCGTACGCCGACTATACGCAATTTTTGGTGGCCGACGGTTTGCGTGGAGCGCGCATCGGTGTCGTGCGCGGAACTTTTGGTTTCAACGCCGCGGTCGACAATCTCATGGGAAACGTCCTTGAACTATTGAAAGCGCAGGGGGCGATCCTGGTTGATCCCGCGGATATTGAAACGCGTGGAAAGTTTGACGAGACCGAATCCACGGTGTTCATGTACGAATTGAAAGCTGATCTGAATGCTTACCTTGCTCGCCTCGGACCGCGCGCGCCAGTACACACGCTGCAGGAAATTATTGAGTTCAACGAAAATCATCGCGAACAGGAGATGCCCTATTTCGGGCAGGAGCTCTTCCTGAAGTCTCAGTTGAAGGGGCCGCTAACCAGCCAGGAATATCTCGATGCATTAAAGAAAAACCATCAGTTGGCGCGCACCGAAGGAATCGACGCAGTGATGGATAAGCATAAATTGGACGCCCTAGTGGCGCCTACCGGTGGGCCAGCCTGGCTCACGGACCTGGTGGCGGGCGACCACTTTGGTGGCGGAAGCTCCAGTTTCGCCGCGGTCGCGGGGTATTCGAATATCAATGTTCCCGCCGGCGAGGTATTCGGCTTGCCTGTGGGTGTCTCGTTTTTCGGGCGCGCGTGGAGTGAACCCGTACTCATACGGATCGCGTATTCGTACGAACAAGCCAGCAAAGGTAGGAAAGCACCGCAATTTCTTCCAACGCTGGGTCCAAAACCTTAGCTCGAGATAATTTAAGGGTACGACGGCAGAAGTGCCCGCGTTTTAGGCAAGCCCACCTGAGCGCGCCAGCTTCAGGGCTTCGATCGCTGCGCCTCGTGCGCCGGCAGTGTCGCCGTTGGGCATAATAAAAATGGGGATGTCGGCCTGCTCCTCGCGTTGGGTAGGCATGCCAGCATGGATCTCCTCGATGAACCAGCTCTGAAATTCGGGGGACGTTTCTATCGCGCCGCCGCCCACGATCAATGCGTCGGGGTCGAATGTATTGATCATTTCGTCGAAGAAAAGTCCCAGCGCGTGGGCTTGCACACGGAAGATTTCCCGGCACATTGGATCGCCTTTGTCAGCCAGGCCGCGCACCATCTTGGCAGCGCGATTCAGGTTGTCTAATTTCCCCAACTCATGTCCCGGATATTTCGTCAGGAAAAACGGCAGGAAATCTCTTTCGATGGCGGTCAGCGAACAGACCGACTCTAGGCAGCCGATGCGTCCGCAATTACATTTGGGCTTCATACCGCTGATTCCAGCGATGCTCTGGTACGGAATTAACACGTGGCCCAATTCGCCGCCGAATCCTTTTCTGCCCTTGATGACGTTGCCGTCCAGAATCACGCCGCCGCCCAGGCCTGTTCCGATGACTACCGACACAGAAGTTTCTTTTCCAGTTGCCCCAAAAATATTAAAGTGCCCCCACAGCGCGCCGGCATTTCCGTCATTCAAATAACTGACTGGTTTGCCGAGCCGTACTGCCAGTCCCTCGCGAATGTCGTATTCCGCCCAATTAGCGTGCACGAAATTCGTCGAGCCTTTGGCGCTGAGTCTTCCCGCCGAACTCGCCGGCCCGGGCGTATCCAATCCAACGGCCACAATTTCCGACATCTGCACACCAGCGCGGTCAGCGGCCATCTTCAAGCCGTCTTCAATTTGTTTCAGGCATACTTCGGGCCCTTGCTTGGCGAGCGAGGGATGCTCGCACAAGCCATCAATCAAAAACTTTTCGTCGCGATCAACCAGTGTGTAATTAACAGCAGTTCCGCCCAGATCGACTCCAGCAACAACTTCCACGTGTTTCTCCTTTGCTTCTTAGCGCGACCGCAAAGACGAAGATACTCTCTTGAGCGAGGCGTTATACTAGCGCGCTCGCCTCAAGGATAGGCCCACAAAAACTGATGCGCCATATTGTGCTTCAGTATCCTGCTTGTACCAGAAAAGCTGCTCAAAATGGAAGGAAGGGAACTATGGGAGTTTTAGCCGCTGCAAAACCTGTTGCGATCATTTGCACCAGAGACCGCGCTGGTGCGGCAAAATTTTATCGCGATACGTTGGGACTCAGATTGAAATCGGAGGACGATTACGCGGTGGTTTTTGATGTTGGAGGAATTGATTTGCGTGTTTCTACCGTTCCCGATTTTACGGCCCATGAACACACTGTATTGGGGTTCAGCATTGCTGACGTAGCTGCGGCCGTGAGAGAACTGATTGGCAAGGGTGTGACCTTCAATACCTATAAGGGCTTCAATCAAGACCAGCTGGGCGTTTGGTCGCTGCCAAATTCGATATTGCGAGTAGCCTGGTTCAATGATCCCGACGGGAATGTCTGGAGCGTGACGAACGCGTAGGCTAAGCGCCGGCGCCCCATGCGGATCCTCAGAGCCTCCGATGAACTATACATTCCTTTGACAATGCCCCCTGCGTACTTTAAGATTTATGTTTGTCTCTACAGGGAAAGGTGTGACCGTTTCAATGAGGACGTACGTAGCCAAGGGTGAGGAAGCTGAGGCCCTAAAAGTAGGCGCCAACTGGTTTGTGATTGATGCGACGGACATGGTTCTGGGGCGGCTGGCCACCAAAGTGGCTCGCATTTTGATCGGGAAAGATAATCCGAGTTTTACGCCCTATCTGGATTCAGGTGATCACGTGGTGGTCGTCAACGCGGACAAGATTCGCATGACCGGAAACAAGGTCGAACAAAAGGTTTATTACTCGCACAGTGGTTATCCGGGTGGGCTGAAAGAAGTGCCAGCCAAGCGTTTGCGGGTGGCCAAGGCCGACTGGATGGTTCGAGAAGCGGTGTTGGGCATGTTGCCGAAGAATAAATTGCGTGCGCGACGCGCCAAGAAATTGCGCGTGTACCGGGACGCCGCCGGTCTAGCGCGTCATGCGGGGCAAAAGCCGCAAGCGATGGCAAGTTAGTCGTTGAAATTGTAAGGGTTCGGGGATTGTTGTTCTGGTGGGTGTAACAACCTGCAGTATTCCAGTCTCCAGGAATTTCCATAGGGTTTTTCGAGATACACGCACTAAGTGTCTCTGAAATCGCTTTCATCAAGTTTCCGAGTTTTTGTTTTGGAGTTTAGGAGGAACGTTGAGTTCTACTGGTTCGCCCCTCATGGGCAAGCAAACTTGGATTCTGGGTACAGGTCGCCGTAAGGAATCTGTTGCGCGAGTTTTTCTGCGCGCTGGTTCCGGCAAGTTCAAGATCAATGGCAGAACGGCGGAAGAATATTTTCCGAACGTAGCGTGGAAGCACAACGCTACTGAACCGCTGAAGTTCACGAGCCTGCACGACCAGGTGGATGTGGTCATCACTGCCAAGGGCGGTGGAGTTGGCGGGCAAGCTGGAGCGGTCCGCATGGGCTTGGCGCGCGCCATTTCGGTGTTCAATGCCGAATTGCGGCCGGCGCTGCGCAAGAATGGGTTTCTGACTCGCGATTCGCGTATGAAGGAACGCAAAAAGTACGGCCAGAAAGGCGCACGCAAGCGCTTCCAGTTCACCAAGCGCTAAGCGATGCGGAATTCCGCGGTCCTGGACGCGGGTATTCGCGAGTTGTTTCGAGATTTGCTGGGACCGAGTTTTAAGGTACTCAGCTTCGAGCTCCGGCGGTTTCGCGTAAGCGAGACCGCCGAGATCACGGCCGGCAAGGAGCCGGCAAAAAGGCTGTTCTTTCGCGAGAGCGTTTCGCTTGCGAGCGCAAACAGCAATCCTTAAAGGAGGAAACTTGGCAGTAGAAATTACCATGAAGGAGTTGCTGGAGGCCGGAGTTCACTTCGGTCATCAGACACGACGCTGGAATCCGAAAATGAAGGAGTACATCTTCGGGGAACGCAATGGCATTCACATTATCGATCTGCAAAAAACGCTGAAAATGTTCCGCGAGGCGAGCCGCTTCGTTGGCGAACTTTCCGCGCAAGGCAGGAACGTTTTATTTGTGGGCACCAAACGCCAGGCCCAGGAAGCGGTCGCCGAAGAAGCGAAGCGCTGCGGCGCATTTTTCGTGAACCATCGCTGGCTGGGTGGCACGCTGACCAATTGGTCCACCTTGCAGAAATCCATCAAGCGTTTGAAGTTGCTGAAGGCCATGAGCGAAGACGGCCGCATGAATGAGCTATCGAAGAAAGAAAAAGCCCGCCTTGAGCGTGAAATGAAGCACCTCTTTCAGAATCTTGAAGGGATCGAGAATATGGCGCAGTTGCCTGACGCCATGTTCGTGATTGACTCCAACGCGGAAGAAATTGCGGTCAAGGAAGCGCGCCGCATGGGCGTGCCGGTGGTTTCGGTAGTAGACACCAATTGCGATCCCGATGTGGTCGACTGGATTATTCCGGGGAATGACGATGCGTTACGCGCCATTCGCTTGTTTACTTCGAAGATTTCCGAATCGGTGCTGGAAGGCCACAACGCTTACCGGCAATCGCAAGTCGCGGAGCAGAAAGCCACCGCGGACCAGGCCCTCGTCGATGGCGTCGAATATGTGGACACCAGCGCCTACGAGCAGTACGAAAAGCAAGAAGGCGACTTCGTCGAAGGCGTTGTGGAGACGCCAATTGATGCTCCTGTGGAGCCCGCGGAAACTGCAGAAGCGACCGTTCCCCCCGACGCAGCAGAAGCGCACCGGTAACGGGTAGTACCTGCGCGCTAGAAGGTAGTCCAGCCCGTGCGAGCGGGCCGCGAGATACCTGTATCACCATCCGGATCATCAAACTAACAGTGGAAGAGAAGACGAATGAGCACACAGCCAACACCCAACAGCAACAATATTCCCGCGCAACTGGTGAAAGAGTTGCGGGAGCGCACCAACGCAGGCTTTGCCGATTGCCGTGCGGCGCTGATCGAAGCGGGCGGCGACATCGAAAAAGCCATCAGCGTCTTGCGCAAAAAAGGGCAGGCTGCAGCCGCAAAAAAGGCGCAGCGCGAAGCCAGCGAAGGTCTGGTGGGCAGCTATATCCACGCGGGCGGCAAGATTGGTGTGCTCGTGGAAATCAATTGCGAGTCTGATTTCGTCGCGCGCACGCCCATTTTCCAACAGCTCTGTCACGATATCGCCATGCACATCGCGGCCCTCGATCCTCGTTACGTGCGTCGCGAAGAAGTGACGTCCGAGATGCTGGAGAAAGAGCGTGAAATCTATAGCGCTCAGGCACGCGCAACCGGAAAGCCCGACGCGGTGATTGAAAAAATCGTGAACGGCAAAATGGAAAAGTTTTACGAAGAAAACTGCCTCTACGAGCAGCACTACATCAAAGACGAAAGCGTCACCATCGGCGAGATGATCAGCCAAGCCATCGTTAAACTCGGCGAGAACATGGGCATCCGCCGCTTCGTGCGTTTTAAAGTCGGCGAAGTAAGCGGCAGCGCGTCTTCGAGTTCCGACAACGGCACAGGGCCGGTTTCGGCGTAACTGTCAACAAACAAAAAAAGTACTAAAAGCGTCCCAACGGAAATTCGGGGCGCTTTTTTTTGATTCCTCTGCCGTGCGGCGACTAAGATAGTTTGTTACAATTTCGAAGCTTTCTGCGTACCAACCGGAGATTCATGCCCGCAAAGATCGTGAAACCCAAAGTCGCCGCCCGCTTACCAGCCGCAGCAAAGCGCGCGTCATCGTCCCCGGCTAATCATGTACAACCCATTTACAAACGTATTTTGCTGAAGCTTTCGGGAGAATCATTCCAGGGCCCTCAGGGCTTCGGAATTCACGGCGAAACCATCCAGGCGATAGCGCGAGAGTTGAAGGATGTGCACGCTTTGGGCGTGGAAACGGCCATCATGGTGGGCGGCGGAAACATTTTTCGCGGCGCGCGCCAAAAGGGATTCGAAATCGATCGCGCCACCGGTGATTTTATGGGCATGCTGGCCACGGTGATAAATGCGCTGGCTTTGCAGGATGCTTTGGAAAAAGAAGGTGTGCATACACGGGTACAAAGCGCCATCGAGATGCACCAGGTTTCTGAGCCGTTCATTCGTCGCCGTGCTATTCGCCACCTTGAAAAAGGGCGCACGGTAATTTTCGCGGCTGGCATTGGCAATCCGTACTTCTCGACGGATACGGCTGCGGCACTTCGAGCCATGGAAATCAAGGCCGACGTAATTCTAAAGGCCACGCGAGTGGACGGGATATACGATGCCGATCCGGAATTGGTGAAGGAAGCGAAGCTGTACAGTGAAGTGACTTATCGCGACGTGTTGCACAAAAGTTTAAAAGTAATGGACGCCACGGCGATTTCTCTTTGCATGGACAATGGCATGCCTATCGTGGTGTTTAATATGAATCGCCACGGAAACATCCAACGCGTGTTATTAGGGGAGCGCGTTGGTTCAACGGTCATACCCGCGTAGAATCTGGTTGCAACGTCGCGGATGTTACGAGTCTGAAGTAACCGGCAACGGGAATCAGAAGCCAATCTAATAGCGATTCAACTTTTGCATTTTCTTACGAGGTGTTTATGAGCGCGATCTCAAACACAAAAGAAGCCCTAGCCGCGGCGAAGACTCGCATGGAAAAAGCGGTCGAGGATTTTCGCAAGGAGTTAGGCACGTTGCGCACCGGGCGGGCAAATGCGTCGCTGCTGGACAGCATCCGCGTCGATTATCACGGTTCGCCAATGCCTGTGAATCAGCTGGGCGCGCTCACGGTGCCGGAGCCCAGCATGATCGTCATCGCTCCATGGGATCCGAGCGTAGTGCCTTTAATTGATAAAGCCATCCGCACCTCCGAACTAGGGCTTAATCCCACCAATGACGGCAAGGTCGTGCGCGTTCCGATTCCCGCGCTTACCGAAGAACGGCGCAAGGATCTCGTGAAACAGTTGCACAAGATTCTTGAGAATCATCGGACTGCGTTAAGGAACGTGCGCCGCGATTTGAAGGAAGCGGTCGAAAAACTGGAAAAAGACAAGAAAATCAGCGAAGACGAAAAGAAGCGCGGACTGGATGAACTCGAAAAGGTTTCTCATGCGGAAACCAAAAAAATGGAAGATTTGTCGGCCACCAAAGAACGAGAGATTTTGCAGGTGAAATGAAGTTACTTGCTGTTAAGCTGGAAAACGATCTTGATTCGGTAGTTATAAACTGAATTAATGGCTTGTTTGCGCGGAAGTCTTTTTCGCCGCGGGTTTTGCGTGATCATCCGCGGAAGCTGTCCGTTCCAACGCGAAATCCTGGGCTTCGTCGTTTTGCACTGCGTGCACGAAGGCTTTGTAGTCCGTAACGCGTGCAGGCGGAACTTCTCTTAACAAAAAACGAATCCGGCGCGACGCCGTCAGCGTCACATTCCCCGCAGAATCAGGCCCCTGAATCGAGTATATCGACGCAAAGGTGGCGTAGTCGCGTTCCACGGACGTTCCCGTGGGAACGTGCGCGGTTGTTCCGGGAGGCAATTGCAGCGTGGCGCGCGTATCGACATCGAGCGGCGTGCCCAGGTCGACCGGCGAGGCCGCTGCTCCAGTGACGATGGTGGTGGATGCATCGGGCAAGCCAAGTTGCGGAAGTAACGCCGGGATGCGCACCGGGTTTTTTGACCAATCCACAAATTTCGGCATAACAATTTCGTAATCTACAGAGAAGGGCTGGCGCGTATTCGACGGATCGGATGCATTTGCGTTGGTTACTTGCCCTCTAAATCCGTCGGAGATTGAGAGAAGTTGCGCCAGATCTCGCCACTTTTCTTTTGACGTTTGATGAAATGCCACGCGCAACAGCAATTCATTATCACCGCGCAGCGAGTAATGCACTTTGGCGCTGAGCTGACCGTCCCCGGCTAGAACCGCGTTCACAGTTACTTGTTGCGACGCGGCGAACGGTAAATCAACCGGCACCATCAGCCAAGGCGATAACGAAGAGTTTTCTTTGGTATCGGGCAAAAGCAAAAAAGCGGACTTCCCTCGCAAATTGGAGCCGATCATGCGGAACGGGGCCACTTCCATGCTTGGATCCAACCAAAATCCGGGACCCTCCTTGCCGGTCCCGGCCCAAACCAGCGCATGACTGAACAGGGAAGGGCGCGGGAGCAGTTTGTCAACGCCATCGGGTGCGCCAGCGAGCGTTACGATCGCCGGCATATGTGCCGCTCGGATGAGCGCCGAGAATAGAACCATTTTGTCTTCAGGCGAGGCGTAACCAGAAGAGAGAATTTCCGCCGGCGCACGTGGGTGAAAGCCATTTGATTCCAGTGGCAACTCAACGGTGGCAATTTTTTGCGACACGAAATTGTAGATTGCCTCGATTTTCTCTTCAGCTTTTTCGGCTGCCTTGGTCAAGTCGCCGGATTTCGCCAGCACGGCCGGAGCGATATTTTCTGTCGCTTCAAATTTCTCCGCTAGCCGACCGGAAAGTTGCTTCCACGAAGTAAACGTAGTCAGCGCCACGTCCGGTTCACTGGCAAGATCTTGGAAGCTTTTCGCTTTGCCTTCCGGGGAACTCCAGCGATACTCCCACCGCCGAATGACGCGCGATTCTGGCCCGTTCGCGGTTTTGCCTTCGTAGCTTGGTGATGTGGCAGGATTTACTCTCAATTGCACGGCGCGCGATGCAGGTAGGTCCAGTTCGAACTCTTCTTGGGTAACGATGGCGTCCTTGGCAAAGGTGTGGAATAAATAAAAATCCGGCGTGAGTGGGGCGTGAGCCGTGGTGATCACGCGATATTCCAATATGTCCGTGGGCTGCAGCCCGAGAATTCGAACTGTCTTGCGTCGAATATCCTGATAAGCGGGAGTGTCGACAACGATCGAATTAGGCTGGTCGGTAACAGCGCTGGGTAAAATATCAGCGGTCCCCCCGCTGGCATGGGTGATGCGTGCTAGAGGAATTTCCACCGATTCGAATGCACGATTGTAGTCGAAATTCAGGCGCGCGAATTGCCGCGTTCCCAGTTCCGTATTGATGCGGACTCTCGCGTGCACTTCTTTGCGACTTGCGCCATCGGCTTCAAAGCGGATGTGCGTTTCAAGCAACTCGATTTGTGCGGGGGTTTGCGCGGCTCCGTTCGCAGGCTTCTGGTCGGTGCTCTGACCGGCAACAGACGACGTTTTGTTGGACGGGTCGGACAGTTGTTGCGCGGATAATACCGGCAGAGTTGTTGCTAGTACAAAAACCGCGGTCGCGGCGTATCCCACTACCAGCTTCATCGAAATGAATGATCGATTGACGGACACACCTCGCAGTTTAGGTGCTTCGGCGAAAAGACGCAAAGAAGAACGTTGCGCCGCTCATGTTGAAACTTTGACTATCCCACCGAATTTCGCCGCGGCCGTAAACCCTTTTGCTGGGAGGGCCGTCTCAAGTGCATAGTGCGAGCGCGTCCTATAGACTGGATATCAGGAGAGAGAAATTAATGCGCCGTGTTTTCGAGATTCTTGCAGTTCTATCTGTGCTTCTTACTCTATCAGCTGGGAGTGTTGTCTCGAAGGAGAGCAACGAAGAAGCGACCAGAGCTGCGCTGGTGAAAATTGCCGGCGAAGGCCTGGTGGAATCTCACGCCTACGAATACCTAACGCAACTCAGCGACGACGTAGGAGCCCGCGTCACCGGGTCCCCGCAGTCTCAAAAAGCTGTTGAATGGAGTCTCACCAAGATGCGCGCCATCGGCCTAGAGAATGTTCATGCCGAGAAATTCCAAATTTGGCGCGGATGGACTCGGGGCCCGGCGCAGGCGGAATTAACGGGTCCCATCCACAGGCGGTTGAATGTTGACGCCATGGGCTGGACGGGATCAACGCCGGCGAACGGGGCCGAAGGCGAACTAATTGCCGCCAACGTGTTTAATTTAGATGAAGAGATGAAGGACCCCGCCAAATTCAGCCGAAAAATTATCTTGATGGTTGTGCAGGGTGAGCCAAAAAAAGATCAGAATGGGTTGCTGATTTTTACGCAGTTCGGTGATTTCGTGAGGCTGGCCGCCAAAAACGGAGCAGTCGCCATCTTTGGCGGTCAAGGCGGATTCAAAAGCGAGGGCATGAACCTCACCCACACTGGCATTCTCGGCTTTGCAGCGGATTTCGCCATACCGGTCCTCTCTCTAACCACTGAAGATCAGAGCCAGTTGGAGCGTTTTTTGGACAGCGGCAAAAAAGTTCACGTACGCGTGAATGTTCACAATACTTTCAGTGACGGCCCGGTGGAAACCGCGAACGCCGTGGGCGAAATTCGCGGCCGGCAGTATCCCGAGGAAATTTTGGTTGTTGGGGCGCATCTCGACTCATGGGATTTGTCGGAAGGAGCCACTGATAACGGCATGGGTTCAGTTAGCGTTCTGGGCGCCGCCGAGGCCATTCTGCGATCCGGCCAGCGCCCGCGTCGTACGATTCGTTTTGTTCTGTTTAATGGCGAAGAGCAAGGCTTACTCGGCTCTTATGCTTACGTGAAACAACATCAATCGGAAATGTCGAACCATCTGGGCGATCTCGTGCTTGATGAAGGTCAGGGACCGGTTAAGGAATTTCAACTCGGTGGCCGCGACGATCTCGTCGGCGATTTTCAGAATTTCGTCGATTCTTTGGCGAACATTCGCAGCATCAAGGTGAACGACAAAGTGGAGTTTGGCACCGACACCGGTCCCTTTATTATGGCGGGTTTGCCGGGCATTAATATGAACCAGGATTCGCCGGAATATAAGTACACCCATCATTCGGCCGCCGATGCCTTGGAAGAAGTGAAACCGGATGTGCTGGCGCAAGACGCTACACTAATGGCGATGACTGCGTTTTGGATCGCGGACCGCCCGGAACGATTCGCCAGACCCTGGCCTACAAACAAGACCGCCGCCATGCTACGGGCGCAGCACCAGTTTGAATTCCTCAGGGCCACAGGGCTTTGGCCGTTCGGGGATCAAGGTGCTGACGAAACTAAGGAAAAGCCTCCGCTGACCGAATGACGCCTGTGAAAAGATAGGCTGTTGTGTTTAAGCACCTGATACTAAGAGCCTTAAGAGGACACTTTGTACCGTCAACCGCCGAATTTCAACTCAATTACCGTGGCTGGCAGAACCACTTGCGCGTGCAAGGGCCGGGCCAAAGTCGAACCTGTGCACTTATTTCCACACGGCAGTTTCGAAGATAATTTGACAGAGCACGTTTTCTTCCTTATACTTCGTTGTTTGTCGGGGTAGTTACTATCCCGATGGGGGCGACCGCAGGTATCTCGCGGTCGGAGTTGGAAGGAATTCTTCAGTCCCGGAACATTGCACGACGGAATGGGACCGAAGAGCGGCCGGAATGGGACGCCAGTCCCGCAAAGCCGAGTAAGCCTCTCCGAATCGAAGCCAGGAGCGAATACGTCCGCCTCTTGGAGTTGCGCACGGAGCTTCTTGCTGGTATCTCCGGATTCGCAGTAGACCTTTCAGCGTTGGAGTGCGTTCTCGCGCATTTTTGTGTGCGCGCCTTGCGAGAGCCACGGAAAATTGTGCGCGCCATTGAGGGAATAACTGTGCCGACGTTTTCGCAACTAGTACGTATGGGCCGCGAGCAGGTCCAGGTTAAAACCAAGTCTCCAGCGTTGATGGGCTGCCCGGAGAGGCGCGGCGTTTGCATTCGCGTTTACACGCAAACTCCCAAAAAGCCAAACTCCGCACTGCGCAAGGTTGCGCGCGTGCGTTTGACGAATTCGATTGAAGTCACCACCTACATTCCCGGTGTTGGCCACAATTTGCAGGAACATTCGATCGTTCTGGTGCGCGGGGGCCGCGTGAAGGACTTGCCAGGAGTGCGTTACCACATCGTGCGCGGCACGCTGGACGCCGCGGGAGTAGAGAATCGCAAGCAGGGCCGCTCGAAATACGGCGCCAAGCGTCCAAAGGCCGGTCAGACCAAGTAAACGGTTTTGTAACAAATTCGCGGCAATTCGAAACAACGTTGGTTGGCAAGTTTTTGAGTTTGCAATTTTCTAAAGGAGCTATACAGCGCAATGCCACGCAAAGGACTAGTTACTCGCCGGGCGCAAGCAAGCGACCCGGTTTATGACAGCCAGCTGGTGGATAAATTCATCTGCTCCATGATGTGGGAAGGCAAGAAATCCACCGCGCAGCGCGCGTTTTATGGCGCGATGGACCAGGTGGCCAAGAAAACCAACGACGACGCGCTCAAGATTTTTAATAAGGCGGTCGAGAACGTGAAGCCGCTCTTGGAAGTAAAAACGCGGCGTGTGGGCGGCGCGAACTACCAGGTTCCAGTCGAAGTAAATCCGTTCCGTCGGCAATCCTTGGCGATTCGGTGGTTGCTGCAGTATTCGCGGGAGCGTTCTGGCAAGACCATGATCGATAAATTGGCTGACGAGTTGATTGACGCTTCGAACTCTCGCGGCGGCGCCATGAAGAAAAAAGAAGATGTGCACCGCATGGCTGAAGCCAACAAGGCTTTCGCGCACTACCGCTGGTAACAGCGGCATGCAATTGAATTGAAGGTTGAATCGTGACGGTTAAAGACGTAGCGCAACAGGAATCGACGAAGCAAGGATCGGCAAAACCGGACTCAGGGAAACAAGTATCTACAAAGCAGGCTGAACAAGGACACATGGGCAGGGCTTTCAAACTCGAAGACACCCGCAACATCGGGATTATGGCGCACATCGACGCTGGAAAAACCACGTCGACGGAGCGCATCCTTTTCTATACCGGTGTGACCTACAAAATCGGTTCGGTGGACGAAGGTACCGCCACCATGGACTGGATGGAGCAAGAGCGCGAGCGCGGAATTACGATTACCAGCGCGGCGACTACCGCATCGTGGGATCGCAACGGCAAGAAATACCGCGTCAATATTATAGACACGCCCGGCCACGTGGACTTTACCGTGGAAGTGGAGCGATCACTGCGAGTGCTGGACGGCGCTGTTTGCGTTTTTGATTCCGTCGCTGGTGTGCAGCCACAATCGGAAACAGTGTGGCGTCAGGCCGACAAATACCGCGTTCCGCGCATCTGCTTTGTAAACAAGATGGACCGCATGGGCGCGGACTTCGACCATGTCGTCCGCACCATTCGCGCGCGTCTGGGAGCTCACCCGGTGCCGCTGCAATTTCCTTTGGGCCGCGAAGATAATTTCATCGGCATCATCGATTTCCTGGAACAGAAAGTTATTGTTTGGCTGGAAGAAACGCTGGGCGCCAAATTCGAAGAATTCCCGGTTGAAAGATTGTGGGACAAGGCGTTTGTGGATTCGCGCACGGATGTGGCGGCAGCGTTGAAGGGTTCTGCGATAGATAAGGCTTTCTACGACGAGCATCGCAACAAAGTCGTCGAATATGTTGCCGAGCATGACGACGAAGTGATCGACAAGTACCTAACCGAAGGCACGCTTTCCGTCGAGGAAATGCGCAAGTCCATTCGCAAATCCACGCTGCAGCTCAAAATCGTACCGGTACTGGCTGGCTCGGCGTTCAAAAATAAAGGCATTCAACCTTTGCTCGATGCGGTGGTCGATTTTCTGCCATCGCCAGTGGATGTGCCGCCGCTGGAAGGCACAAATCCGCTCACCGATGAAGTCGAATTGCGCCGCGCTTCCGACGATGCTCCGTTTTCGGCTTTGGCGTTCAAAATTATGTCCGACCCGTTCGTCGGCCATGTGACCTATATCCGCGTTTACTCCGGAGTCTTAAAATCCGGCAGCTACGTCTACAACTCCGGCAAAGGCACGCGCGAGCGCATCAGCCGCTTGCTGCAAATGCACGCCAATAAGCGCGAAGAGATCGACACTGTATACGCCGGCGATATTTGCGCCTGCGTGGGATTGAAGAGCGTCAATACTGGCGACACCCTTTGCGACGAAAACAAGCCAGTGGTTCTTGAGTCCATCGACTTTCCTGCCCCGGTTATCTCCGTTGCCATTGAACCCAAAACCAAAGCCGACCAGGACAAGCTTGGTGTGGCGATGCAGCGGCTTGCGCAGGAAGATCCCACTTTCCGCGTTTCCACCGAGCCGGATACTGGGCAGACGTTAATTTCGGGTATGGGCGAGCTGCATCTGGAAATCATCGTGGACCGCATGCTGCGCGAATACAACGTGCAGGCCAATGTCGGCCGTCCACAAGTCGCATATCGCGAAACGATTCGCAAGAAGGCCACCGCGGAAGGCAAGTACATCAAGCAGACCGGCGGTCGTGGTCAGTACGGCCATTGCAAGATCGAGCTGCATCCGATCCCAAGCTCCAGCCACGAAAGCATGAAGGAAATGTCCACTGACGAACTCGACGCGCTGGCCAAAGAGGTTGTTGGCGGGCCGGCGGGAAAGTGGAAGTTCGACAAAGAGCATCGCTTCCTTTTTATCGACAAAATTATTGGCGGGTCGATCCCACGTGAATTTATCGCTCCGATCGAAGCGGGCATTCGCGAAGCACTGGACAATGGCATCCTGGCGGGCTTCACCATGGTGGATGTCGCGGTGGTGCTCATCGACGGCAGCTACCACGACGTGGACAGCTCAGAAATGGCCTTTAAAATTGCGGGTTCCATGGCTTTCAAGGAAGCTTGCCACAAAGCTTCGCCCGTTTTGCTGGAACCCATCATGAAAGTGGAAGTGGTCGTTCCGGAAGAATACATGGCCGCCGTTTATGGCGACTTGAATGCGCGCCGCTCGGCGATTCAAGGTTCCGAGAATCGTTCTGGCAGCAACGTGATCCGCGCGGAAGTTCCGCTGGCGCAGATGTTCGGGTATGCGACGGATTTGCGTAGCCGCACCCAGGGCCGCGCGAATTTCACCATGCACTTTTCGCACTACGCCGAGGCGCCGAATTCGATTGCGCAGGAAATTATCGACAAGAACAAGGGCAAGAGCACGCGCGGGTAACCCGGGATCTAAGAATTCACGATTTGTGGTGGCAACAAAAACGACTTTGATTTGAGGAGCTGAGGAACAGATGGCGAAGGAGAAATTCGAACGAAATAAGCCGCACGTGAACATTGGGACTATTGGTCACATTGATCACGGCAAAACTACTTTGACGGCGGCCATCACCAAGGTGCTGTCGAAGCACAATCCCAAAGTGCAATTCCGCGCGTTTGACACCATCGATAACGCGCCGGAAGAGCGCGAGCGGGGCATCACCATTGCCGTTTCGCACGTGGAGTATGAAACGCAGAATCGCCACTACGCGCACATGGATTGCCCG